>DASSNL010000180.1:0-9035 GCA_035688075.1 Gemmatimonadaceae bacterium
GCACGAGACGCTCCGCGGGTGACTCGCTCCGTCATCCAGCCGGCTTCGCCGCGCGCACGACTAACACACTGTCGGGGAGTTGTGCGCGCTGCAGGCGCACGGTGTACGGGAGTGTCACCGGCGGCGCTACGCTCACCACGACCGAATCCCTGAGGAGGACGTCGGGACACGCCATCCCCGCCGGGACCGACAGCTGGCGAATCCGCATGCCAATACTCGCCTCGTTGGGTGCCACCTTCGTGACCGGCTCGGTTACGTCACAGGTGCCGTGGCCGAAGTAGGCAACCAGTCGGAAACTTGTCCCAGGGGCTACGACAGTCGGGATCCGAGCGCCGAGCAACTCTGCTTCCCACTCCGGAGCTGGCTCCTCTGCTGACTGACAGGCCGCGGCGAAGATCACTGCGATTCCCGCGATGGGGAGCGCTCGAAAAGATAGGCGGTGCATCACTCCCTCCTAGCTGACGGTGACCGCGTGGCCGGCGCTGCGGCCCTCGCTGCGGACGAAGCTGGCGTGGCAACCACGCCACCGGCACCCAGCTGCGCCTCGTGCGACGGCTCGAGCGATTGTATCTCTCGGCGGTCGGCAGCCGCCTCCGTCCCCCGCCCCAGCCAGGCGCCCAGAGCGAAGAGGCCCAAGGCGACAGCGATGGCGGGTCCCGGCGACACCCGCTCGAGACCGATGGGTGGGAAGAGTGGGAAGGTGATGCGAACTCCGAAGATCAGCTTCAACGCGCCCGCGGCACCCCAGACGGAGCCGAGGAAGTAGGAGCAATCAGCGAGCACCTTCCGAGTCGAGCGCGATATGCGTACCACGCGGCACCTCCGGGCTCGCGACCATTATGGTGATCAACGACGGAGTGCGTCAACCGCTACCCGACGCCCCGCGTCCGCTCAGCTTCTGCTGATCGACACTCCACCGTCCACGCGCAGAACGGCCCCAGTCGTGAAGGACGACGCGTCCGAGGCTAGATAAAGCGCCGACTGCGCGATCTCCTCCGGCGTTGCCAGTCGCTTGAGCGCATGAAGTCCCTCCACGAACGCTCGCGTTTCCGGAGCGGCGTCCGGCGCGTTGGCCACGTTCGATGGCGTGTCCGTCCCGCCTGGCACGATCACGTTCACACGAACGCCCTTCGCCCCGACCTCCACGGCGAGCACCTGCATGAGGCCGATGAGTCCCGCCTTGCTCGCCGCGTACGCAGACATCCCACCAAAGCCTACGGTGTGTCCCACGAAGGTCGATGTGAAGATGAGCGAAGCGCTTCCCCGCTCGAGCATCGCGGGTATCTGGTATTTGGCGCCGAGGAAGGCGCTGGTGAGATTCGTGTCGATGGCATCGCGCCACCCGGCCAACGAGAGATCGCCGATCGGCCCGGCCTCACCGATGGAGCCGGCGTTGTTGAAGGCGATGTCGAGCCCACCGAAGTGACCGACCGCCGTGTCGACCAGCGCGCTTGCGAGCTGCTCTTCGCGTACATCACCGGCCACGGCGACAGCCTCGCCGCCGTCCCCTTCGATCTGCGCGACCAGCTCTCTCAGCTCTGTTTCGCGCCGCCCGTTGACGACGACGCGTGCTCCTTCGCGGGCGAACAACTTCGCCGTCGCGAATCCGATCCCCGAGCTTGCCCCCGTTACGATTGCAACCTTGCCGATCAATGCACTCATTGTAATCCGTGACTCCCGATTGTCGGTGATCACGAATTATCCTGGGCGCTCCTGTTCGCATCTCGCCGCATCCGGTCATGGATAGCGATGGGGTCAGCACCCCATCGTGGGTGTCGCGGTAGTCATCCGAACCGGACCAGCCTTCTGATTCGTTCGGCCATCACGGATTACGGATCGAGCCAGGGATCCGTCACCGCGGCACCGCCCCCCAATCCACGGGAATGAACCCCCGCATCTCCTGGCCGCCAATCGGCGAGGAGTTGGCACCCGTCGTGTCCATTATCCAGGGCGCGGTCAGAGATGTCGTACGGGTGGAGCCGAAAGCGATCTGGGCACCATCCGGCGACCAGACGGGACTCAAGTCGAACATCCCGTACTGGTGCTCCATGTCCACGAAGCTGAGCTGCACCGGTGATGTCCCATCGGCATGGATGACTTTGATGATGTAATCCGGTGCGTCGCTGCAGCGGTAGACGATGCGAGTTCCATCGGGTGACCAGGATGCATCGTGCACATCCCTGACGCACGCCGAGTCGCCTCCGACTAGCCGTTCGTCCGTACCGTCGGGGCGGATGGTGTAGATGGACAACGCGGGGCGTTCAGGGGGACGTCTTGCAAGGAAGAGCAGCCGCGTACCGTCTGGTGCCCAGTCGGGCGCGAAGCTCTCACCGTGCGGCGCCACGAAGTGCACTCCGCTTCCATCGGAATTCATCATGTAGACGTGGGTGCTGGTGTCGACATAGTAGTCCAGCATCCGGTTCCCCTGTGCGAACGCGATGGTGCGCCCATCAGGCGACCAGCGCGGCCCGGACGCCCAGCCCTCTGCGAAGTACAGCCGGCGCATACCGCTACCGTCAGCGTTCATGACGAAGACATCGGAGCGGTAGTCGCTCGGTCCCCCCGCACTGTCTTGCCAGCGAGTGAACACGATCGATTGCCCGTCGGGCGACCAGTTGCCACCCAGATCGTTGATGGAGTCATTCGTGAGCCGACGGAGCCCACTGCCATCTGGACGCATGACCCAGAGCTCCGCGGGAAAGGCGACCGTTCCCAGGAGGATCAGCCCGCGCGGGTCGCTGAGCGGTGACTCGCTGGGCGCGTCGCTGTTGCAGGCACCGAGCGATAGCGAGCATGTAAAGACCACGAGGCAGAGTTCAGAAAATCGCATCATTCGGTGTGCACGGTAGAGCGACCGGTCACGACCCCATTGGGGCCCAGTCGCGCACGCGTGTCTTCGCCTGCTCCTCGAGTAGCCGGTAGTACGCGACGACGCCTGGCTTCCGGTAGAGGTACCACCACGCCACCACAAGCATTAGCGAGTAGGCAATCACGGATGCCCACGCCCCAGATTCTTGCGCGAGCGGCGAGAGAGCGATACCGACGCCGGCGAGCACGTTCACGCCCCAGAAGCCGAGCATCAACCAGCGCGACCACGGCCGCTCGCGCCACAGCGCGTACGCGATCGCACCGAAGAGCAGGAGGATGGGCGGGAATGCGACGAACAGCGGCCACATGGCGTGCAGAAATTCCGAGCGCGTGGCAGGGTGTCCTTCAATGCTGTAGGAGGAGGAAAACGGCAGCGTGAGCGCCATCAGAACATAGGCGACTACTCCAATGGCCGAGATGAAGGCGGAGAGCCCAAAGCCGCACAGGAGCAACAGGGGCATCTCGAAGCGTCGTCGAACTGGTTCTACCTCATTCACGCGAATGCTCTCCTCTACTCATCGTTTGCTCGCCCGTGAAACTCGGCCACGACCTCGATCGGACCACGGATGTGAAGGTTGAACTCCTCGAGCTCCTCTGCCGGCACCCAGAGTTCCCGGTGCCGCGCCGCGCCCGCGACCCGCTCAGGATAGCACTGGAGGAACTCCGTCTCGACTCGAAACCGAAGTACGTAACCAGCAAAGCCGGAGGCCTCGTCGCGCGTATTCCAGTCTCGCGCGATCTCTACAGCGTACGTCTCGGTGAGTACCGGGTAGAAGATCGGCTGCCCCGAGAGCCGCGGAGGAAAGCGGCGAAAGCCGGCGGCCGTTATCAGGTCGGGCTCCGCCTGCCCGACAGGCCGAAAGAGGGTGGTGAGCGGTTCGATCATATCCGACGCGATCAGAACTCGATCAGGCCGGGACGCACGTGGGTGTAGACGATGACGACTGCCGCCAGGATCGAGGCGAGAAGCCGGATGCCGGCAACCTTCGCCAGCTTGGACAAGCGATCGCGCATTGTACCTTCCTCGTTCGTCGTCACTGCGCGGCGCAGAGCTCATCCGCCGGCGGTGTCAGTCCATGCGTGAAAATGCGGACCGAACGCCTGGCTCGCCAGCTTCAGTTCTGGTCAGGCATCACGGACGCCGATCCCCATTTGGCTGCGTAGTCGATTTACGCGCCATCGCAACCGCAAGCGCCGCCGCGGGAGCGAGCGCCGGAATCGGGCTGTTCCTGTAATCGACAGGATCTCGCGTGGCTATCGCGCGGGCGCCGGCTCGGCGCGCGGCAGCGACGTGTAAGGCATCCTCGAAATCGGCGATCGTCGATGACAATGCATAGCGCACATCTTCGCTACCCACCTCCGCTATGGAGACCATCGTCATCAGCTCGACCATTGCCGACCGCGACGCAGCAGCGCCGATCCGCTTGCGAGCTACGTAATCGAGCGTAGCGAGTGCACGGGCGCTGGCCACCACCTCTACCTCACCTCGCGCCGCAGCCGCGAGCAGACCGACCGCATCGGCGGCCCATCGTTGACGAACGAGCACGGCATCGAGCAGCACGTTCGTGTCGACGAGAATCACGGGCGGAGCGGACGGTACGCGCTCCCGCACGCGCTGACGGCGACGTGGGCGCGCCGAGGTCACTTCTTCCTCTCCCGCAGGTACCTGTCCGTCACATGCTCACGGTACGCCTCGCGCCAATCGACCGGTGGGCCGTCGCGCACCAGAAGTTCACGCAGTCGCCTGAGCTTCAGCGGTAGCTCATCCTCGGCGGGATCCTCCTCTGGCGGGAGCGCGCGGAGCATCTGATCGACCAGCGCCGACAGCGATAGCCCCAGCGACGCGCTGTATCGCTCGCCGCGCTCGACCGCCTCGTCGGAGAGCGAAAGGTTCCGGGCGCGTCGCGTGCGGCCGGGCGACTTTCGTGGTCTGGTCTTCGGCATGGCGGGCTCCGATATGCGCAACGAGACACGGAAACTATGCGCATATCGTGCCGTCTTCACAAGCTCGTGGGCGGCCACTCCTCGACTGCCGTGGTCGGATTCAGGACATGGCCCGTTAGCCATCTGCACCGCACCAGCGAAGCTACTCGCGCTCCCCGGCGGTCTTCACCTGCTTCGCGCCGGTACGACCGGTCGATCGCTGAAGATCTGGTCGGCTGTGACTTTCGGCAGGTAGAAGATGCCGTCGAAGTCATCCACGAGCTTGAATGGCCTGAACGCCTCCGATGACAGACTTCCCGGCTCGAATATCCCGCCGACCCAGTGCAGTGACTGGGCGCGTTGCAGCCAGGGCGGCACGTCGCGGGGACGCGGGTCGCAGGCCCACGCTGCTACGGCACCCGCTCCATACACCGAGCCCATGACACCATCGATCGTCTCCGGCGGCGCTGGCGGGAGCGACGACACTTCGAGACGATCCTGCGGGTCGTTGGGAAGTTGGGCCACGAACGCTCCCTCCCCGAAGCTCGTCGCCAACGCTCGATAATCACACCCGAGCGCTGCACGCAGGAACGCCCCCGATGTGCGAGCCTGCGGCGCGCGATCGGGAGCGAGACTGGCGTGCGCGTTGTGCGCCCAGAAGACCGCACGTGTTCCAGCCGGCGCGGCGTCGAGGGCTCGCATCAGGTTGGCCGCCATGTACCAGTCGCGTGACCGGATGCTACGGCCCTCCGCATTGAAATCCGCGAACTGGACGAATTGCCGCGCGGCGTCTCGCGCCGCGTCTACGGACTCGGTGCCCAGTTGCCTGACCAGCAGTGGTGCATCCGAATCGAGACGCGCAGCCACCTCGACGAGCGTGCGGTACGTCGCCGCGCTGACGCGTGAATCGCCGAACACCCACGCCTGCGAGTCGGCGACGGCGATCTCGTGGATTGCGCTGTCGACTCCGGCGATCCCGCTGTCGCCGTAAGCGGCGGACACCACCGCGAGCAGCTCGGCGCGCGCGCGTTCGTTGTCCTGTGGATCCACGCCCACGAGTCGTACGCGATCCGCGGGATGTTCGGCGTTCCATTCCCGAAGCCACCGCACGAGATCGCCCAACGTCCGCCGGCCGATCCATCCCGAGTTGAGCGCGCGTTGCACATCGGCATCCTTCACCGCTCCACCGAGCGCCCACGTATTCAGGACAGCCAGGCGGCTGGTGCTGTACTCGATGGCGATCAGCCGGACACGATGTCGCTGGACGAGATAGCGGGTGACGGCGAAGCGCAGGTCGGATATCTCGCGGCTGCCGTGGGTGGCTTCGCCAAGAGCGATGATGCGTGCATGATCGGCCAGTTCATCGAGCGGAGGGAGCGAACGCACGATCTCATCCGGCAGCCGCGCCGCACGCCGGCGAAGCCATGCGGCCGCGGCGTCGCGCTCACGCGCCCTGGCGGCGAGAAGCGTGGCTGTCACCTGCGCATCCCGTAGCTCGACGACTGTCAGGCGATACCGACCCTGCGGTTCTCCGGAATCGTACGGACGTACGCGGACGCCGTACGCTCCACTTCGGTCGGCGAAGATCTCCACGCGCTCGTCGCCGGTGCGACCGGTCGGGCTGTCCACTGCCTGGAGAAGCGTGCCGTCAGGAGCACGGACTTCGACGACGAGATCGATACCGAGTTGCTGCACGCTGAGCAACACGGACATACCGCTGTCGAGTCGCACCGTGAAGTCGTTCGAATCCGACGGACCGAGCGGCCGCTCCAGGACTACGCCTTTACCGAGCGTGTCCGGAGACGATGGCTGTGCCTGGCCCCGCGCCGATGGAGCCAGAGCCAGCATGAGGATGCAGAACAGGAGAATAGGCATCTCCACCTCGAAGAGCGTCCGCAGAATCTCATCGATAGCCTACGGGCTCGACCTCGTCTGCGTTTCCCTGACGGCGGAGTCAGCGCTCGCGTCGTACCCCCCCACCGTCATCCCCGCGAAAGCAAAAACGTCATCCCCGCGAAAGCGGGGACGCATGTTGCCGGGCTCGAACATGGGTCCCCGCTTTCGCGGGGATGACGGTTTTGCTTTCGCGGGGATGACGTGAATGCAAAGAAGTCTGACCCCCACTGCATTCCATGCGCGCACCTATCCGGGAACTCGCTCGAACTCGCGCCACTACTCGCTGCTCGGCGCCCTTGACTGTCCATCAGTTCCAAGTACCCTGGCGAGCTCCCAGACGTCGTGACGCCGCACCAGGTGGCGCAGCCGCCCGACGCCCGCCTGTGCCCGGAGAGTGCCCCATGCCCACGCCCGCCGACTCTGCTCCCGACGCGGCCACGATGCGCACGTCGCCCGTCGCGCCCGACACGATCGTCCTCATCCACGGCTTCTGGGTGACGCCCCGCAGTTGGGAGCACTGGATCCCGTACTACGAAGCCAAGGGATATCGCGTGCTCGCTCCCGCGTACCCTGGCCTCGAGGTGGAGGTCGAGGCGCTGAACCGCGACCCGTCACCCATCGAGCGGCTGACCGTGCCGATGATCATCGACCACCTCGAGCAGATCCTGCGCGGGCTCGCCACGCCGCCGATTCTGATTGGCCACTCCGCCGGCGGAGCGTTCCTGCAGCTACTGCTCGACCACGGGTTCGGCGCCGCGGGCGTGACTCTCGACTCGGCGGCGACCGAGGGCGTCCTCGTGACTCCCCTCTCGCAACTGCGCTCACTCTTCCCAGTGCTCGATAACCCGGCGAACCGCCACAAGGCGGTGGGGCTCACCTACAAGCAGTGGCGCTACACGTTCACGAACACGTTCAGCGAGGAGGAGGCGCGCTCGACCTACGAGCGCTATCACGTCCCGGCATCGGGTAGGATCGTCTGGGGCAGTGCACTCGCCAACTTCATCCCCGGGCCTCAGGACATCTACGTCGACTATCACAACGACGCTCGCGCACCGCTGCTCTTCATCTCCGGCGCCGAGGACCATCTCATGCCGCCGTCGGTGCAGCGCTCCAATGCGCGGCACTACAAGTCGCGCACCGTCACGGAGGTGAAGGAGTTCCCGGGCCGCTCGCACCTTATGCCCGCCCAGGCTGGATGGGAAGAAGTCGCCGACTACGCGCTCGACTGGGCCGCCCGGCACGCCGCGACCGAAGCGCCGCGCACACAGACCGCGGCGCAGCCGGTGCGCGGCGGCTCTCTCGAAGAGCGCCGACCGGACGGCCCGCGGCTAGCGCCGTAAGGCGCGCATTAATGGAAGGCGGGCTCAGGTCTTACGTCGTGCCCGCCGTCATCCCCGCGAAAGCGGGGACCCATGTTGCCCAGCCGAACATGGGTCCCCGCTTTCGCGGGGATGACGGCGTTACCGATTGCCAGCCGCCGGCTGGCTGATGCGATGCAAGACCTGACGCCGCCGCTGCGTCGCCTTCGTCAACTCCCCGTGCACCCCGTCACCTCGTGCGTCACGAGATTCAACGTGCAGCTCAGCGTGCCCAACTCGATCGGCACATTTCCCTGGGCGTCGGCCGGGAAGGTGACCACTACACGGCGCGCGATGTTACGCGTCCTCGTTGCGCCACGGGTGACGGTGAACGTCGCGTCCACGTTTCGGATGACCTGACCGGATACGGGCCAGGGATTGTTCGCGTGCGGGAGGTTGAACACCAGGTCCAGCACCGTGTCGGATGCGGCGATCGCGGCGACTCGTGTCGTGAGGTCGTGCGTGTACGTGGCGGTGTCCTGGCCGGCCCCGTAACCATTGTGCGTACGCGATGTCGACTCGCTGCCGATGCCACTCACGGAGTCGCGCAACTGCCGGTGCACGACCGCCGTGAAGTGGTCGCCTGACCTGGACCCATCGACCCGCACCTCGACGAGCGCCGATGCCGTCAGTCCCTCTCCGCAGGTGACGACGTTTCCGCCAGCATCGTAGCAGGTACGCGTACGACTCCGCGTGAGATTGTCGTTGCCCGAGGCTGTCGCATCCATCGCCAGGTCGGCACTCGCGCTGCTGAACTGCTCGTTGTCGACCATGTCGCTGACGTCTGTGGCGATCGCGTCACCAGCCGAAGCCGCGAGATCGGTGGCGAGGCTGGTGTCGGTAACGTCGTCAGTCGCCGGTGCGGTGCCATCGCTGCACGCAGTGATGGTGGCGGCGGCAACCGCAAGGATGACAAGCGAATATCCGAATTGTCGCAATTGTCGCATGGTTCTCTCCGTGCAAGGTTCGCGAGCTCGTCCAGCAGTGTCG
>DASSNL010000189.1:0-6988 GCA_035688075.1 Gemmatimonadaceae bacterium
AAGCCGGGGAACGACGCCACCGGCGTGCACATCGTGGAACCGGGGACGGAAGCGGAGTTCATGCTCCGCTTCAACCTCGCCGACATCCCGCTCATCGGACCGAAGTTCCAGGAGCGACTCCACCGCGCGGGCCTGCGCACCGTGCAGCACGTTCTCGAGCAGGAGCTGTCGTTGCTCATCCAGTGGTTCGGCGAGCGCGAGGGACGCTGGCTCTACGACCGGGTCCGCGGCGTCGATCGCGGCCACGTCGCGCCGCGCGAGGAACAGAGGAGCATCAGTCGCGAAGACACCTTCCCGCGCGACATCTCCGATGACACCGACTTGGAGCGCGCGCTGCTCAGACTCGCCAGCCGCGCCGCCGCCGATCTCCGCGCCGACGGACTCTCGGCGCGCACGATCACCGTGAAGCTCCGCGATGCGGACTTCCGTACGCGGCAAGGGAGGCGCACTCTCCCCGAGCCGGTGGTGTCGGACCGGGTGATCTTCGAAACGGCCCGCACCATCCTCCGCCGTCTCCGTACGAACCGCCGCTGCCCCGCGCGGCTGCTCGGTGTGTCGCTCTCCTCTCTCGTGGGCGACCCTTCGCCGTCACAGCTCGCCCTCTTCGATGACGGGGCTGGAGCCGAGCCCCGAATCGAGACGCCGCGCGATCGTGCCCTTTCCCGCGCCGTAGACGAGCTCCGTGCACGCTTCGGGAGTGACGTGATCGGGCCGGGGGGGCGTGGGTAATCCATCTCGGCCTGGATGCTTGGTTCGCGAGGGAGAGGGCAGCCCGCGGTTCACGCGGAGGTCGCGGAGGGGTAAAGCGAGAGGACGCGGAGGGGCACCTCTTCGATCTGGCCTCCGCTCTCCGTTCCGGCATCACTGCCAGTGAGAGTCAGGTGAGTTTTGGGGAACTGCTCCCTCGCCTCCGGTTCTGCCCGGGCGGGCAGGACTCGAAGTGCGGGAGCAGTTCCCCCATTCAGACCGAGCTATCCCCATCGAGATCTCGGAAGAGGACCGGAGTACTTGTCACGCAGGGTTCTCTCCGCGACCCTCTCGTAGTTCCCTCCGCGACCTCCGCGTGAACCGCGGGCTGCCCTCTCCCTCGCAGACCAAGCTTCCAGGCCGAGATGAACCGCGGGTTGTCCTCCTCCCCCGCAGACCAAGCATACCAGCCACGACGATTACTCGTCCTCCTTCCCAAACCCCGGCTCCTGCTTCTCGAACGCGGAACCGAGCCAGCGGGTGATGAACCAGATCTCCCCGAAGACGAGCCCTGCACCGAGCGCCGCGCCGGGGACGAGACCCCAGTAACCCACGTGGGCCAGGAGAATCAAACCGAAGATGAGGCCGAGCACGGCGGGGACGAGCAGGAGGAAGGCGAGCACCAGCATCGACCCGAAGGTGGTCACGATCGCTTGACCCATGGCTTCCACGCCGCCGGGGCGAGAGAGGCCGAGTCGCACCCAGGCGGGGAAGAGAAGGGCGGCCGCGTTCTGCACCAGGAGGTTCGCGGCGTTCACGGCGGGGGCGACGAGTATGACCACGATGAGAGCGGCCGTGCGCTCGGAGGGCGTGAGCTCCATCGGGCCGCCGCGCCAGAGCGCGAAGTACGATGCTATTACCAGCACGTACTGCAACAGCGTGAGGACTACCGTGGACGCCACGAGCTCGGCGCGCACTATCGATGTGCCGGTGAGCGGGTAGGCGCGGAGCAGCTCGAGCCGCAGCATGTCGAGGCGCAGGTCGTTGCGGATCCAGAGCGGACCGGCCACCACGAGGAAGCCCGCGCCGAAGAGCATCAGGATCGCGGCAACGGTGGTGGTGTCGTGCACGTTGGGCGCGATCATGAACATCGCGATGAGCGCCACCACCACTCCTGCCACCACCATCCCGGCGGTGGATGGCGGAACTGTGCGCGCGATGGCCACGATGTTCTTCCAGACGATGGCGTTCGCGGGGCGGCCGTGTGGCGCGAGCGGGAGCCAGGTGCGCGTGCCGCTCGCGCGCGGAGCGCGTACACGCCCGCGCCGCGAACGGATCGCCTCCATTCGCTCCGCGCGCTTCGCCGCGGCTTCGGCGGCCGCTTCCTCGAAGGCGGCGTCGGTGCGCAGCACCCAGGGGACGTGCAGCAGCAATATCAGCAGCGCGGGGAGGATCGCGCGCAGCCACTCCATCGATGAGTGCGTGAGGATCGGCGCGAGCACGAGCCTGAATGGGAAGAGCACCGCCGCGATCGCCGGCCGGTGCAGCAGATCCTTCAGCGCACCTACGAAGTCTCCACCATTAGCCGCGGCACGGAGGGAGGGGTAAGCGGCCAGCACGCTCCACAGCACGGCTGCTATCACGGCGCCGAGCACGATGAGCGTCCAGCGATTGTACTTCGCGCCCGCTACTCCGTGACCCGAGGTGCTCGTGCGCACGAGCGATGCGCCCACGCGGTGCAGGTGCATCGTCGTGAAGAGAATCCAGAGCGCGATCCCGCTCTGCAGCACGCCCTCGTCGCGCCGGCCAAGGAGAACGACCCACACCACCGTGCTCAGGATGATCGCGAGCTGCGCCTGGAAGAGCTTGAGCTCCACGAGCTGGCGTCGCGTTATGGGCGCGGGGAAGAGGAGCTGCACTTCGGCCTGGGTGAAGGCGAGCGGCGGCTTGTCGCTGCCCAGGAGCCAGAAGCTCGCTACCATGAGCGCGAGCCCGAGCGAGAAGACCGTGAGGAGCAGCTCCGCCGACTCGCCGCCGGGGATCGCGTTCGCCATGGGACGAGGGCGGTCGGGGCGGAAGAAGATCCACCAGAAGTAGATGAGCCCCGCGAGCATCGCGACGGCGTAGCGCGGCTGACGCACGCGCTGGAGCTGACGGATGGTGCGGTTGCGGAAGCCGCGCCAGGTGAGCCAGAGGAAGGGGCCGATCATCCGCCGGTGAGCGCGAGAAAGATCTCCTCCAGCCCGCGGCCGGCGAGCTGCGGACGCTCGGTGATGATCTCGTCGAGCGCGCCGATCGCCACGAGCCGGCCGTTCTGGATGATGAGGATGCGCGTGCAGAGCTCCTCGACGAGCTGCAGGAGGTGCGAGCTGAGGATGACCGCCGAACCTGCCGCGGCGCGCGCGGTGATGGTCGCTTTCATCTTGCGCATCCCCGCCGGATCGAGACCGGTGAGCGGCTCGTCGAAGATCAGCGCGCGCGGCTGATGAAGGAGACCGCAGGCGATGGCGAGCTTCTGTCGCATCCCGCGCGAGAGCTCGCCCGGCAGCGCGCGCCGCTTCTCCTCGAGCTCCAGCTCGTGCAGGAGCGGCGGGATTCGCTCGGCGGCGTCGTCCACCTCGTAGACGCGCGCGGTGAAGCGGAGGTGCTCCTCGACGGTGAGATACTCGAAGAGGTGCGGCTCATCGGGGATGAAGGCGAGCGACGCCTTGGCCTTTACCGGCTCTTGCAGCAGGTCGTGTCCGCCCACCGAGATGTCGCCGCTCGTGGGCCGGATGATCCCGCAGAGCGAGCGAAGCGTGGTGGTCTTCCCGGCGCCGTTCGGTCCCACGAGTCCGAGCACCTCGCCAGGCGCGACGCTGAAGGAGAGATCGCTCACGGCCACGAAGTCGCCGTAGAGTTTCGTGAGCGAGCGAACCTCTATTCCGGGTGTGGAAGGTGGTGAGGTGGTCACGGAGGGAAGGAGGGGATGAGGAAGCAGAGAGCAGACAGCAGAAAGCAGGCAACTGCACACCAGGTAGCGTCATCCCCGCGAAAGCGGGGACCCATGTTAGCGGGCCAGAACATGGGTCCCCGCTTTCGCGGGGATGACGGTTGAGCGAGTTCCGGACATCAATCGGCGGGGCCGGTGAGGACGCGGGTGATGGACGCGGTCATCTTCTCGAGGCGTTGCCAGTCGGCATCCGAGTTGGGGTCGAGTCCGAAGAGCTTCGCGGACTCCGAGGGACGAGTGGAGAGATGCATGAGCCCCGCGGCGAGGAGAGCTACGAGCGCCTGCACGTCGAGGTAAGTGGGAACGCGGAAGCGCGAGCGCACCAGCTCGAGCAGCTCATCCATCTCGCGCTCGCGCTGCGCCGCCAGACCTTCCGTGAGCGGGTTCGACTCGGCGCCCTCCCAGAGCGCCGCCTCCCTGACGAGCGGATTCTCGCGCAACTCGCGCGCGATCGCCAGTAGCGACCTGCTGAGCGCCACGTCGAGCGACCGCGCTCCTTCGGTCTCCTCCCCGAGCGCGGGCCACAGCTGCTGTCTCTCGCGCACCCTCTCGAGCAACTGCGGCAGCCCGCCGAAGTACCGGTAGATGAGCACCTTGTCCACCCCGCACTCCGCCGCCACCGCGTTCACCCCCACGGCCCGATGCCCGTCCCTGACCAGCAGCCTCTCCGCCGCCTCGACCAACCTCTCCTTCGTCCCGTCCGCCCCTCGCGCCATATTCTCCCCCGTGAAAGTAACCGACAGGTGACATGAGGGTATGGGGGGGTGGGGGAGAGGGCAAGGTGGGGGAGGGTGAAAGCAGAAAGCAGGAGGGGCTAGAGGGTTCGTAACTACAGGGTTCAGGAGGCAGGGTTCAGGGTTCAGTGACTACCTCGGGGGTGAGATCTCGATCACGGGGCAGTTCCTGAACCCTGAACCCTGCCTCCTGAACCCTCGGCTTCTCACTGCTTTCTGCTTTCTGCTTTCTCATTTCTCCCTCCCCCGCCCCTCGGCCCGCTGCTTGCAAATCGGGCAGCAGGGAGGAATGCTATGTTACCTAGCTCTACGTCTCCTCCGCCGCCCCGACTCGCGGGCTATTGCGCCAGGAACCGGGTGTGAATCAATGCGCGCTCCAGCATCTGCAGTTCGTCTATTCTCCTTCCTCTCTCTGGCGGGCACGGTACTGCTCGCTTCGTGCGGGAAGGACTCCACCGGCGTCCAGCTGGGTGGCGTCGCCTCCGTGGCGGTGAGCCCGGCGGCCGACACGGTGTACATCGGCTCGAGCACTACGCTCACGGCGACTCCCGAGGACGCGGACGGCAACGCGCTCACCGGAAGGGAGATCTTCTGGCACAGCGAGCACCCCGACATCGCGGTCGTCACGGACGAAGGCGCCGTGACGGGAGTGGTTCCGGGCGAGGTCCGCATCGCGGCGAGCGTGGAGGGAGTGGCCGGATACTCGACGGTCACGGTGCTCCCCAAGCCGCCCGCGAGCCTCGAGCTCTCCTCCAATTCGCTCGCGCTCACCGTGGGGCAGGAGTCGCGGCTGGGTGCGACGGTACGCGACGCGGACGGCGGCGTGCTCTCCGGGGCGCCGGTGGACTGGAAGTCGAGCAATGCCAACGTGGCCACCGTGGACGGTAGCGGACTCGTGCACGGCGTCGGCGCGGGTAGCGCCACCATCACCGCCACGAGCGGGAGCGTGAAGGACGAGGCCACGGTGACCGTGTCGCCGGTTCCGGCGAACGCCGTCGTGGTCTCGCCGGGCGAGGCGACGCTCTTCGTGGGCGAAACTGTATCGCTCAAGGCCACGGTCACCGACGCCAATGGCGACCCGCTCTCGGGTCGTCCGATCTCCTGGAGCACCAGCTCGGGGAGCGTGGCCTCGGTCTCGACGTCGGGGGTAGTCACCGCGGTGGCGCCGGGAACGGCGACCATCACCGCCACCAGCGAGGGGAAGAGCGGCAAGTCCACGATCACGGTGAAGAAGGTGCCGGTCGCCTCCGTGAACATGGATCCGGGCGAGCTGAGACTCGAGATCGGTAAGACCGGTACGATCACCGCGACCCCGAAGTCGGCCGACGGCAAGACGCTCACGGGCCGCTCGATCAGCTGGAATTCGCGAGATCCGGGGGTCGCCACGGTCAATTCCAGCGGCACGGTCACCGCCAAGGCAGCCGGCTCCACGCTCATCGAAGCCACGAGCGAAGGGGTGACAGGTGTGACGCTTGTGACGGTGGCGAACGTCCCGGTCGCGAGCGTGGTCGTCACGCCGGACACCGCCACGCTGGTGGTCGGTCAGTCGAAGCAGCTCTCGGCGAAGACCTTCGACTCGGGTGGCGATGAGCTCAATGGCCGCACCATCACCTGGTCGAGCAGCAACGAGAACGTCGCCTCGGTGAGCAGCACGGGGAAGGTGCTGGCGGTGGCTCCGGGGTCGGCGACGATCACGGCTACGAGTGAAGGGAAGAGCGACAAGTCGACGATCACCGTCATCGCACCGGTAAGCGCGGTGACGGTGCAGCCGGACAGCATATCGGTCATCGAGGGGAACACGAGCACTCTCACCGCCACGGTGAAGGATGCGAACGGCAACACCCTCGAGGGCCGCACCGTGACGTGGGAATCGGCCAACACGAACGTGGCTACGGTGGATGGCAACGGCGTCGTCACCGGCGTGGCGCCCGGCGCGACCACGGTCACGGCCACGAGCGAGGGGAAGAGTGGGAGTGCCAAGGTGGTGGTCACGCTCGAGCCGGTGGCCAGGGTGACGGTGACCAACATCGAGAATCCGGATGACCCGCTCACGGTGGTGCAGGGTCAGACCCTGCAGCTCGCTGCGTTACTGGCCGACGCTGACGGGAACGCGCTGCTCAGCGACGGCCGCGTGATCACCTGGGCCTCGGACGATCAGAACACCGCTACGGTGAACAACACGGGGCTGGTGAGTGGCGTGAACCCGGGCAAGGCGAAGATCACCGCCACCTCCGAGGGGGTGAGTGGCTCCGCCGACGTCACCGTAACTTCAGCGCTCGAAGGAAACGTGGTGATCGTTCCCGCCGACACCACGCTCTCTGTCTCGGAGTCGGCCGACCTCAAGGGGATGGTGATCGGGAAGGATGGGAAGCCGAAAGAGGACGACAAGCTCTCGTGGAGCTCCAACAACGAGCTGGTGGCGAGGGTGAGCGACAAGGGCCGCGTCCAGGCGCTCCTCCCGGGCTCCGCCATCATCACTGCCGCGAAGGATGGGAAGGGCGAGTCGAAGTCCGGCACCGCGAACATCACGGTGGTGCTCTTCCAGTGAGACGGGGTCAGGTCTTGAATTTCTAGG
>DASSNL010000193.1:0-11049 GCA_035688075.1 Gemmatimonadaceae bacterium
GCTGAACCATGGTGAAGCCATGGTTCAGCCCGCTCGAAATTAAAGACCTGACCCCGTCGTTCCCCCGCCCCGCTTCCGTACTGCCCGGCGCCTCATCCAGATGCTGACCGCGTACGAACCGTAGAGAATCACCGCGATGATGTACGCGGCGTGATAGTACCCGGCATTCTGCGGGGTCATCGCCGTTCCTCCGCTTCGATGGCGGCCCGCTCGAGGGCCAGATGGTAGCGCGCTCGAAGGAACGCGAAGAAGAGAACCGTGAACGATACGAAGGATAGCGCGAGCGTCTCGAGCATTTCCTTGGGGAGCGAGGGGGCGCTCGGCTTCAGCACGATCGGCATCGGGTGCAGCGTGCGGAAGAGGTAAACGCTCAGGTGGATGAACGGGATCAACAGCGCGCCAAGGATGCCGAGCACCGCCGAGTAGCGCGCGCGCATCGCGGGATCTTCGATAGCGCCGCGCAGCACTAGGTACCCGACGTAGATGAACCAGAGGAAAAGCGTCAGCGTGAGGCGCGCGTCCCACGTCCACCACGTCCCCCACACCGGCTTCCCCCAGAGCGGACCGGAGATGAGCACCATCGTGGTGAACACGACGCCGACCTCGGCGGAGCTCTCGGCGATGAGGTCGAGCTTCGGGTCCTTCAGCCAGAGGTAGAGGATGCTCGTGAGCGCCACGAGTCCAAACGCCATGAACGCGGCCAGTGCGGCCGGGAGGTGAAGATAGAAGATCTTCTGCGCCGGTCCCTGGATCGCCTCGATCGGCGTGAAGTAGATCACCCGCACGAAGGTGATCGCAACGAGGATGACGGCGACGACGAAGAGCCAGTCGACGCCTCCCCCACGCGCGCGGGCGGCAGCGACCGGAGTCCGGGTCGCCTCGTCCCTCAGTGAAATGTCGCTCATTCTTCCAACGTGAATGGGAAAGCCAGCATGCAGGCGGTAACGAACGCGATGTCGAACGCGATCAGAATTCTCAGCCAGCTCGCGACCTCGGCCACCGGGCGCCCGGCGAGCAGCCGCGCCGTGGCCTGCGCCGCGGGCATCACCACGGGGACGAAGAAAGGGAGCGAGAGCATCGGCAGCAACAGCTCGGCCAAACGTGTATTCACGGCCATTGCACTGAAGAGCGTACCCACCGCCACCAGTCCGATGGATGCAAGCAGCGCGATCGCAGCTATGGCGAGCCCACTACCGCCAAACGGCATGTTGTAGAACAGCGCGACCGCCGGGATCGTGATCGCCTCCACCGCGCCGACGAAAACTAGATTCGCCAGCGCCTTCCCCAGGTAGATCGCCTCTCGCGACACGGGCGCCCCCAGAAGGCCGTCTATCGCCCGGTCGGCCATCTCCACACCGAATGAGCGGTGCAGCCCGAGGAGGCCAGCAAAGGTAAAGATCACCCAGAGCACTCCCGGCGCCAAGTCGATAGCGGCCACCGCCGTGGGATCCCACGCGAAGTAGAAGATGACGATCCCAAGCAGTGCGAAGACGACCGCCGAGAAGAACGCCGTGCGCGTGCGGAACTCGATCGCGAGGTCCTTGCGCGCCAGGAGGAGCGCGGCCGCGACTACCGAGATCGGCTTCGTACGCCGCATCAGCTCACCAGCTCGCGGTAGCTCGCCGCATATGCGGAGGCGTCGAGCCCCTCGCGCTCCTCGACCCGCACGAAGCGACCTCCGTACATCACCGCCGCGCGCGTGGCGAGCGAGAGACCTTCCTCGATGTTGTGGGTGACGAGGATCAGCGCGGCCCCGTGCGAGCGGAGCTCGACGAGCGCGCCGCTCAGCGCCGCCGCCCCCGCCGCGTCGAGACCGGTGAAGGGCTCGTCGAGGAGAACCACCTCCGGCTCATGCACCATCGCGCGCGCCACGGAGACGCGCTGCTGCAGGCCGCGGCTCAGCGAGCGCACGGGCGATCCGGCGCGATCGGCGACTCGCATCCGCTCGAGAGAGCGCATGGCCGCATCGCGCGCGTCGGCGACGCCGTAAAGCTTCGCCGCGAGCTCCACGTTCTCTCGCGCGGTCAGCGCGCCGTACAGCATGCTCGCGTGCGAGATGAGTCCCACCACTCCACGTACCTCGGGACCTCCGGGAAGCGCCACGCCACCAATGCGCGCGGTGCCGGACGTCGGCTTCAGGAGTCCGGCGAGTATCCGGAGCAGCGTGGTTTTCCCCGCGCCATTGGGACCGAACACGGCGAGGCACTCGCCGCCCGCGAGCGCAAAGCTCACCCCGTCCACGGCCCGACGGCCGCCGAAGGAGCGCACGAGCTCATTCGCCTCCACCACCTGGGGGATGGCCCTGTCCGCTTCTGCCATGCGGGGAATGTACTCGCGACTGGCTATTCCCGTACCCCGAGGTACTTGGCCGCGTGCCGGGGAGAGCGCTGGCGAAGCGCATCGCGTAGCTCCGCGACACCCATCTCTCTCGCCGCCAGGTGCGCCGCGTACGAGTGTCGGAGCGTGTGCGGCCCCATCCGCTCGACGGTTTCTTCATCCAGCTCCGCGGCACGCGCTATCCGACGGAGCCGATCCCACGCCCTCTGTCGCGACGTGTGTAGTCGCGTGCGCGGATGGATGAACACGAACGCCTCGTGCGCCTTTCGCTCCGGCCGCGGCCGCTCCGCGAGCCAGGCCGAGAGCCAGCGCGCCGCATCGCCCTCGACGGTCAGATCGCTCTCCTCCCCACGACGTCCGACGACGTGCAGCTTCATCACGGCCGGCCCGCCGCGCACCGCGTCCATAGTGAGACCAATTGCCTCCGAGATGAGCAGCCCGGCGTGGTAGCAGAGCCCGTACAGCGCGAGATCCATCCGCTCGGCGGCACCCTTCGGCCCCTTCGCCCTCGCCTCCAGCCAGGCGAAGATCGCCGCCACCTCATCCTCGGAGATTACGTGCGGCGCTTTCGGCTCGCTCACGGGCTCCGCGAGTGCCTCCGCCGGTCCCGGCGCCCGCAGCCCTTCTTCGATCACGAGGTATCGGTAGAACGCCTTGATCGCCTGCAGATGCCTGCGCACCGTGGGCGCCGCCCACTCCTCGTGCACCGCGCGCGCCTGCAGGTACTCCGTGATTTCGCCCGGCAGCAGCTCCTCGACGGGTCGTGGCGCGTACGCCTTCACGAGGTCGGCGACGTCGGTGTGGTACGCGTCGACCGTCGCCTCCATCTTCCCTTCCCTCTCGAGCCACGCCGAGAAGCGGTGCACCGGATCGAAGTTCGGTTCCGCGCCCGGAGCGATCGGTTCGTTTTCCGGGGAGGACGTCGGGGGTCCAGGGCTCATCGTCAGCATCGTAAGCACGGATTGAGGTTGGGGAAAGGGATGGGCGGATTGGGGAGATCATCGCGGCGGCATGGTTCATCGCGCGGAACTGCGGACGCGGAGGTCGCGGAGGGAACTGAGAGAGCGCGGAGAACCGCTCGCGGCAGCGAACTTCGAGATCGTAGGAGCTGCTTTGTCTCTTTTTCCTGGCTCCCCTTGGTAAGGGACGCGGAGAGCGCGGAGGACCGCGGAGGGCGCGGAGAAAACCAATAGGGCCGGGATCTCGAGGTCAGTCGCCATTCCTGCTTCATCGACCGCCTCTGGCTCCTAGAGACTACGCAAAAGGGAGAACTGCAAGAGAACGACAAGGAGAGAAGGAGAACTGCCTTTACTTCCGCCCCCTCTCTCACTGGCTGGATCGCTGCGAGAGAGAGTCGGGTGAGTGTTGGGGGAACTGCTCCCGCTCCTTGAGTCCTGCCCGCTCGGGCAGGACTCAAGGAGCGGGAGCAGTTCCCCTTCTTTCCCTTCTGCTCGTAGCGGCTGGTAGCCTGACTCCTTGTGCAGTTCCCCTCCGCGTTCTCCGCGGTCCTCCGCGCTCTCCGCGTCCCTTACCGAGAGGGACCCGGAATACAAGACACAGCAGCTCTCGCGATCGCGGTGGCTGCTATCGCAGGACGTTCTCCGCGTCCTCTCTTTATCCCTCCGCGCCCTCCGCGTCCGCAGTTCCGCGCGGCGAATTGTCCCCCGCGATGCCCCGACCAGCCGAGATGATGCCTTGCCAAACCCCGGCCCGGAGACGCATTACTGTGGACGACAGACACGACGACAGCCGATCCTCGCGAGGCAATGACATGACAGACATCGACGTCCTTCTCCAGGAAGACCGCAAGTTTCCTCCGCCGGAAGAGTTCGCGCGGCGCGCTGACGTTTCCAGTACCGATATCTACGAGCGCGCAGCGAAGGACCCCGAGAAGTTCTGGGCGGAGCAGGCGGGCGAGCTCGAGTGGTCGAAGCCGTGGAGCAAGGTCCTCGACTGGAATCCGCCGTGGGTCAAGTGGTTCGAAGGAGGCAAGCTCAACGCGAGCGTCAACTGCCTCGACCGTCACGTGCGCACCGCGCGGCGCAACAAGGCCGCGCTCATCTGGGAAGGCGAGCCGGGCGACAAGCGCACGCTCACTTACTGGGATCTCTATCGCGAAGTCTGCCAGTTCGCGAACGTGCTCAAGTCGCTCGGCGTGAAGAAGGGCGACCGTGTCGCGATCTACCTCCCGATGATCCCCGAGGCGGTAATCGCGATGCTCGCGTGTGCGCGCATCGGCGCTCCACATTCGGTGGTCTTCGGCGGGTTCTCGGCGGAGTCGCTTCGCGACCGGATCAACGACGCCGAGGCGAAGGTCCTCATCACCGCTGACGCGGGTTACCGCCGCGGGCAGATAGTTCCGCTCAAGCGGAACTCCGACAAGGCGCTGGAGGAGACGCCGAGCATCGAGCACGTGGTGGTGGTGATGCGCCGCCCCGGCGCGACCGGTGACGAGTCGTTCGCCGACATGAAGCCAGGACGCGATCTCTGGTGGCACCGCCTCATGCGCGAAGCGTCAGCCGAATGTGAACCGGAGGAGATGGACGCGGAGGACGTGCTCTACATCCTCTACACGTCCGGCACCACGGGGAAGCCGAAGGGAATTGTGCACACCACTGGCGGCTACATGACGGGCTGCCATGCGACGACGAAGCTCGTCTTCGATATGAAGGAGGAAGACGTTTTCTGGTGCACCGCCGACGTGGGATGGGTGACCGGCCACTCGTACCTGGTGTACGGTCCGCTCGCCTGCGGCGCCACCTGCGTGATGTACGAGGGCGCGCCCGACTGGCCAGACAAGGATCGTTTCTGGGCGCTTTGCGAGAAGTACGGGGTGACGATCTTTTACACTGCACCCACGGCGATTCGCGCATTCATGAAGTGGGGAGACAAGCTCCCCGCGAAGCACGACCTCTCGCGTCTTCGGCTCCTCGGCACTGTTGGAGAGCCGATCAATCCGGAAGCGTGGATCTGGTATCGAGAGAAGATCGGCGGCGGCCGCTGTCCGATCGTCGATACCTGGTGGCAGACCGAAACCGGAGCGATCATGATCTCTCCGCTCCCGGGCGTCACGCCGACGAAACCGGGGAGCGCCACGATCCCGTTTCCCGGGATCTCCGCCACACTTCTCGACGGCAAGGGGAAGGAGATCGAGGTAGGAGGAGGATTCCTCGCCATCACGCAGCCGTGGCCGTCGATGCTGCGTACGATCTGGGGCGATCCCGATCGCTACGTGAACACCTACTTCTCCAAGTGGCCCGACCGCAAGGATCTCTACTTCCCCGGCGACGGCGCGAAGCGCGACAACGACGGCTACTTCTGGATACTCGGGCGCATCGACGACGTGCTGAACGTCGCTGGTCACCGCATAGGGACGATGGAGGTGGAGTCGGCGCTCGTGTCGCACCCGGCGGTCGCCGAGTCCGCGGTGGTCGGGAAACAGCACGAGCTCAAGGGACAAGCGATCGCGGCTTTCGTCACGCTGCGCGAAGGCTTCACACCATCGCCAGCGCTGCGCGACGAGCTGCGCGATCAGGTGGCCGAGAAGATCGGCGCGCTCGCGAAGCCAGACGATATCCTCTTCAGCGCCGACCTACCGAAGACTCGATCGGGGAAGATCATGCGGCGGCTGCTGCGCGACATCGCCGAGGGGCGCGCGCTGGGCGATACCACCACACTCGCTGATCCCGCCGTAGTGGCGCGACTGAAGGAGCAGTACGAGGAGCAGGAAGCGTGACTCTGCACGGGCTGCGCTGAGCCGGCATGAAAGGTCTGGCGGTGATGCTCGGCTCCGCTCTGATCGGCGGGCTCGGCTGGTGGGCTGGCTCGCCGCTCGGCCTCTTCGGATCCATCACTCTAAGCGCGGTCGGGAGCGGAGTCGGGATCTACGTCGTGCGGCGTCTCTGGAACGAGTATCTCCCCTGAGCTGCATGCGTGAGCGGCCGCACGGTCGTACACGACTTGCATGCAGCATCGGTCCCGTCGCGTGGGGCGGCGGATTCAACAGGGGAGGGCAGACCAATGGCGAAGTGCGAGGTTTGCGGTAACGACTACTACCTGTCGTTCGAGGTCGTGACCGCAGGCGTGACCCACGTGTTCGACAGCTTCGAATGCGCCATCCACAAGCTCGCCCCGGTGTGCAATCACTGTGGCTGCAAGATCATCGGGCACGGGATCGAGGCGAATGGAACGTTCTACTGTTGCGCGAACTGCGCGCACGAGGAGGGAGTCGCGGCCGCGGCCGACCACGTCTGACACCGCGGAGCAGTGTGACGCGTCCGATGGGAAGAATCGCGGCGGCACGCACGCTCGCATTCACGCCGTGGTGCGACGGATACCGCGTGGCCGCGTGGCGACTTACGGGCAGGTGGCGCTCCTCGCCGGACTCGGACGGCAGGCGCGACTCGTGGGCTACGCACTCAGTGCGCTCCCATCCGGTACGCGCGTCCCGTGGCATCGCGTGATCAATGCCCAGGGAGCGATAAGCGCCCGCAGGGGTGACCCCACGGGCGCTTTCGGCCAACGATTGCTGCTCGAGGCCGAGGGCGTGAAGTTCGATCCCCGCGGCCGCGTGTCGCTCGAGCGTTATGGCTGGTCACCGCGCGCCGCGCGGTGACCAGCCCCACCATCATCGATTGCTTCGATTACTTCGCGAGTCCCGCCTCGCGCAGCTGCGGCAGCGACTGCGGCGGGATGGATACCATGTGATCGCACTCGGTGCACACATCCACGAGTACATCACGGACACAGAGGCGCGTGCGCGCGAGCTGCACCGTACGCAGCTCGAAGCGGGTGCGCACCATCTTACGGCAACGGCGGCAGGTGTTCGCCGCGTAATCCCCAACTCTCCAATCGCGCTGCATGACGTCTCACTCCATCTAGATCGTTAAACCCCCACCGGGGGCGAGTATCCTGAACCGGTTCGTTCCTACTGGACATACGACTCGCGCACTGGAAAGTTTCCTGAATCGTGGCAGTTTTCGGCCGAGGGATCAGGCAGAAACCGCATCGGTAAGAGTGCCGTAATGAAAGAAGGTCGGGTGTGGCGGCGACGCCACTCACCCGCTGGCCATGCACCCGGAGTCGACTCGAATGCAGAACGCAGAGGTCGCACAACAGCAGGGGCAATCGGACCTCGCCGCGCAGATCCGTGAGCAGGTGCGCCAGCAGGTTCAGGAAGCGCAGCAGAGCGCGCGGGAGGCTCAGAGGGCAGCGCAGGAAGCGACCAGAGAAGCGATGCAGCAGCCCGGCCAGCCGGTGGTGCTGGTCCCGCCTACTCCGCCGCCACCACCGATGGACACGATACCGCCGCAGGTGTTCGACATCGTGATCTTCTTCTTCATCACGATGGCCGTGATCATCATTGGCCTCCCGATCGCGCGTGCGCTCGGCCGCCGGCTCGATCGCAAGCCGTACAAGCAGGCACTGGATCCTGGGGTCACGGCGCAACTGCAGCGGATCGAGAACACCGTGGACTCGATGTCCATCGAGATCGAGCGCATATCGGAGGCGCAACGTTACATGGCGCGCCTGCAGACCGAGCGCGCCGAGCCCGCCTCACTCCCCCGCAGCGACGCGCGTTAGGCTGACAGGTAGGGGCGTTAGGCTGACCGACCAGCGTTATGCTGACCGGAATGCATTAGGCTGACCGTCGCCCGTTACGCTGCCGGGAACGCGTTAGGCTGGCGAGCGTGCGCGGGTTGGGCGGGCGTGCGGCAGGCCAAGGGCCCGGAAGCGCGCGCGGCTGTCAGCCTAACGCCCTCCGGGCCCATAGCGCCCGCAACACACCCCCATCGCCCTCGGTGAACCTCAGGTCGCGCGCGGGCGCCCCGTCCAGGGAAGGTCGGCCGAAGCTGCGAAGGTCGGCGGACGACGGATTTTCGCCGCCTGCTCGTACGCGTACGCCAGCTTGATCAGCACCGGCTCCGACCAGGCACGCCCGAAGAACGACATCCCAACGGGTAGCCCGAAATAGTACCCAGCCGGCACGGTGATGCTCGGGTAGCCAGCCACGGCTGCCGGCGTGGAGGAGCTCCCGCCCGAACCGGGATCGCCGTTCACGAGGTCTATCAGCCCCGGCGGACCGTGCGTAGGTGCCACGATCGCATCGAGCTTGTGCTCATCCATCAGCGCGTCGATCCCCTTCTCGCGCGTGAGCGAGCGGCACTTGGCGAGCGCTTCCTGGTATTCCGGAGTGCTGAGCGGCCCCTTCTTCTGCGCCTCGATCATGATGTCCTGACCGAAGAAAGGCATCTCGCGATCACCGTACTTCTCGTTGAAGGCGATCACATCTGCGAGAGTGCGAATCCCGGGCGACGAGGCGAGCCCCGCCAGATACTTGTCGAGATCAGCCTTGAACTCGTAGAGCAGCACGGTATAGCTGTCGGAGCCCAGACGGATATCGAGGTTGGCAGGATCCACTATCACCGCCCCCTGCTCCCGCATCAACTTGATGGCGTCGTCTATCAGCGCGTCGGTAGCTGGGCTGTAGCCGAAGTAGCGCTCGCGTGCCACGCCAATGCGCGCACCGCGCAGACCGTTGCGATCCAGGAACGCCGTGTAGTCGGAACGGGTCTTCCCCCCGCTCGGCGCCGTAGCCTCATCGTCAGCGTCCACACCCGTGAGTGCGCTCAACACCGCGGCCGCATCCGCCACGCAGCGCGCCATCGGTCCGGCGGTGTCCTGGCTATGAGATATGGGAATGACGCCGGCCCGGCTCACCAACCCGACCGTAGGCTTGATGCCGACGATCGAGCATGCGGCGGAAGGCGACACGATCGATCCATTAGTCTCGGTCCCGATCGCCGCTGCCGCGTAATTCGCCGCTACCGCGGCGGCCGACCCGGCGCTCGAGCCCGACGGCGTCCGGTCGAGCGCGTAGGGATTGAGCCCCTGCCCTCCCCGCCCGCTCCAGCCGCTCGACGAGTTGCTCGACCGGAAGTTCGCCCACTCACTCAGATTGGTCTTGCCGAGCAGTACCGCGCCGGCGTCGCGCAGCTTCTTCGCGACGAATGAGTCCTTGCGCGCCACCGCGCCGAGCAACGCGAGCGACCCTGCCGTGGTAGACATCCGGTCGGCCGTGGCGATGTTGTCCTTCAACAGGATGGGAATGCCGTGCAGCGGCCCGCGCGGCCCCTTGCTCCGCCGCTCTTCGTCCAGCGCGTCGGCGATATCGAGCGCATCGGGGTTCGTCTCGAGCACCTGGTTCAGCTTCGGTCCCGCCTGATCGAGCTCGTCTATGCGCTGGAGATAGAGCTCCACGAGCTTGCGCGAGGTGTACTTCCCCGAGCGCATCCCGCTCTGGAGCTCGGCAATCGTGGCATCCTGCAGCTCGAACTCGCGAGGGGTGTACGCCGCGCCGGCAGGGCGCGACTCTTCCGCCGCGGGGCCGGCCACGCCGATCCCGGGGAAGCGCATTCCGGTGAGTGCAGCGGCGCTGCCGAGCACACCCGCACTAACGAAGGCGCGGCGTGTAACCGCCGCAGGACGCCCTGCAGGACTCTCGCGATCGTCTTCGCTCTTCTCCATCATTCCTCCCACTGGTGATCGTCAGGTCCGCTAAGCATGCTGCGCAGTTCGGGACCACGCAATGGTGGGGGTGGGGAGTGAGGCAAAGCTCGAAGCGATTCGACCAGGACTACTTCGACAGGTGGTACCGCGATCCACGGCACCGGATCGCCACCCCAACAGACGTGCGCCGCCGCGTCCTCCTCGCGACGGGAGTGGCGGAGCTCGTGCTCGGCCGCCGCGTACGGTCGGTGCTCGACATCGGTTGCGGTGAGGCGACCTGGCGTGCGCCGCTGGTGCGGCTGCGCCCGGGAGTGCGTTACGCGGGAGTGGATGCGAGCGAGTACGCGGTGCGCCGCTATGGCCGCTCGCGCGGGATACGCCTCGGAAACGTGGGCGACCTCGATCGGGCGGGATTGCGCGGGAAGTTCGACATCGTAATATGTGCGGATGTGCTGCACTTCCTGAGCGATCGCGAGGTGGAGCGAGGACTCGAGCACATTCCCCGCCTGCTCGGCGGAGTCGCATACCTCCCGACGTTCACGAGCGCCGACGAGGTGGAAGGCGATGTCGCAGCGCTGCACTCTCGCTCGCCGAAGTGGTACCGATCGCGCTTCGCCGCGGCCGGGCTCGTGCCGCTGGGGCTCGACTTCTACGCGGACCGTGCGATCGCCGGAACACTCTCGGCGCTCGAGCTCCCCTGCGGCTGACGCTGCGATCGAGGCGGGCGATCGCGGAGTGTGTCGGCTTACGCCGGGCAGCACCGTGCATCAGGCTGGCGAAACAGGGCCCTAAAACGTAAGTTGGCCGGAGAAATGACCCCACCAAGCGGACGACCCGACAGCTCCTTCTCCCTCTCGGCGGAGGATCGTTCCCGACTGCGCGCCGACATCGATGCCGACGCCTTCGAGAGCTTCCTCGCGCTGCTTCCCGCGCAGGCACGGCCGCTCCTGATGCGCCTCGCCGCGAAGGATCCCGACCTGCTAGCGATCTGGGATGCGGCTCCGGCGCTGCGCGAGACCGATCGCGGGCCGGTGGAAAGCGACGGCAAGTACCACGGTCCCCACCTCCAGATGCACGTAGTCCCGAAGCTGGAGGACGTGACGCTCTCCGATCCCGTGCTACAGAAGATGCTCCGCGCGGTCTTCCTCGCGAACCGGCGGAAGGACGACCCCAAGACGGGGTCAGGTCTTTAATTTCGAGCGG
>DASSNL010000197.1:0-22165 GCA_035688075.1 Gemmatimonadaceae bacterium
TGAGTCCCGCGCCGCGCGCGCCGACACCCTCGAAGACGGAGATCAGATCGATCTTTCTCCCCGACCGGTCCACGCCAGCGCGCATGGCGCCGCCGGAGACGAACACGGTGGGGATGTTCACGCGCGCGGCGCCCATCAGCATCCCTGGGACGATCTTGTCGCAGTTCGGAATGCAGATCATCGCGTCGAAGCAGTGCGCCAGCGCCATGGTTTCCACACAGTCGGCGATCAGCTCGCGCGACGGCAGCGAGTAGCGCATCCCCGCGTGGCCCATGATGATCCCGTCGTCCACACCGATGGTGTTGAACTCGAATGGGATCCCTCCCGCCTCGCGCACCGCATCCTTCACCAGCGCGCCGAACTCGCGCAGATGGACGTGACCCGGGACGATGTCCACGTACGAGTTGCAGATCGCGATGAAGGGCTTGTCGAAGTCCTCCTTCGAGCGAATCTGACCGGTGGCGCGCAGCAGACTGCGGTGCGGAGCGCGGTCGAATCCGCGCTTGATCGCGTCGCTGCGCATGGGGAGGCTCACCTGTTGGCTCCTGCTCGGCGCTGGTGATGGAGCGATCGCTGGAACGCGCATTCTCCGTCAAACAGAAGGCCCCCCGCCATCTCGCGAGGGGCCATCGCCGAAAAAAAGCCCCTCACCTTGCTCGGGAGGGGCTCGGAACTCGTCAGTCCGCTCTACATCACCCCACGCTTCTCCCAAGCACAACGCCGTCCACTCCAATAAGGAGGAGGACGACGCTAATAAGGCTAAGAAGGAGCTGGGGTGCGACGGAGAGCATTGCTCTGTGTTGCCTCTTTGAAGTTTCGCCGCGCGAAATTTCCCGCGAGGTTCCGCGCACTATGCAGCGCGTCGCGATTCCTGTCAAGTGCCTTCCGAAATTTTCCGTGCGATCTCGTCGCCTACTTCGCTCGTTCGCCACGCGCGCTCGCCGCGCGGCACGAGCTCCGCGGTGAGCACGCCGCCTCTCAGCGCCGCATCGACCGCGCTCTCGATCACGCGTGCCTCTTCCTCGAGGGCGAGCGAATGCCGCAGCAGCATCGATGCGCTCAGTATGGCGCCTATCGGATTCGCGATCCCCTTCCCCGCGATGTCGGGCGCCGAACCGTGGATCGGCTCGTAGAGTCCCATACGCGAAGGCCATTTCGCCGGCGCGGGTTCGACGATCTCGGCGATCTCGGCGATCTCGGCGATCTCGCTGCTCGCGCCGCCGAGCGACGCGGATGGGAGGAGGCCCATCGACCCGGCCAGCATCGATGCCTCGTCTGTGAGGATGTCGCCGAACATGTTCTCGGTGACGATCACGTCGAAGTCCGCGGGACGGCGGATGAGATGCATGGCGCACGCATCCACCAGCATGTGCTCGAGCTGCACGTCCGCGAACTCCTCTGCCATCACACGCGCTACCACGGAGCGCCAGAGCCGCGACGTCTCGAGCACGTTCGCCTTGTCCACCGATACCACTCTGCGGCTCCGCGTGCGCGCGATCTCGCCAGCCACGCGCGCCACTCGCTCGACCTCGCCGGTGGTATAGCTGCACACGTCGAAGGCGCGCTCGCCGCCGCCCGGCATCGCCTCGCGCCCCTTCTCGCCGAAGTAGATCCCGCCGGTGAGCTCGCGAACCACCATCACGTCCACACCGCGCAGCAGCTCGGCGCGGAGCGGAGATGCCGCCGCCAATCCCTCGCGCGCCATCACCGGACGGAGGTTGGCGTACACCCCGAGTCCCTTCCTCAGAGCGAGGAGCCCGCGCTCGGGACGGTCGAGGCTCGACTGCGAGTCCCACTTCGGTCCACCAACCGCGCCGAGCAGCACCGCATCCGCGTAGCGGCAGAGCTCCAGCGTGGCCTCTGGAAGGGAGCTTCCCGTGGCATCCATGGCGCAGCCGCCGATCAGCCCTTCGTCGAAGTGAAACTCGTGGCCGAAGCGCACAGCCACGGCGCCCAACACCTTCACCGCTTCGGCGGTCACCTCCGGGCCGACGCCGTCGCCGGGGAGTACCGTGATGCGCGCGGTACGCCGCTCGCTCACGCGCGGTTCATGTCCTGCGGCTATTGTAGCGCTCATGGATGTGCCTCCTCGTAATCGGCGATCTCGCTCGCCGCGTTCAGCAGATATCCCAGCTCGTCCACTCCCTCGAGGAGGCAGTGCTTCGCGAAGCTCTCGATCGAGAAGCGAACGTCGGTTGCATCGGGGAGCGTGAGAGTCTCGCTCGCCAGATCGATCTTCAAGGCGGGTCTGGTGCCGCTCGCCGGCCAGCTCACGAGCCGCTCGTGAACGTCGCCGGGGATGGTGACGGGGAGGAGACCGTTCTTGAGCGCGTTCGAGTGGAAGATGTCGGCGAAGCGAGTGCTCACTACCGCGCGGAAGCCGTAGCCGCGCAGCGCCCACGGAGCGTGCTCACGCGACGAGCCGCAGCCGAAGTTGTGCCCCGCCACCAGGATCTCCGCGCCGCTCGACTCCGGCCGATTGAGCACGAAGTCGGCGCGCGGGGAGCCATCCTCGTCATAGCGCCAGTCAGCGAAGAGCGCGTCGCCCAGCCCGGCGCGATCGGTCACCTTGAGGAAGCGCGCGGGGATGATCTGGTCGGTGTCCACGTTCTGCGCATCGAGCACCACGTACGGCGACTCGATCGTGCGCACCGGTGTAATGGTGTCAGACATCGCTCAGCTCCCTCGCGTCTGCTATCGCGCCGCGAACCGCGGACGCGGCGGCGGTGAGCGGGCTCGCCAGGAAGGTGCGGCTTCCCTTCCCCTGCCTGCCCTCGAAGTTGCGGTTGCTCGTGCTCACGGCATACTGGCCCGGCGCGAGCGCGTCGCCGTTCATCGCGATGCACATCGAGCACCCCGCCTCCCGCCACTCGGCACCCGCCTCCCTGAAGATAGTGTGCAGCCCTTCTGCTTCCGCCTGGCGCTTCACCTGCTGCGAGCCCGGAACTACGAGCATGCGAACCCCGGGCGCCACCTTGCGGCCGCGCAAGACGCTCGCCGCGAGCCGGAGATCGGAGATCCGCGAGTTCGTGCAGCTACCCACGAAAACCACGTCCACACGACGGCCGAGCAGCCGCTCGCCGGGGCGAAGATCCATGTAGCCGAGCGCCTTCTCGAGCGCGGCGCGATCGGCGCTGTCGGCGGCCGCGTCGGGACGCGGTACCGGAGCATCGATGCGCATCCCCATCCCCGGGTTCGTCCCGTAGGTGATCATGGGAGCAAGCTCGCTCGCGCTGATCGTCACCGAGCGATCGTACGTGGCGCCGTCGTCGGTCGGGAGCGCGCGCCAGCGATCGAGCGCGGCATCCCACGCTGCACCGTGCGGCGCGCGCGGCCGGCCGGCAACGTAGTCGAAGGTCACGTCGTCCGGAGCGATCATCCCGGCGCGCGCGCCACCCTCGATGGACATGTTGCAGACGGTCATCCGCTCCTCCATCCCGAGCGAGCGGATCGCGGGGCCGGTGTACTCGATGACGTGTCCGGTACCGCCGCCGATCCCGATCTTCGCGATCACGGCGAGGATGATGTCCTTCGCGGTGACGCCCGGGCGGAGCGCGCCCTCCACACGCACCTCCATCGTCTTCGGCCGCCGCTGCAGAAGACACTGCGTGGCCAGAACGTGACCCACCTCGGAGGTGCCGATTCCGAAGGCGAGCGCGCCGAAGGCACCGTGCGTGCTCGTGTGGCTGTCGCCGCAGACGATGGTCATCCCCGGACGCGTGAGCCCGAGCTCCGGGCCTATGACGTGGACGATCCCCTGCTGCTCGGCGCCCAGCTCGTGCAGCTCTATCCCGAAGTCGGTGCAGTTTTGCTGGAGCTGCGCGAGTTGCGCTGCAGCCTGCACGTCGCGGATCGGGATGCGTCCCATCTCGTCACGCGGCGTGGTGGGCGTGGAGTGGTCCATCGTGGCGACCGTCCGATCGGGACGGCGCACCTTCAGACCGCGCTCGCGCAGCTTCGTGAAAGCCTGCGGCGAGGTCACCTCGTGCACGAGGTGCAGATCTACGTAGAGCACCGCGGGCGTGCTCTCGGTGGCCGGCCGCACGATGTGGTCGTCCCACACCTTTTCGAAGAGAGTTCGCGGGGCGGTCGGTTCAGACGTCATTCGGTGTCTCCACAACTGGTGAGGTCGGGGCGCAACTCGGCAGCTTCACCAAGATACACATGCCGTCCACGCCCTGCTTCTACGGCTAGCTCGGCGTGCATGAGCACGCGCACGCAGCGCGGGAGCGAGCCGGGAACGGTCATCTCGGTCATGCACAGGAGCGGCACATCGTTCCAGCCGAGCTCTCTCGCCGCGCGAGCCGGGAAGGCGGCGGTGAGGTCGGACGTGGCAGTGAAGATGACGCTCACCAGGCGCTCGGAGTCGAGGGAGTTGAGCAGCATCATCTCGCGCAGCAGCGTGCGCGTGGCCTCCAGGATCAGCGTGGCCTCGTCGGCATCTACCGTAATCGCACCGCGCAGCGCCCGTACTCTTGTAGTCGCGCTCACGATCCCTCCGCCAGCTGGAGCCCGTCGACGAAGCCGCGCGTGTTCCGGATCTCCGCCCGTCCCTCCGCGTGGGAGCCGCCCGAGGTGGGTGCCCGCTGGAACTGGCCGAGTATCCTGAGGTTCTCCGAGCGCCGCTGCATCTCGCTCAGCACGCCGGCGAGCTTCGGGTCGTTGGAGAGGTGCTCGATCTCGAGATAGAAGCTGTAGCTCCACGGCTCGCCCGTGGGGCGCGAGTCGAGCTTCGAGAGATTGAGCCCCGCCTCGGCCACCGGGTCGAGAAGCCGATAGAGTGCTGCGGGAACGTTCAACGTGGACGCGATGATCGCGGTGCGCGCCTCCGTACCCGGCCGGAGCACCGCCTGCTCACGCGAGAGCGCGAAGAAGCGTGTCTGGTTGTCGGAGCGGTCCTCGATATCGGAGGCGAGGATCTCGAGCCCGAAGCGCTCGGCCGCGCCGCGCCCCGCGATCGCGGCGCGCGCGGGATCGCCGCTGGCCGCGACATCGCTGGCCGCACCAGCGGTGTCGTACGCGGCCTCCGCTTCCATGCGCGGGTGCCGCTCCAGAAAGCGGCCGCACTGGGCGAGCGCCACCGGATGGCTGGCCACGCGCTCTATCGAATCGATGTGGGCGCCGGGAAGCGCCAGGAGAGAGTGGTGGATGGGAAGGATCGTCTCGCCAACTACCCAGCATACGTGCGCGGAGGAGAGCGCGTCGTAGGTGGCCACCACGTTGCCGGCGAGCGAGTTCTCGATTGGAAGCATCCCGAAGTCCACCGCGCCATCCTCCAGCGCGCGTACCACCTCGGCACAGCTTCGCTTCGGTACCGGCTCGGTACTGTCGCCGGGCCAATATCGTCGCACGGCCTCTTCGCTGTACGCCCCCAGCTCCCCCTGGAAGGCCACCAGTACACTCAAGCCGGCCACGGTTCCTCCCGACGCCTCGAGGAGCTCGCCTTGGGGCCGGGTCTGGCGCCCGCCTTCGCGCCCGCCTTCGCGCCCGGCTTCGCGCCCGGTTTGTTGTTGAGCGCAGTGACCGGCGACCCGCTCGGTGTGGTGCTCCGGTCCCTCGCGGTCATCACGCGTCGGCCCACCGCTCGCGCCACCGCATCACACTTCTCCACGAGGTGCGCGAAGTGATCGGGCGTGAGCGACTGATCCCCGTCGGAAAGTGCTTCCTTCGGCCGTGGGTGTACCTCGACGATGAGTCCATCGGCGCCTGCCGCAACCGCCGCGAGCGCGAGCGGCTCCACCAGCTCCGCTCTCCCGCCGGCGTGGCTCGGGTCCACGATCACGGGAAGATGGGTGAGCGCCTTGAGTACCGGCACCGCCGCCACATCGAGCGTGTTGCGCGTGGCCGTCTCGAAGGTGCGGATGCCGCGCTCGCAGAGGATCACGTTTGGATTCCCTGCCGCGAGTATGTATTCGGCCGCGAGGAGCAGTTCATCTATCGTGGCGGACAAGCCGCGCTTGAGGAGAACGGGCTTGCTCGAGCGCCCTACCTCGGAGAGGAGCGCGAAGTTCTGCATGTTGCGCGCTCCGACCTGGAGCACGTCGGCCACGCTCTCCATCCGCTCGAGCTGACGCGGGTCGAGGATCTCGGTCACCACCGGGAGCCCCGTAGCCTCGCGCGCTTCCGCGAGAATCTCGAGCGCCTCCTCGCCCAGTCCGCGGAACGCGTACGGGGAGGTTCGTGGCTTGAACGCGCCGCCGCGCAGCATCACCGCGCCCGCATCGCGCACCGCGCGCGCCGAATCCATGAGCATCTCGCGCCCTTCCACGGAGCAGGGGCCGGCGATGATCGCGAGCGACCGACCGCCGACGGCGACGCGCCCCGCCACGTTGATGATCGAGCGCGTACTCGTGCGCGACTGCGCACCGGCCGCGCCGGACGTTCGGGACGATGTAAGGAGGTGCAACATGGGTGTCAGCTCCAGGATAGGTGGGCGCGACGCGAAGCGCGGCGCGTGGAGAGGCGGGCGAGCGGGGAGAGAGCGCGCGCCGATTTCATGGACGGCACGGCCCGCGGATGGAAACGAGAACGGCCCCCGGGTCTCCGGAGGCCGTCGGTATCGAGAAGCGTCACCATGTTCGACATTGGCGCGCACGCGAGACCACGGCCCCCATGGGGTAGCCATAGTAGTAAAACGCGAAGTAAAATCGGCCGGCCTGATACGTTGCGTGCGTCATTGCAGTGTCGAGGTGCTCGTGCTGTTGGAGGTCATTACTGCCGGATGCGAAAGAGGCGGAGCCCCTGTTCCGGTCGGGAACGGGCTCCGCCTCGTTACGATGCGAAAGGCCCCTCCCGACGTCTGACGGGAGGGGCCGGCGCTACCGAAATTTCAAAGCGCTCGTGCTCAACCCTCCCGACCGGTAAAAAGTCGGTAGTAGTAATAGCCCGTAAAGGAAACGGGAGCGCGGAGGGCGAGCTTTTCGAGCGACATGGTAAGCAAAGATGCGCGGTGCGCGACGAATGTCAATCCCTTACGCGCACGAAATGGGCGTTGATCGACACGCTCGACCCGGCCAGGCCGCCCGAGGCGGACAGGAGATCGAGCGCCTTATCCCCGGTTGTAGCTTCCAGCGAGCGCACGACGCCGCGCGTGAACATGTCTGCCGGCCGGAGGACGATCTTCTTACCCTCCACCTTGTAGGTCCCGGAGCCTGCCAGCGTGTGCGGCTTCCCATCGGCCTCGAGCCCGGGGATCGGGAGCATCGGCGCATCCGTCCAGGTGACGATTACGTCGTTCGTATAGCTACCGTCGCTGGCGAGGACGACACGGGCGCCGTCAACCGTACCCGCCACCTTTCCACCCGCCACGCTCATCTCGAAGGGGATGGGCGGGCGCGTGCCCGATGCGCGCTGCAGCACATACACGCCCGACAACGCAGCCATTCGAGTCGCGAGCGCGGTACTGTCGGTAGAGTGAGTGCGCGCGGGAGCGGGTGCCCACGCGGCGACGAGAGATACGAGCGAGGTAGCAAGCGCTATCGCGGTGAGTTGGCGCACGCGAGCGCCACGAACATTGTTGAACATCGACACTGTCCGGAATCCCTGTTGGTGTACGGGAAAGATACCCTACAGGGGCCCGAGAGTGCCCTCGCGGGTGCGAGCCTTACACACCGCGGTGCTCGGCACGCAGCAGGGCGCGCCGGCACCTCCCCTAGCGAGCGGGCGCGATCACGCCGTACGACTCGATGCGCAGCTCCTTGGCCGCTGAGTCGCTCGCGCCCACCACCCAGATCTTCGCGCCCGCTCGCTCGCGCAGCGCGTCGAGCGCGGGGACGAGGCGGAGCGTATCGGTCGCGGCGAGCCAGAGGTCGCCACCGCGCGCGAGTAGCACACCCACGTGCGGACGCCGACCGTCTATCTCGAGCACCTCGTACTCGCGCGCGTCGAACACATCACCAGCGCCGCTGGAGTTCATCACGCCGCGAACCATGACATCGGCTCCGGAGAGCGTGCGCAGCTCGTCGCGCAGCTCGCCGGTTAGACGTACCGCGCGTCCATCGCGCGTCTGGAGCGTGGTGATGGTGAAGCGGTCGGTTCCACCGTTCATCACGCGTCCCGTGAGCTCGGTGAGTGATGACGACGTACCTGGAGCGCTGTCAGCCCCGCCGGCGGAAGCCGACTCCGATCCAGCGCGCGGCTCGGGGTTGTGCGCGCACGCCGCGAGCGCGGCAATGACCAGCATCGAGAGCGATGCGGCGGCTCTGAACACTCGCGGCATCACTGCAACCTCACTATCCATAGCTGCATCGGTCCTCCCGGCGCGATCGGCTGCCCGGTAGCATCGCGAAGCTTGAGTGCCGTGGCGGGCGCCGAGCTGCCGCTGATGGTGAAGTAGGCCGTGGAGCCCCCGCGTACACCCACGATGTCGGAGAAGCTCTGGAACGTCCGCTCGCGCGGCGTGAGCCGGGCGGTTGGCGTGAGACGTGAGTAGATGTCGTGCAGGTTCCAGCTCGCGTAGCTCAGCCGCGGATTCGGATTCGGCAACGGACTCCAGAAGTCGTCGGTGTAGAGCGTGGCCGCCCACTGCGCAAGCAGCGTGTCGATCCTCACGCCCGTCACGTTCTCCACGCTCTCGTATCCCCTTCGCGTATTGTCTATCAGCGCCTTCTGCACCCCCGCCTCGCCGCCCGCCACCGACGACCCGAACTGATCGGATAGCCAGCGCAGGAAGAGCCACGGAACGCCGTATACTTCGCGGCCGCTGATGCACGGGCCATCATTGCCGTTCCTGGCAAGGTCCAACCAGCTGCACTGCTCCGGCGCGGCAGTAGATCTCTGGTCCTTCGATTGGAAGCCGTAGTAGATGGCGAGGTCGGTGAAGCCGGGGAGATACCAGTTCACCTCCGACGCGCCGTCGAGGTTGAGCGCCACGTCCGCGCCGTAGTTCTGTCCGGTCGTTCGGCCGTTGATGTCGTTGCCCACCACCTCCTGCGCCAGCGTCGCCTGTCCCTCCGACTCCCACACGCTCTGGAAGACCTGTGCTCCCGGATACGTCAGGCGCCTGCCGAACTGGATCACGTGCGTGAACTCATGGGCGATGAGCAACTGCGCGTCCTTCCTGGCGTCGTCGAGCTCGTAGGGCGACGGCGACTCGTAGAGCCCGTCCGGATCGGGCGCCCGGCCGTAGTAGAACTCTCCCTCGTTACTCGCCGCGCACTCGCTGGTACTCGCGAGGTCCGTGCTCACCACGAAGCCGAGGACGTTCTTCGACTTGTTAACCTCCTTCGTGGTGACGATGACTACCCTGCCGTTGCCGTCGAAGTCGGTGGGCTCCCCGAAATACGCGACGTCACTGGCATAGATGTCGTTGTCGAATTCGTCGCTCAGGCTCTGAAAGTCGTCAGCGGTATAGCCGCCGGTCGGATCCTCCGCGTCCTCGAGCCAGATCCCCTTCGACCCGACAGCGCGTACCACCGTCTTTATCGGTATGGACGTGCTACAGAAGTTATTGCTGCTGATATCCGGGAAGCTGATCGGGATCGTGTCGCCCACCTGCACGGTGCCGGAGACCTGCATCGCCGAGATCCGCGCACCGGAGCGCGACGCCGAGGAACGCGCGGTCACGCGGCCCGCCATGAGCTGTCGCTCCCGCTCGCGCAGCTTCGCCTCCGCCGCGCGGTGCAGTCGCCACCGCTGGTCGTCCGCGCTGGCCAGGACGCTCGCGAGCTCGGCCCCGCTCGCCGCTAGCCGCGATACCAGCGGCGCGGGCGACCGGGGGAGCGCGAGCACTCCGCCACTCGACGCCGCCGTCGCACTCAGCGTGACCGGCGTGAGACTGCTCGCAAGCTCGGACACCGACTGCGCACCTACCAGATACGAGGCGGGGATCGCGCTCTCGCCGAGCTGCAGACAGAACTTCGTGGGATCGCGCACTATGAGCTGCTCGCCCACGGCGAGATCCACCGCGGTCCCCTTCCCCTTCACGCTGCGCTCGATGGCGTTGCTCCCTTCGCTCCCCACCACCACGCGCACCGGTGCGTCGCGGGTGGGCTTGCAGTCGAACGCGGGGACCGTGATCTCGAGCGTCGTCGCGGTAGCGGACGTCACCAATGCGAGAGCGCCGTCCACGTATACCTTGTTGTCAGATGCGCTCGTGCTGAAGCCACTCCCCGTGAGCGTGGCACTCTCGCCTTCCACCAGCGCATCTGGCGAGACGTCGTCCAGCTTCACTACGTCGGATGCCGTGAGCGACGCCGTGAAGGGAGCCGTGACGTCCGCCAGCTCGGCAATCGTCGCGGTGGCGCGATTGTCCCCGCCTCCGAGCGTCCAGAGCACCGATGCGTGACCATTCGCGTCAGTCGTATCCTTCCCCGCCGAGAGCGTCCCGCCGCCCTCGATCGCCCACGACACGACGATGCCCTGATTGGCGTTCCCGTACGCGTCGCGGACCTCCACCACGAGCGGCTCCGCCGCCTGCTCACCTGGCGTCCCCACCTGCGCGTCACCGGATATCACCACGAGCGTCGCCGGCGCGCCAGCCGCCGCACTGGCCGTGACGATGACCGTCTGCGTCAGCCCGCTCACGCTCGCCTCGAGCGTGTCTATGTTCGCGCCCGCCTTCTCGCCGAGCGTCCACGCCACCGACGCGATCCCGCTCGCATTCGTCTTCCACGAGCTCGCGCTCAGACTCCCGCTGTTCGCCCGTACCGCGAAGTCGACCGTCACTCCAGCGAGCGCCTCTCCGCTCGCCCCGGTCACCTTGATCCCGATCGGCGTTTGCAGCTCAGTCCCTGCCACCCCGCTCTGCCCCGCCCCCAACGCCACCTCGAGTGCCGCCGGCCCTTCCGACCTGGTAGGCGATCCCCCGTCCCCCCCGCACGCGGCCAACGCCGCGCAAACTCCCACCACCCCCCAAGCACGCGCGACCGCCCCTGGCATTGATACTCTCCATTGTTTGAGGTAGGCGGAGTTGGAACGATCGAGGGATAGATTGGGTCACGTGAGAGGAGAGAGCAAGCGGAGAGCAGAAAGCGGAGAGCAGAAAGCAGAGAGCAGTTAAAACCTCAGGGTTCAGGAGGGAGGGCGGGAACTACAGGGTTCAGAACTACAGGGTTCAGGGTTCAGTGACTACCTCGGGGTCGAGATCCCGACCGTAAGGGCAGTTCCTGAACCCTGAACCCTGCCTCCTGAACCCTCAGGTTCTCACTGCTTTCCGCTTTCTGCTCTCTGCTTTCTCCCCCCTCACTCCGCCCGCATCGCTATCACCGGATTCACACTCGCGGCGCGGCGGGCGGGGATGAAGGCGGCGAGGGCGCCGACGAGAATCAGGAGGAGAGCGACGGCTCCGAAGGTGACGGGGTCGGTCGAGGGGACGCCGAAGAGGAGGGTGCGGAGGAGGCGCGTGGCGTACAGTGACGCGAGCACGCCGGCAACGACGCCGCCCAGCGCGAGGGAGACGCCGCTCGAGAGGACCAGGCGGACGACGCGCTCCTCGCTGGCGCCGAGGGCGATGCGGATTCCCAGCTCGCGCGTGCGCTGGCTCACGGCGTAGGAGATCACGCCGTACACGCCCAGGGCGGCGAGGAGGAGCGCTACGCCGGCGAAGGCGCCGAGCAGGAGAAGGTAGAAGCGCGGCTGCGAGACGGAGTCGGAGACCATCTGCTTCATCGTGCCCAGGTCGAAGATCGGGAGATCCGGATCGAGTGCGCGCACCCGCGAGCGAATCTCCGACTCGAGCAGCCGCGGATCGGCGCTCGAGCGCACCAGCACCGACACGTGGTTCAGCGGAACGTGCGCGAAGGGGAGGTAAACCATGGGACGCACGTCGCTGTCGAGCCCGAACTGCTTGACGTCGCCCACGATCCCCACGATCTCACCGCCGGCCTCCACGGGCGTGTTCGGGCCCGCCGTGTCGTGGCTCATACCGAGCGTGATCCGCTTGCCGATCGGATTCTCGGTGGCGAAGTAGCGGCGCGCCAGCTCGCGGTTGATCACGACGACCGCCGGTGCCCCGCGACGGTTGTCCAACGCCGTGTAGAGGCGTCCGCGGACGAGCGGGATCCCGAGCGCGCTGAAGTACTCGGGCGACACGGGCTGCATCACGCTGGTCGAGCGGTTGTCGGGCGAGCTCGCGGGGCGGCCCTCGACCTCGAAGACGGTGAAGATTCCCATCCGCTCCATCGGACGGCCGAAGCTCACCGCCACGTCCTTCGTTCCCGGCAATTCCCCGAGGCTGCTCTGCAGCTCACTGGTGAACGCCACGCGCTGCCGATCGAACGGGTACTTGGCGTCCGGAAGCGTGACGTTGAAGGTCACGAGTTGCTCGGTGCGGAAGCCGGGGTTCACGTTCACCAGGCGGATGAAGGAGCGCATCAACAGCCCGGCGCCGATGAGCAGCATCACCGCCAGCGCCATCTCCACCACCACGAGCGCGTTCCGCGTGCGCTTCGCCCCGCCGCGGCTGGAGCCACGCGGACCATCACGCAGTGACTGCCCGGTGTTGGAGCGCGCGGCTTGGATCGCGGGCGCGAGCCCGAAGAGAATCCCGTTGAGCAGCGCGACGCCCGCGGCAAAGAGGAGCACTCTTCCATCAACAGCGACTTCAGCGAGACGCGGGAGTCCGCGTGGCCCGAGCGCCACCACCGCGCTCACCGCCCAGCTCGCGAGCACCACCCCGAGCGCTGCGCCGGCCAGAGCGAGGAGCACACTCTCGGTGACCAGCTGCCGCACGATGCGGCCACGTCCCGCACCGAGCGCGGTCCGTACCGCCATCTCCGATTCGCGCGCCGCCGCCCGCACCAGGAGCAGGTTCGCCACGTTTGCACACGCGATGAGGAGCACCAGCCCCACCGCGCCGAGCATCGCGAGGAGCGCCGGACGCACGTCGCCCACGATCTGGTCGCGCAGCGGCTCGGCCATGGCGCCGAACCCGGTGTTGCTCTCGGGGAATTTCGCCTCGAGGTTCCTGGCGATTCCCTCCAGCTCCGCGCTCGCGCCGGCGATGGAAGCCCCCGGCTTCACCCGCGCGATCCCCCATAGCGAGTGCCCGCCGCGCGAGTTCGGCCCCAGCTCGTACGGCTGGAATACGTACGGCACCCAGACATCGGGCTGCTCGGGGAAGCGAAGCTCGGGCTCGGCCACGCCCACTACGGTGTACTGCACATCGTCCAGCGCGATGCTCCGCCCCAACACGCCCGGGTCGGCGCCAAAGCGTCCACGCCAGAGTGCATCGGAGATCACCGCCACCCTGGGTGCCTCGGGCGAGTCCTCGTTCGCCGTGAAGAAGCGCCCCCGCTGAGCGCGCACGCCGAGCACGTCGAAGAAGCGAGCACCCACCCGCGCCTCCGTGAGTCGCATGGGCTGCACGCCGCTCCCCGTCAGATTGACGCTCTCGCCCGTGTACTGCGCCATCGACTCGAAGCTCTTACTACCATCGCGGTAGTCGATGTAGTCGAGCGCGGACATGTACACCGGTTCTCCGCTCTTCCCCATGGACGACACGCTCACGATCCGCGAGGGATCCTCGAAGGGGAGGGGTTGCAAGAGCACTCCGTTCACGATGCTGAAAACCGCGGTGGTGGCGCCTATGGCGAGCGCCAGCGTCGCCACCGCGACGAGCGCGAATCCCGGCGCGCGCAGCAGCTTGCGGACAGCGTAGCGGATATCTTGCAGGAGCGTGTCCATGTCGAGTAGGGAGATGTGTGATCGTGCCGATCGCCATCGAGCGAGATGCGTCGCCATTCCGTCTGGTGCCGGCCGGGGCGGCGCGCGCCAGCCATGCCATGCGGAAGAAGCGTGCCTCGCCAGTGATGAAGTCAAACCGCTACGCGGTGCGCACTTATACTATCCAGAGCGGGGGCCGTCGAGTCGCGGGCCGTCCGCAGGTGGGAAGTATCGTCCCGGAAGCGGACAACCGCGCACCCACGAAGAAGAGGAGCACGCGATGACGACACCCACTTCATCGGCGCACGCGCTCGACCCTGTGCGCGCCGGAGCGTCGCGATGACGCCCGCGGGAGCAGCACCCGCCGGGATCCGCGCGCCGGACTATCGCCTCCCGGATGCGAGCCGTGTTGGACGAGTGCGCCTCCAGGTTAGCGACCTCGATCGTTCGCTCCGCTTCTACGAGGGGCTGCTCGGCTTCAGGGTACTCGCGCGGTCGGCGCGTCACGCGCTGCTCGGCCCGCGGCATGGGGACGCGGAGCTCGTGGAGCTCCACGCGCCGCCCGGCGTTCGGAGCGCGCCAGCCATCGGCCGGCTCGGGCTTTACCACTTCGCCATCCTCCTCCCCGATCGCGCCGCGCTCGGCCGCATCCTCGCGCGCTTGGGCGAGAGGGGCGTTTCGCCCGGGATGGCCGATCACGCCGTGAGCGAGGCGCTCTACCTGAACGATCCCGATGGACTCGGGATCGAGATCTACGCCGACCGGCCGCGCGGCGAGTGGGCCCGCCGCGGTCGCGAGCTCCTCATGGTTACGGAGCCGCTGGACGTGGAGTCCGTCCTCCGCGAGGGCGGCGGCGACCCGTGGCACGGGATGCCCGAAGGCACGACCATCGGCCACGTGCATCTGCACGTGGGCGACCTGGAGGGCGCGAGCGCCTTCTACCACGCCGCCCTCGGGCTCGACCGGATGGTCTGGAGCTATCGCGGCGCGCTCTTCCTCGCTGCCGGTGGCTACCATCACCACCTGGGGCTCAACACCTGGGCGGGCCCGCGCGCGACGGCGCCGGACGAGAACGAGGCCCGGCTGCTCGACTGGGAGATCCTCCTCCCGGAGGGCGAAGAGCTGCCGGCAGTAGCGAGCAGCCTCGAGAAGGCCGGGTTCGATGTGGGGATCGGGAAGGGCGACGTGTTGGAGACTCGCGATCCGTGGGGCACGGGGCTGAGAATTCGCGTCGGAGCGAAAGAGTGAGGGGGGAGGAGGTGCGCGGCTCGGGCCGCCTTTATAGATTGGGGCGTCTTTAGGAAACCGGGGCTAGGAGGCCTCATGTGGCGACGTAGCCACCCGCGCACACTTCGTTTCATGCTCGGCGCGCTCGCGGCTTTTGTCGCTCTGACGTGCGCCAGCACCCCAGCCTTCACGCAGGGTAGCATCGCAGGACAGATTCGGGCCGCCGACACGCGCGCCCCGCTCGCGGGCGCCATCGTGTCAATTGCCGGCTCGGACGACGCCGCTCAGACCGACGAGCAGGGACGCTTCACGCTGCCCCTGGTGAGCGATGGCGTGTACACGCTTCAGGTTCGCCGCATCGGCTACACGGCCGGAAGCATCCGCAATGTGGTCGTCTCCGCCGGCGCCTCGGCAGATGTCGTCGGCGAGCTCGAGCCGGCGCCCACGTCGCTCGACCCCGTGCTGGTACGCTCCTCGGCCGCGAGCTACGCATCTCCCGCGCAGCTCTCCCCCGCTCCGCCGCGCGCCGTCCTCTCACGCGATGAGATTCAGGCCGCGCCGCAACTCGCGGCCGATGCCTTTCGCGCGCTCGCGCGCGTGCCCGGCGTGTCGTCGAGCGATCTTTCCGCCGGCTTCCGCGTTCGCGGCTCGCCCAACCGGGAAGTGCTGCTCCTCTTCGACGGAATGGAGCTCTACGAGCCCTTTCATCTGCGCGACTTCGACGGCGCGCTCTCCATCATAGATCCCACTGTGCTCGGCTCGGCCGCGCTCAATACCGGCGGATTCGGCGCACGCTACGGTGGCCACCTCGCGGGAGTACTGGAGCTGAGCTCGCGTGACGACGCGCCAGCCGATGGCAACACCGTGCTGGCCGCGGGCATCGGCGGGCTCGGTGCGATGCACCGGAGCTCCTTCGCCAGTGGCCGCGGCGACTGGATCGTGTCCGCGCGGCGCGGGATGCTGGGGACGGCGCTCTCGATTGCCGGCGACAATCGTGGGCTCTCGCCGCACTACTACGACGCCTACTCCCGACTGCGCTTTCGTCCATCCGGAAGCCAGGAGATCTCGCTGAGCGTGCTCCGCTCCGCCGACGACCTGCGCTTCGACGCCGATGAGATGGCCACCCTGCAGAGCGACAACGCGAGCAGCTACGCCTGGATCAACTGGCGCACCGAGCTCTCGCCGCGGATCTCGCGCGCCGCCGTGCTCTCGTACGCACGCCTCTACTGGAAGCGCGATGGCTGGAACGACGGCGGAGAGCAGCCGGAGCTCGACGTTTCCGATCGGCGCACCTTCCACGCGATCGCACTGAGGGAAGACTGGAGTTTCGATGCGGCACGCTGGCTGCACTTCGATGCCGGCGCCGAGCTGCAGCGGCTCGACGCGAAGTACGACTATACCCGGCTCCAGGTGCGCCCGCGCGTGCAGGCCGCGCGATGGGTGAGCGAATCCAACGACGCCGACGCGTCGCTCGCGCCGGTGAGCCACTCGCTCGGGATGTACATCTCGCAGCGCATCCGCCCCTTGAGCGCGCTCACCCTGGAAACGGGCGTTCGCTACGACCGTCGCAGCGAGACCAAAGTAGGGACCGTGGATCCACGCGCGTCGCTCGCGCTCGCGCTGGACGAAGGCACCATCCTTCGCGCGAGCTGGGGGCGCTACTCCCAGCCGCAGGAGCTCTACGAGCTGCAGGTGCAGGACGGGGTCAGCCAGATCGCGCCGCCCGAGCGCGCCGAAGAGCGGTCGATAGCCATCGAGCGTCGCGATGGCCCGCTCACCTTGAGCCTGGCGGCCTACGACCGCAGGCGGCTCCGGATCAACCCGCGCTTCATCAACCTCGAGAGCTCGATAGACGTCTTCCCCGAGGCCTCGCCCGATCGCGTGCGAATCGCTCCCGTCTCCGGCGACGCGCGCGGGATCGAGGCCGCGGCATCGTCGGTAGTGGGCTCGCTGCGCTGGTCGGCGAGCTACGCCCTCGCGTTCAACAACGACATCGTGGATGGGCAGCGCGTTCCGAGTGCCTTCGAGCAGCGCCACACATTTCACATCGATCTCGACTGGCAGCCGAGTGACAGCTGGCGCGTGAGCGCGGGGTGGCAGCTCCACTCGGGTTGGCCGGTCACGCCGATCACCTTCGAGGTGGATTCGCTGCGCGACGGCAGCCACCACGTGCGCGCGCAGTACGGCTCGATGAATTCAGGGCGTCTTGCGCTCTACCATCGGCTCGACCTCAGAGTGTCGAACGAACGGACGCTCGGCATCGGTCGGCTCTCGGTGTATCTCGACCTGTTCAACGCGTACGACCGCGACAACCCGCGCGGGCTCGGCTATACAGTGACAGACTGGAACGCCGCACGCGCCGACGTGCGGAAGCGCTCGATGAGTCAGCTCCCGCTGCTCCCCACGGTGGGAGCGAGGTGGGTTTTCTAGCGAGCGGTTTGCCGCGCCCTCAGCGAGCTGCCCCCGCGCCCTCGAGCGCGTCCAGCAGTTCCGGCAGATCCCAGTTGCCGTCGTAGCGCTGGCCGTTGATGAAGAAGGTGGGAGTGCCGTTCACGCCGCTGCGTACACCGCTCATGAAGTCGGTGCGGACGCGCGAACGGTAGCGCTCCTCCATCAGGGCGCGCTCCAGGTCGTTCGGGTCGAGCCCCAGGTCGCTGGCGTACTGCAGGAGCCGGTCATCGTCGAGCCAGTCGGGCCCGTCGCTCCGATGCTCGAAAAGCGCGCCGTGCATCTCCCAGAACTTTCCTGACTCCCCTGCCCACTCCGCGGCTTCCGCTGCGTGCTCCGCGTGCGGATGTGCCTCGCGCAGCGGAAAGTTGCGGTAGACGAAGCGAAGCCGGTCGCCCATTCGCTCGCGGATCTCCTTCACGATCGGGTAGGCGCGCGCGCAGTGAGGGCACTCGTAGTCGCCGTACTCCACGAGTGTGACCGGTGCGTCTTCGGGACCTTCGACGTGGTCTCTCTCGTTGACCGCTGGTTTCAGCTGACCATCGCTCACGCGCTCTCCTTTCCCGCCGGCTCGTGGAGATCTTCGAGCGCCGAGAGAATTCCGTCCGCGCCCGGGTTCACACCCACGGGTGAGCAGTAGCACCAGGTGATCTTGCCATCCTTGTCGATGACGAACAGCGCGCGCTCCGCGACTCCTTCTTCATCGCGATAGGCGCCGTACATGCGGCACACTTCCCCCTTGGGCTCGAAGTCGGCGAGGAGCGGGAACTGGAGATTGCGCGCGTCCTTGAACGCCGCGTGGCACCAGCTTCCATCCACCGATATCCCGAGAAGCTCGGCGCCGAGCTTGTGAAACTCGGGGAGGATTTCGTTGTAGAGCGACATCTGGTCGCCGCACACCGGGCTCCAGTCCGCCGGGTAGAAGGCGAGGATCACCGGCTGCCCGCGGAACTCCGAGAGGGAGACGGTCTGATCGGGCGTGGAGTTGAGCGTGAAGTCGGGCGCCTCGGTCCCTGGCTGCAATAGCTTCTCGGTGTGCCCGCCCGCCTTCTTGCCACCACCGTTCTTGCGCGACTGCTGTGTGCTACCGGCTTCTGCTTTAGCGCTCATTCGTGGAATCTCCCTCATGATTTTGGCGGGCCGAGTCGTGTGGCTCCGGCCCCTGTACCGGCCCCAGTTACGGCACGACGCGGGCCACGGTGTGGGGATGGCTGGAGGGGCCGGGGTGGGGGCTTGGTTCATCGCGTTGAACTGCGCACGCGGAGGTCGCGGAGGGAACTGAGAGAGCGCGGAGAAATACTCTACTGGCGGGCCTTCGCTCACCGTTCGTGAATCACTGCGAGTGAGAGTTAGGTGAGCTTTGGGGGACTGCTCCCTCGCCTCCAAGTTCTGCCCGCTCGGGCAAGACTCCAGGTGTGGGAGCAGTCCCCCTAAATCACTCGGAGCCATGCCTCCTTTGGAGTCTCGAAGGGGATCGCGGTGCCAGCAGCCACAGGACGTTCTCCGCGCCCTCTCGCAGTTCCCTCCGCGACCTCCGCGTGCGCAGTTTCTACGGATGCACCACGGACCGTCCACCACGAAGATTTCGTTGGCTCCTTTGTTGCCGTTCGGGGGTATAAGAAATTGCACGGAACGTACTAGCCGCTGCGGCCGTTGAATAGGCGAGCAGGCGCTGTTAGGTTTGTGGCAGGGAGTCGCGCCCCGATTTTCACGTAGCCAGCAGGACGGCCAGCGAGGCCGGTCCTCGCAAAGCTGGATGCCCACGATGCTCGTCTGCACCGCGTGCACCATATCGTGATCTCGGAAGCGCGACTTTTTTGCTATTGCTACCGCACCATTTGGAGATCGTCTTGACCGTCATTTCCACGTCTCGATCGAAGCGCCCAACGAACACCGGCAGCGGCCGGTCGATGCTATGTCGACCGGAAGGCGCACGTGCATCGGAACGAATGGACAGAGGCTTTGCGCCGAAATGGGGGGCGCGCCGTACGCGCATTTCCCAGATACGCACTGGCGCGCCGGCCGGTCTCGCATGGTCCCCGAAAGGCGGGGCAGCCTTTGCGACCGCGCCGAGCGCAATCACAGCGCGCGGGAGATGGAGACCGGGTGATCCACTGAAGCGGATCGCCTGATCTCCTGGCTACTGGCTCACGAAGCCTCACGCCCCACCCGCGCCGCAGCGCTGGGTGGGGCGTGGTGCATCCGGGGCGCTCGAGTCACGAAACGAGCATCACGCGATGCGACAGGAAGAACCCGGAACCGCTTCGGTTCCACGAAAGGAGGAAGAGATGACGAAGAGACCGGACGCACCCGGATTGACGAGAGCCCAGATCGACGAGCTCGAGGCCGAGCTCCGCGCCGAGCTCGCCCGGATCGAACGTACGTCCCGGGCCGATTCCAGCGGCGGTGAGCCGGATAGCTGGGCCGCCGACGATACCGCCGTTGGCAACAACACGACCGAGCACCTTGGCCTCGCCACGGTGCCTCCCTCGCGCACGGCCGCGCGGAGGGCCGCGGTCAACGAGGCGCTCAAGCGCATCGAGGACGGCAGCTATGGAATCTGCGTGAGCTGCGAGCGGCCAATCCCTTACGGCCGACTGATCGCAATGCCTGAGACCGCACATTGCGTCTCCTGCGGCGCACGGTGGTGACCGTGCGGACCGTGCGGTAGAACGACGGCCCGCAGCGTGCGGCGTGCATGATCATGCACGCCGCACTTGGCGGCGATCACAAATCGACCAGGGAGGACATGTGCTGACACCCACACAGCTGAACGAGCTCGTGCGCGAGCTGGGTAATACCAGGGTCCTTACAGTGTACCACGGTGCGCGGGTCACCGACCCCGCGATGCGACATTCCTGGCGCGCCGCGCTCGGCGCGGCGCTACAGCCCGTCCGAAGCGGGATCACCGATGATGACGAGCGCGCGGAATTCGATCGCGCTGCCGCGTACCTGGACGATCCCTGGCCACCCATCGACGGCGTGTGGGGAATGAAGGGATGGGCGGCGTTTCTCACCCCCGACGGAGCGCGATACGCCGGCTCACTCCCGGTGCAGCCGCCCACTCTCGCCGCGTGGCGTTACGCACCGGTGATCACGCCGTACCTGCGCGCGTTCAAGCAGCACCGGCCAGTGATCATCGCGCTGGTGGACTCGCGCTCCGCTCGGCTCTACCGCTACGCCGTCGGTGAGCTGGAGGAGCTTCCCGAGCTGGCGCTCTCGGTTCCCGACAGCGCGGAGCCGGGTGCGCAGGAGCGGCCGCCAGCGAAGGGCGGACCATCGCACCCCGGCCCTCGTGGAACGCTCGACACCGAGGCGCTGCAGAAGCGTAAGGCAGCCAACTTCCACAGGCTGGCGACCTCGCTCGCATCTCGCCTCGTGGAGCTGGCGGGCGACGATGGCTGGATCCTCATAGGCGGGACGCGCGAGTGGGCGCGCCACGCAGGCGAGGCGATTCCGTCGACGCACGCGGGACGCGTGATGGTCTCATCGACGCTCGACCACAACGCGCACGAGAAGGATATCGCCGATGCGGCGAAGCACGCGGCGAGCGAGCTGCGCTCCGCGCAGGGGCACGACCTCGTCGAGCGCATCCTGGAACGCTCGTGCGAGGGCGGCCGCGGCGCGAGTGGAGTGCCCACCGTGCAACGTGCGCTGCAGGCCGGCGCGGTGGACATGCTCGTCGTCTCGCCGCACTTTCTCAATCGCGCCGACATCGACGTGGAAGAGATGGTGCGCACCGCGCTCGCGCGCGGTGCAGACATCGAGGTGCTTTCGGGGAGCGCCGCGACCGATCTCGATGAGCGCTCGGAGGGCGTCGCCGCTCGACTGCGCTTCCCGATCGACTCGCGCGCGACCGCAAGCGCATCCATTGAAGCTGAGCGTGTCAGCGAAGTGACGAGCTGATGGAACGGCGCGGCGCTCACGCGCCTTGAATGTTTGAAGCCGCGGCCGATGGGCACTCGTGTTGCGTGCTTGCTGCGCAATCGTTGCACGCATCGGTCGCGGACCAATCAACCAGAAGGGGAGTAAAGTCATGGCTACGAGACGTTCCGACGCAAGTGATCTCATCGACGGCCTCAACGAGGATCTCGCCAACGAGTATGCGTCGGTGATCCAGTATCGCACCTTCGCTAGCACGCTCCGTGGACCACACCGCCTGACCCTGCGCTCCCTCTTCGAGGGAGAGATCCCCGATGAGCTGGGACACGCCGGAGTGCTCGCGGACTACATCACCGCGCTCGGCGGTTCGCCCACCACGATGCCGGCGGAAGTTCCGACCGCTGACTCGCCGCTCGAGATGCTGCGCACGGCGTACGACGCGGAAGTGCAGGCCATCGCACGCTACGTCGAGCGCCGCTCGCAGGCCGAGGAGGCCGGTGAACATGGGATCGCGGTCTCGCTCGACGACATCATCGAGGACGAGACTCGCCATCGTGATGAGATGCAGCTCATCATCGAGGGGTGGGAGGCGGCCGGTCAATCGAGGAGCGACAGCCGCGGCACCGAACACACGTCGCGCGCGGCCTCGCGCGCCCGACCGGCGAGAACGCGCGGCCGCGAGATCGCGGGATCGTCGCGCTGACCTTCGCCATAACCTGAACATCGGAGCCTGAATGGAGCAGATGCGGGACAACTCCAACGCCGCCTCGCGGGACGAGCTCCGACGCGCCCCGGTGGCTCGGGAGTCGGACGTCGAGCGCACTGCATCGACAGGCGTGCACGACGACCTCGCTGATCGGCGGCCCGACGAGACCGGCGAGGAGAAGCCGGAGCAGCGTAGCGACGTCGTCCAGGAAGCATCGGACGATAGCTTCCCGGCAAGCGACCCGCCCTCCTGGATAGACGTCTGGCTCTGAGAGGGGGTCAGGTCTTTAATTTCGAGCGG
>DASSNL010000221.1:0-20098 GCA_035688075.1 Gemmatimonadaceae bacterium
GAGGTGCTCACCATGCCTTCCCCCTGTTCCCTGGATCTGCGCGAGCGGGTCGTGGCAACGGTCCTCTCCGGTGAGCTGAGCCACGCAAAGATCGCCCGACTCTTCTCCGTCAGCGAATCCTCGCTCCACCGCTGGCTGCGCGAGTATCGAGCGACGGGCGATCTCACCCCCAAGCCCCACGCCGGCGGCCACGGACCGCTGCTCTCTGCCGAGGGCGAAGAGCTGCTCGCCTCCATCATCGAGCGAGCGAACGACCGCACGCTCGACGAGTACTGCCTCCTGCTCGAGGAGGCCGGCGGCCCACGCCTCGCTCGCTCCACCATGTACGACGCCATCGAGCGACTGGAGATAACGCGAAAAAAAAAGCGCTCCACGCAGCCGAGAGGGACCGGCCGGACGTCGTCGAGGCACGAGGCGAGTTCCAGGAAGAGATAGCCCAGATCGACCCCGAGCGGTTCGTCTTCGTCGACGAGTCGGCCGTGAACACCTCCATGACGCGCCGCTATGCCCGATCTCCCCGGGGGGATCGGGCGGTGGGCTCGACTCCTCTGGCCAAGGCGGCCCGGATGACCGTAATCGGAGCACTCTCGACGGAAGGGATGCTGGCCACCCAGTCGAGCGAGCAAGCGATGAGCAGCGCTGGCTTTCTTACCTATCTTACCGAGCGTCTCATCCCCGAACTCCAAAGAGAGAAGCCCGATGCCATCGTGGTACTCGACAACCTCAGGCCGCACCGGGTGAAGGCAGTGAGGGAGCTGCTCCTCGGAGCGGGGCTTGGTCTCATCTACCTGCCCGCCTACTCGCCCGACCTCTCGCCCATAGAGCCGGCGTGGAGCAAGTTCAAGACGCTCCTGAGAACTCTGGCCGCGAGGACGAAGGAAGCACTCGTGGCAGCCATCACTCCTGCACTCCAGGCGATAACCGCATCCGATGCCAGGGGCTACTTCACCCATTGCGGCTATGCTCTCTCTGCCAACTGAAGCCGGTACCGCTCTAAAGACCTGACCCCGCCGTTCACGGCGATCACGCTGTCGCCGAGCGCGATGGCATCCGCCACGGACGCACCGTCGACCACTCGTCCGAGCGCGGTGTACCGGCCATCGAGCGACGTCGAAGATCCGTGCGTGATGAAGTACTGGGAGCCCTCGGTGTCCTTCGCGGAGCTGGCCATCCCGATGGTGCCTGCCCTGAAAGGGATGCGGGTGAACTCACTCACTTCTCCATCCCACGGACCTCCGTAACTCGCCTGGGAGTCGTAGTCTCCACTCTGGAGGATGAAGGCCGCCTCCACCCGGTGAAAGGTGAGCCCGTCGTACTCTCCGCTCTCAGCGAGGCGAGAGAATACGTATGTGGAAAGCGGTGCTGCCTCCGCATCCAGCTCCACCGTGATAGCACCTCTCTCCGTCTCGATCACTACTCGAGGGTGGGGACCGAGACGTGCGAGGTATGACCAGTCGATCGCGGTGCTGGTCGGCACGCGGTACGAGTCGATCGGGAGGCCGAGCAGTGCACGCGCCTTCCGCCGAATCCCGGGATGTGGATGCTCGGCCGCTCGCCTGATGGCATCCTCTGCCCGTGCACGCCCGCTGGCATGCAACGCCTCGAGCAGGGCGATCACTCCGCGTACGTCGCTCCCGGGTGCGTGAGGTCCCCATACTGCGAGGCGTATATCGAGAATGGCAGCCATCCGGTCGACATCCGTCGCTCTCATCGGAATTTTCGCGGCGCGCCGGGCGAGCGCGGCCGCGGCCACATAGGTGCTCCTGCGATCCGGCCCGTCGAGCCCCGAGAGAAGCAGCTCGAACGCCTCGCTTCGGTCAACCTCCGCGATGGCATCGTAGCCTGCCCAGCGTGGAATGCCGGCTTCGCTCGCGCGCGATGCCCACTGCGTCACGAAGTCTGTGTCGCCACCGGCAAGGATCCCGGGTAGCAGCAGGCGGCCGACCTGCCAGCGCGCACGGTGTGCCCTGATCCACTCCTCCCAGCCTTGCATGTCGGCGCCCGTGGAAGGCCGAGCGCCCGAGAGCACCTGTGCGGCGGTGGTGCCGACATGGATGGAGCGATCGTCGAGCGCGGCCATGAGCGCCTCGCGCGCCTCGTTCCTTTCGGTCCATGGCGCGAGCGCGCGAGCGGCAGCAACGCGCGTCCGCCAGCTCTCGGCCGAGTCGAGCCACTGCACTACATCTTCAAGCGCGGATTCGTCGCCGGAGCGCGCGAGAACGGAGAGCAGCGGTCCGGCCGCTGTGCTCGATCGCGGTTGGCCCCTCAGCGCAGTCAGGATCCCACCCTCGCTCACGCCCCACGGTCGCGCCTCGCGGGGAGCGGCCAGGGCTATCGCCGCCAGCTCCGCCACGTTCTTGTCGTCGCTCCCGATGAGCCGAATCAGCAGCGGCTTCGCGACGGCGCTCGTGATCCTACGGCGACCGAAGCCCCCGAGCGCTACGGCCACTCCCTCGTCGTCACTGGGCTCGCTACCAACGATGCGAAGCAACCGGTCCAGTACAGACCGGTCGCCGCACTTCCCGAGTGCCTCGAGCATCAGATAGCGGACGCGCGGCGAGCTCTCGCCTGCAAACGCGTGGAGGACCCGGCCACAAGAAGCGGAGTCGCGGAGTTGCCCGATGGCGAATGCGACGTCTTCACGCACGCTCGCGCTGGAGTCAGCGAGCAAACCCCCGAGCGTGGGGGCCGCGCTCGGGTCCTGTACCGACGCGAGCTCGTACGCCGCTCGCGCTCGCACCGCAGTGTCTGGCGAGGCGAGGTACCCTATCAGCGAGTCCGCGTCGCGCGCGAGGGCTGCGCCAACGACCGTCTGGAGGTCCGCGCGCTCGAGGAGTCCGTCCGGTAGTCGGGGCGCACCAGCCGTGCTGGAAGCATGCGCCGCACCGCCGCTATCAGCTCGCGGCGCGGCGCACGTGCAAAAGAGGATGGCGAATGCGACGCGAGCGATGACGTGCTCACGCTTCATCGAGCGAGCTCGCGTCCTCTCACACGCGATCCGCAATACCCGAGACACCGATCGACCCCTGCCCTACCAGCCCGCGGCATCCTCCGGGCCCTTCGGGCCGAGCTTCCCCTCCACCGACTTCAGCAGCTCGGCGGGATCGTACACCACTCCACCCTTCATCACGAGCTGCACCTTGCGCGTGTTCCGGATGTCCTGCAGCGGGTTGCCGCGCACCACGAATAAGTCGGCGAGCTTGCCCTCTTCTATCGTGCCCAGGCGGTCGCCCATGCCGATCGCGCGCGCGCCGTGGATGGTGGCGATCTTCAGGACCAGCGGTGCCGGTAGCCCGGCACGCACCATGGCGAACATCTCACGGTGCGACGAAAATCCCGGGAGGTACTCGCCGGTGCTCGGGTGGTCGGTGCCGAGCGTGATGAGATCCCCGCCGCCGGCGTCGTAGAACGCCTTCAGGACCTTCGGCTTCACGCGATAGATGCGGTCGAACTGCTCGCTCACGCGCGGAGGAGGCCTCTTCTCCAGCTCCGAGCGCACGTACGGCGTGAGGAACTTCTTCTCGTCCACCCAGTGCACGAACGCCTCATCGCCGTCGTTCTTCGCCGCGTAGCCGTACGCCGTGAGCGTGGCGTCGAAGTAGACGTGGTGGTCGATGAAGAGCTGGAATTCCCGATGCACCTCGGGCGAGTCGGGGTTCAGATTGACGAGCGAAGCATACGCTGAACGCGTGGCGGGCATCGCGTCGCCGCCCATGAAATGCTCGATGCGATCGATCCCCATGAGGATCGCGTCGCGCGGATTGACGCTCCCGCGATATCCTGAGCCCAGGTGCCCCGTCACAGTGAGCCCATGCTGGTGGGCACGCTCGATCAGCGCGCGCAACTGCACGGGGCCGATCCCCTTGGCCTTGAAACCCTTCACGCCGCGCGAAACCCAGTAGTCGACGTCCTTGTAGATCGAATCCGGGGTGAGCTTGTCGGGGTCCCATCCCTTGCGCACACTGCCGAAGTAGGCACCCGAGTTGTAGATGCGCGGACCCGGCTTCTCCCCGCGATCTATCCGTTCACGGAGCGCCTGCATGTCGTCCGGGTTGTACTCGCCCGCCGGAAATGTCGAGGTGACTCCGTTCGCGAGATAAACGACAGGCTGCACCACCACCTCGTCGCGCCGATTCCGGTGGAAGAGGTTCACGTTGTAGTGCGCGTGCATGTCGAATATGCCGGGCAGGATGTACTCGTCATCATCCAGCTCGATTACCCGTGCACCGGCCAGATCCAGCTTCGAGAGATCGGCGTCCACGTCGAAGAGCTTCCCGCTCACTACCACGATGCCGCTGTTCTTTCGCACGCTGTCGCTCACAGCGTCGAACAGCCAGCCTCCCTTCACCACCACCGTGTCGGAGGTAGCAGCGTCCGCCTGCCCGCATGCGGTCGTACCCACCATGAGCGCGATGCCAAGGAGGAGCGCAAGACTCGACCTCAGCGCGCCTCCGGAAAGACGCGCCGCTACCTTGGTGCCTCCGGGTCTTCCTGCCTTCATGCCGGTTGTCATGTTCAGGGTGATGGTGACGGCGCGACCGTGGTCACGTCGCATTCGGGTTGTTCAGCCGCTCGGCGTCTGGGAGCGGGATGCACGTGGTCGGACCGTAGGTCTGGCCCTTGTGGTTCGTGCCGGCCGGGAACGGGATGTCGTGCCTGAGCATGTCGTTGAAGCGTTGTCCCTGGCTGAACAGAACGCGCCGCCGCTCCTCGAGAACCAGTGCCGTGATGTCGCTCCCCTCACTTCCATCCAGTGCCGGGAGGCCATCGGCCGCTCGAACCCGATTGATCGCATCCTTCGCGTCCTGCCCTCCGAGCGCCTCGGCGAGTATCAACTGCGCCTCTTTCCACGACGCGATCGGAATCGGCGAGCTCGCCGAAGTATACAACTGCTGCGCCCACTGCTCGGTGACACCGTCCTGCCCCATCTCTCCCGTATTGACAACGGGGACCCGGGTGTCCGCAACGCCGCCCACGGTGAGGTCGCGATAGGTCGGGCCGACGGAGAGAAAGTCGTTGCGGATGGTGACGTTGTAGACTCGATTCTCACGCCGCGGCCTCGCCTCCGAGTACTCGGCAACGCGCACGTACCCCTCCGGAACCTGCTCCGCGTCGGCGGCCGCATCGGCGAGCTTGCCGAGATCCAGGCGCACTCGTGCCCGACCCACCAGAGCCATGTTCGTCAGGTCATCATCGCCCGCGGCCTGCGCGAGCGAGAGGGCATTGGTGAACTTCTCCTCCGCCATTGCCAGCACCGCATCTGGCTGCATGATGGGACCGGCGTCGAACGCCATCTCGCAGAAGCCCTCGCCCAGGAGAGCGTACGAGTAGGCACCGTAGACCGCGAGCTTCGCGAGCATCTCCGCCTTGTCGGGGACATCGGCGTCCGAGAACGTGTTGATCCGAGCCATCCCGTCCTCGGCCATGTACCGCGCTTCCTGCATCGGCGTGTAGTAGCCAAGGCTCGACGCGTTCTCCGAATCGACGCAATCGCCCGGCTCCGTCTTGATCTCGACTCCGCGCCATCCCCAGATGTTCGCGTTCACGAAGTAGGAGGAGATGATGTACTCCTCCGAGAGAACGCCGGTCGTGGCTACCGCTGCCGCGTAGGCACAATCGAACTGGCCGAGCGCGCTCGATACTAGCGTGCCCGCGAGCTGTGGGTTGTCGAGCGCGCCGGCCTCCACGCGCCCGGGAATGTCGACGTCCAGCAGGCTGCTGCACGCCGTGCCGGAGATGACGACGCTGCTCAGGAGAGCCGCTATCGCCAGACCGCCCCGGCCACTCCAACTCCTTCCTGGTGTTCCGCCCTTCTTGTGCATTCGGGAATCCCTCTCTCTCAGATTGGGCATTCGATTCGTTCGTCTGCTCGGATGCGCAGCGGCCGGCTCAGTACTTGAGCCGAACCGTGAGCATCGCGCTCGTGGTTGGTGGGAGGATCGTCTGGAAGCCGCTGGAGAGCTGGCCCGCCGCCCGGATCTCCGGATCCCAGGCGGTCATGTTCGCAATGGGAACGGTGATCATCCCATCGGGCGACGTGCCCCAACCGTTCGCGGCGGTCCAGAGCATTCTCAGGTTTCGTCCGGCGAGGCTGATCGACCCGCCCTCGGCGCCGATCTTACGCGTCCACGACGCGGGCAGATTGTACGTCGCCGACACTTCGCGAAGTCTCAGGAAGCCAGCCTTGTACGTACCGGTCGCATCGTTGTCGATCGCGCGGTACGCCTGCAGCATCGGGTCGTTGCGCTCGATCACCGCCCGCGAGTTCCCCAGATTGTGGATCGCGCGGATCTCGGTGTCCGACTGATAGTGGCCGCCGTTGCCGTCGGCACGGATGTACAGGCGGAGATTGCCGAAGAAGGTGAACGTGGTGTTGACGCCGAGCTGCCAGGTGGGCTGCGAGTGCCCCCAGAGTACCCGGGGTGCCTGGTCGCAGGGAACCGGCGCGCCGCCTGGATCGACTCCCGACGGCCCCGTTCCGCCGTCGCAGATCGCCTCGGTCACGAATCCGCCGCTATCGATGTTCGCGGAGATGATGCGGTGCATGAAGATGTCGGCGATCGAGTAGCCGGCCCGGTTCTGTGCCTGGCCGCCCGCGCTTATGAAGTCCAGCCCACCGAGGTCCTCGATGCGATTCCCCATCGTCGCGATCTGGGTTCCGAGATCCCAGGCGAACCATCCGCGCTGCAACACGCGGCCGTTCACCGAGAGCTCGTTCCCCCACCCCTTCACCTGGCCGATGTTGACTACCTGCGAGCCAGGGAAGCCGGTGGACGGCGAGAGCGGGCGATTGACGATGGCATCCTTGATGGTGCGCGCGTAGCGCGTGTAGGCGATGTCCACCCTGCCATCGAACAGGTTTGCGTCGAAGCCGTACTCGAGCTCCTCACCGCGCTCGGGCTTCAGCTGCGGGTTGCCGTACGCAGCGGGGAGGAGCGCCGGCTGATCCAGATAGCCAACGTCGGGATCGTACAGCCGGGCGGCATCGAACGTACCAGGCTGCTTGCCCGCCGCGCCCCAGGCCATGCGCAGTCTGAGGTTGTCCACCCAGCCCACATTCCAGAACGGCTCCTCGCTCATCACCCACGCTGCGCTGACTTTCGGATAGATGGCGGCATCGAACTGTGATCCGAAGGCGCTGTTGTCATCGGCGCGGATGGCACCCGTGAGGAAGAGACGATTGTTCCACGCGAACTGCTGCTGGAAGTAGACACCGAGGGTGGCGTTCTCGGTGTAGTCCTCCGTTCCCGTGGTTACCGTTCCTCCACTCACCGTCGTGATGGGTATCGCGGCGAAGTTCCTTCCCTCCGCCGTGATGCTGCTGAACTCCCGCCGGTAGTACTGGAGACCCACGGAGCTCGTGAGATCGATATTCTCTCCGAATCCGAACCTGGCCGACCCCGCGTAGTCGACCGTCAGGAAGGTGCGCGATCCGCGCTCCACCTCCTTGTCTCCGAGCGCCCGATTTCCGAAGAAGTGATCCGCCCCCTCGGGCTCGCGAGGATAGAGCGTCCAGTTGTTCTCCTTGCTCAGGTCGAGTCCCACGATCAGTCGGTTGGTGAGCCAGGAGAAAGGCTCGTAGTTGGCCGTCACCCCGGTGGTGATGCGATCGTTGTCGGCGCGAGTCTGCACATCGCTCCATTCCTCCGGCGGAGCGGTGAGGAAGCCGCGTTGCGGCAGATCCTTCGTGGCCGGGTTACCCCACATCAGCTGGCTGAAGGGATCGAAGTCGATCCCGCCCTGCGCCAGCCGGATCCTGCTTCTGACGTACTCGTTGTTGAACTGAAGCTTGAGCCGGTCGCCCAGCATGAGGTCGAGGTTGGCGCGCGCGCTCAGGGTCTTGTCCCAGTTCCAGCTCACGATTCCCACATCGTCGTTCCAGCCGAGCGACGTGAAGTAACGAACAGCGTCCGTGCCGCCCCGAAGGTTTGCGCTGTACGACTGGTTGCTCCCGTTGGTGAAGATTGGCCCGCGACCTTCCTTCTCCTCGTGCTCGTACAGATTGAAGCTCAGCAGCTCTCCAGTGTCGGGGTCCTTCGCCCACCGCAACCCTTCACGACCTTCGGGGTTTTGCAGCCAGTTGGTGCCCTGACGCACGGTCAGGTCGAACTGCGGCTTCCCGCTCGCTCCGCGCTTGGTGATGATCTGCACCACACCGTTCGATGCTTCCGTGCCGTACAGGGTGGCGGCGGCTGGTCCCTTGATCACCTCGATGCTCGCGATGTCCTCGGGATTGAGGTCGTTGAGCCGGCTCACGCCCGCGCCGCCGCGCTGGGTCGGACCCTGGGACGATGCGGCGTCCATCCGGATCCCATCGATGTAGACAATGGGCTCGTTGGTCAGCGTCATGCTGCTGGTGCCGCGCACTCGCAGCTGGGCGCCGGTGCCAACCTGTCCGGTCGCCGGCAGCACGATCAGTCCTGGTGTTCGCTGGCCGAGCAGCTCGTCCACGTTCGTGGCCGGCGCAACGGCGAGAACGCTATCCGCGTCGATCGTGCCCACCACGTTCCCGATAGCTCGCCGCTGGGTGCCGCCCGGGGTTCCGGTCACGATGATCTGGTCGAGCTGCACCGACCTTGCGGCCAGCGCGAAGTTCGCCGTGGTCGAAGCGCCATCCGTCACCGTCACGCTCCGCTCGGCGGGCGCGAAGCCGATCATGCGGACTCGCACCGTGACCTGACCGGCCGGCACTCCGGTGATCGAATAGTGACCCTGCCCATTCGTCACCGATCCAAGCGTGTTGCCCGGTGCGGCGCCGGGCGCGGATGCGACGTAGACCTGCGCCCCCTGAATCGGAGCGTTCGAAGCGGAATCCACCACGTCGCCTTCGATCGTTCCGGCGAGCACCGTCGCCTCCTCCAGCGATCCGGAGAACGCGCCCTCCATCGACAGAGGTCCGGAGCCAGATGAATCGCCTGGCGCACCGGACGAATCGACGGCAGTTCCACCCTCCGTCGGCGATCCCCCCACGATCTCTATCAGGACCTGTCCGCCCGCCTCCGAGAATCGAAGCGGTGTGCCCGCCAGGAGGACCGTCAGCGCCTCTCTCACCGTCTTCTCCTGGCAGCGGCAGGTCACCTCCGACTTCTTGCCAAGAAGCGTGGGACTGAACGCGATCGGAACTCCCGACCGGCTCGTGAGGCGGCGAATGGCCTCCTCGAGGCCAACGTGCTGCACATCGAGGCGCGCCTGTCGCTCCAACTGCGACTGCTGCGCCGTCGTTGCCGCGGCGTGGGCTTTACCTCGCGCCATGCCCGCATCCGCGAGCTGCTGAGATGATCCGCGGGCACTCCCCAGCGCAGCGAGCGCCAGAGGCCCGAGCCACATGATCGTCCTGCAGAGCATCGACCCTCCCTGTTGTGTATCGCCTGTCGTCGATGCCGGCGCCGCGCCTCACGCTCGCCGCCGGGAAGTGCGTTACTACTATCTCGAGATCGTCACCGTATCGCCGCTGGAATCGCAGTGCACGTCAGCCACCCGACACACCACCGTCAGCACGTCGTCGAGGTTGCGATTGATGAAGGAAGCGGTGACCGTTCGTCGCGCGAGCGTCGTGTCGGCCAGCTCCACGTGCGTCCCGTAGTGCTCCGAGAGCTCGTGTGCCACCTGGTCGAGCGGAGTGGCCTCGAAGAAGAGGACCTGGCCGACCCACCGGTCCACTCCCGCGAACGCATCCTCCGCGGGGAGCACCACGGGAATCCCGCCCTTCGCGAGGTGGCTGACCTGCCCCGCTCCGACTCGCACGTGCCTGGCTCCGTCCTTCACCTCCACCAGACCCTGAATCACCGTCAGGTCGAGGTCATCGTCGCCCGCGCTGAGCTCGAAGCGCGTGCCGAGTACCCTGACCTCGCCGCTGTTGGTGTGTACGCGAAAAGGCCGCGCGCTGTCCTTGGCGACCGCGAAGTACGCCTTGCCTTCGAGCGACACTTCGCGCTCGCCGTACGATGGTCCGCCGAATCGCAGCCTGCTCTCTGGCCCCAGCCGCACGATCGTTCCGTCATCCAGACGGACCGTGACCATCTCGGAGGCGTTCGTGGTGAGCTCCCGCGTGACGAACGCCACACGATCCGGCTGCTCGGCGGCATCCCGCAGCAGGTAACGCACGCTCAACGCGGCGACGAGGATGGCGGCCGCCGCTGACGCGGCGATGACGGAGCCCCTCCACCGCGTGTGTTCGCTGGAAAGCAGCAACCGGTGCCTGCGCGCCCGCGCGCGGATCACATCCGCGTCGGGCGGCTCGAGCTCTCCCGCATCGGCTCGCAACCTGCCGGTCAATGCCCATATATCGGCCAGCTCACGAAAGCGCCGAGCGTTGTCGAGCGACGCACTGCGCCATTCGAGTACCTGGCGTTCTTCTATGTCCGATGCACGGCCCTGCAGCACACGCACGATCGTTTCGTCCGTCATGCTCCCTGGATGCACTGGGTGGTCGTGAAGTCAGCGCGCCGCGGAGCGCACGCCGCGAGCATGGCACGCTTCCACGTGACGCTCTGTATGGAATACACGCGGGTGGGTAGGATCTACTATCGTCCGCGAGAGCCACGTCCGGCTGCGAGATGATCGCAGCGGCCAACCAGCGGCACCCGACGCGCGGCCGCGTGAGTGCCGGTGGTGGCGTCAACCGTGTCGCAGTCGCGCGCTCGACTTGGCGGCTCGGGTGGAATCGCCGAGGTACGGCGCCAGCACTCTCCGGAGATCGGCCAGCGCGGCGCTCATCTGATTGGCCACCGTCTGCGTCGAGATGCCGAGGACTTCGCCGATCTCTCGATACGAGAGCCCATCGAACCGGGCGAGGACGAACACGTGCCGCCGCCGCTCCGGCAGAGCGGCAACGGCGCGCGCCAACGCGCCGTCGAGCGACTCCGCCTCGTAGACCTGCGACGCCGAAGGCGAAGCCACTCCCTGGCAGGCCATCTCCGACGCCACCCACTGTGATCGCACCCTGGCGCTGCGTCGCTCGTTGCAGGCGAGGTTGTGCGCGACGCGGAAGAGAAAAGGGCGCACCGAACGACCCGGGAGCCACTGCCGCCGTTGCCGCCAGAGTCGTGCGAAACTCTCCTGCGCGATGTCCTGCGCCGTGTCGATACAGTTGACGTACGCCGCGACGTAGCGCACGATCGGCTCCCAGTAGAGCTGGAGAACCTCGTTCAACACGGTTTCGTCGCCAGCAGCCAGCCGTTCGGCGAGCAGCGAGTCGACGCCTTCGTGCGCTGGTGTGTGATCTCCTTCGGAGTTCGGTTGCCGCTGAAGGGACATGAGCACTCTCCTGCACGACACGGATGCGACGAGCGAAAGCGAGAGAGTCGAGTCGGCGTCGAAAGGAGGCGGGACGCGCTGGCGCCGAACGGGCTCTAGCGCGATGTATAAGTTATACGATCCCATAGCGCAACATTCAGATGGCGCCGGCCAGCCACCGTAGACCGCGCGCATCGTTTTGTCGGCGCCGAGTAGTAGTAACGGGTTGCATGCGTGTATTCATATCAAAGCAACCCGTTCGAAAGGCCGTTCAATGGTCCTGAACAGAAGGGGTGTTTCTTCGTGCGCCTTGCACTTACGAGAGCAGTAACCAGCCCGGTCGTCGCGCGTCTCGTCCGCCACGTCCACCCGATCTCCCTCGCGCTCATCCTGGTGAGCCTACCCTGCGCCATCGCCGCGCAGGATGCACGCGGCCTCCAGATCAGCGACATCTCGGCACTGCGCGGATTGCGCGACGTCCAGCTGTCGCCAGATGGCCGGCGCGTGGCGTACGCCGTCGTGCGCAGCGATCGTCCCGGTCGCTCCTACTCCGAGAGTTGGATCCGCGATCTGCAGCACGGCACCAGCACGCGACTCGGCGGCGAGAGAGGCCGAGCATCCAATCCACGGTGGTCGCCGGACGGTCGCTCGATCGCCTACTTCGGACGCGCCGGAGACAGCAGCGGAGTGATGGTCGCCCGCGCCGACGGATCGGCGCCTCGATTCCTCGCGAGCGTGAGCGGCACCAACGCCGTCCTCCCGGGCGCGGGCGAGCGACTCGCCTGGTCGCCCGACGGGAAGCACCTCGCCTTCGTGTCGAGCACTCCCGGCCCCGAGGCCGACGCCAACGGCGATCCGATGGTGATCACCCGCTACGCGTACAAGCCGACCGCCAGCGAAGGGCTGACGCGCTTCAACGACAATCGCCGCGTACACATCTTCGTCGTGGACCTGGCAGGCGGCAGCGTGCGGCAGCTCACCCGCGGGGATCGCTACGAGCACTCCATAGCCTGGTCGCCCAAGGGGAACGAGATCGCATTCGTGTCGAACCCGGAGGAGAACCAGGATCAGGACTTCAACTACGACATCTTCGCCGTCGACGTAGCATCCGGTTCGATCCGCCCGATCATTCGTACGAGAAGCGTGGAGTACGAGCCAGTCTGGTCGCCCGACGGTTCGCGGATCGCCTACCTGGGCACCAAGCGAGAGCTCACGTCGTCCGAGACCACGATGGAAGACACCCACGTGTGGGTGTCCAGTGCCGACGGTTCCGGCCGACTCGAGCTGGGAAAGACCATCGACAATCGCCAGGACACGCCGCAGTGGGCACCCGACGGGAAGTCGCTCTATAGCGTCGTTCGCGAGCGAGGCATGGCGCGGCTCTACCGCCTCCCGACCGACGGGGGTCGTCCCGAGATAGTAGTCGGCGATACGGGGTCGGTCGGCTCCTGGTCGCTCGCGTCCAATGGCACCTTGGCGTACTCCTTCTCGTCGCCCAGCGAGCCTGCGAGCCTCATGCTCCGGTCCAAGGCGAGTGGCGAGTCGCGAACAGTCCTCGCCCTCAACAAGGAGTTCCTCGGCAAGCGTCACGTGGCGAAGGTAGTGCCCTTCACCTTCAAGAGCGTGGATGGACTGGAGGTAGAAGCGTTCCTCACCATGCCGCTTGACAGCATCGAGGGCACGAAGCACCCACTGATAGTCGAGATCCACGGCGGACCGCACGGCCAGCAGGGTCCCACGTTCAACAGCAAGGCGCAAGTGTACGCCGCGCACGGTTACGCCGTGCTCATGGTCAACTACCGCGGTTCCACCGGCTACGGCCAGAAATTCATCGACGCCATCTTCGGCGACCAGGATGGTCGCGAGGCCCAAGACGTCGTGACCGCCGTAGACAGCGCGCTGGCGCGTTGGCCGTGGCTCGACTCGACAAGACTCGGGATCGAGGGTGGCAGCTACGGCGGCCAGCTCACCAACTGGATCATCACGCAGACCGATCGCTTCAAGGCAGCGATACCCATCGCTGGGATCTCGAACCTCGTGAGCTTCAACTACATGTCGTACTATCACGACTACCTCGCCGTGGAGTTCGGCAGGTATCCCCACGAAAACGGGCTCATGGACACCCTCTGGGCGCGGAGTCCACTGCGGTACGTGGCGCAAGTGAAGACGCCGACGATGCTCGTGCACGGAGAGAACGACAACGACGTGCCGATCGGCGAGGCGGAGCAGTTCTACATCGCGCTCCGCGACGTCGGAGTTCCGGCCATCATGATCCGCTACCCGAGAGAGGGGCACGGCGTGAGAGAGGTGGGGCACACGAAGGATCTGCTCGAGCGAAGCATGGCGTGGTACGACCGGTGGTTCGCGGGTGGGCAGGAAGTGCTGAAGTAGAGACGGGGTCAGGTCTTTAATTTCGAGGGGGCTGAGCGACTGCTCAGCCCCCTCGAAATTAAAGACCTGACCCCGTCGTTCATGCCCTAACCATCGAGCACGATCGTCGCCTGGTAGGTCAACCCCACGTCGCAGGTCTGGTAGTTGAAGAATTCCACGGGTCCCCTGACCGTGAGCCGATGAGTGTCGCTGTCATAGTCGCCCGAGAAAGTGGCTTCGTAGTCGGGACACGTTGACGTCTTGATCTTGAAATTGAGCGAGGGATCGTGCCCCGATGTGACCGTGCCCTCGAGCGAGCCGGTTCCCGTCACGTCCATACTGGTGTTGCCGTCATTGAGCTTCCCCGTGAAGCTCCAGCTACCGGTGATATCACCATCCGTCTGACCGATCGTGAAACCGAACAATAAATTGGCGGAAATCCCTTGGGACGTACCAGCCATCACGCCCGCGTAAGTACCGTCGATGTCCTCATAGGCGGGGGGCGTGGGACCGGTGCTGTCGCCCTCGCAGCCAGCCGCGCCGAACAGGAGCATCGGGAGGAGCAACGATAGTGCTCTGCGCACAAGGACCTCCTTGCTGTTGGAAAGTCGAGTTGGAGCACGAGTCTTTGGTAGAGATCCTCTTCTGCTCTCCAAACCCGACACGCCCTGCTCCGGCATGATGGCATTTCCCCCTGGAGCGACGAGGAAGATCGCCCCAGGGGGAATGTGCGAAGAGGATTTCAAAGGCGATCGCGTGATCGCGGGTCGAGGCCTCAGGCGGTAGCGACATCCCCGGCAGACGTGTTCGAAGCCGCCGCGGCGCCCACCTGAGCGAGGAAAGCGGGGATCTCGAAGTAGACGCGGCCGCGTGCAATCTGGCCGTCGCGGAAGTCGTAGACCACGCAGAGTGGGATGCGGACATCCTTCCCTGTAGCGGGGACGCCGGCAAACTCGCCGATGTGGCGTCCGACGATCGTGCCCTCGAGCACGGCGTGCGAGTCGTCCACGATGATCGCGCGCGGCTCAGCATGCGCGTCGAAGGCAACGTGGTAGACGTGGTGGAGCATCTCGCGGAGCGCATCGCGTCCGACGACTTCGTCACCGGTGGCCATGGTGGCGAAGACGACGTCGTCGGTCATCATGCTCAGATCTTCGTGGTGCGACGCGGCGTACTGCTCGAGGAGCTTGCGGTTGGTGTCGGCGGACATGGGATGCCTCCGGGCGTGAGGGTCATGGGGCCGAGATGAAGCAGCGTGCCGGCTGGGGGGGAGAGCCGGGGCGAAAGAGGCAATATGGGGGGATCTGGCGTTTATGCCAGTTGGGGGAGTGCCCCTCGGCGCTCACGCGTGGGCGGTCATGATGTCTCCGGAATATCCTCCGATTCGTCGAGGGGCAGGCGAAACTGTTCAGCTTTTTGTGGAATCGTCGGATAGTGGTAGCAGCCGTGCTCCACGTACGATCGTGAACGAGAAACATTCTCGAATACCCGGTAGAAATCCGCCTTCGTCATGCTGAACGTCCCATCGGACGTGGTGACGCAGAAGAGGTCATTCGGCTCGAGAGGCTCAATGACCGACGCCCGAAACAGAAGCCTCGCGGAAGTGTATCCTGCGGTATGTGCCCCGCGCCGGCCTCGACCAGCTTCGGAGCGCGGACCGGCGCCAGGTCGTCCATCGAGCGCGTCATACGAATAAGGGATCGCTTCGGCCGACATGTCGACTCGTGGAGGATTCTTGCGCGCGAGCGCTAGAAACTCTGTCCACACCTCGCGGTAGCGCGTCGAGTAGAGACGCGCGAAGTAGGCAAGCACTCGTCGATCGCCACCTTGATGCCGCCAACCCGCCTTGGGAAGTAGAAAGTAGTTACACGGGTGCACGCTGCGGACGAATCGGCCAATGGCATCGGCGCGATCCCAAGTCGCGAACGCCGTGTTACGGTCCTTCACGTCAAGTATGTGCGCGATATGCCAGCCCGCTCTGTTCGCCGTCTTCAGGCCACGGGGCGCATCGAACATGTGAGTCGGCATCGTCCTGACCACATCACGGAAGGCTCCCGGAGCAATCGAGCACCCCTGGAGTAGGACAGCATGCGTCCACCACGCCGGCGCATTGTCCGTGGCGATGAAGCGCACGCCCTCATCAGTCACGTATTCCGTACGGCGTTCGGTAGCGCGAACGTGGCGGATGAGGAGGAGTGGGTCCAGCTCGTGCAAATATGCGACAAGCTGGTGGTGGTACGCGGCTACGATCGCGGGTTGCGGGAGGTTAGGGAGAACGTGCAGCGAGCACAGCTCGTCGAGGGAGCCCGAGAAAGCAGCGGGAGCAGGCGTTGGCAACTCAGGGCGACCCTTGCACCTCGTCGCGTCGGCAGCCGTTCTGATCACAGCCGCTCCTTCCTCGGCTTCGGCCATCTCGCCACCACAAACTGATTGGGCGAGAGACCGGCACGTAGCGCGGCACGCAACCAGTCGTCCTGACCAGGCCGCACACGATCGTTCGGCCCCTTGTACTCGACGAGCACACAGTCCCGTAGCGTATCGCCACGCCATGCGATCACATCTGGCTGACCACCCTCACCTGTTCTGCCGGTATCGTTCGTAATCGCGTTGTACGAACGACGTAGAGCAGTCGGAAGCTCACCCGGATCGACAATCCAACCACTCCAGGCGCGTGGTGCCGAGCCGAATGTATCCACCCAGCCAGCCGACCATCCACCGGCGCGCATTCTCTTGACGAGCTCGATCTCGGCAACGCTCCACTTCCCATTCTCCCCGATGACGAGAGTCTTCCTGTACGTCTCCGAGGAAGACGGAGGTAACTGGCCAGTGGGTGGCGTCCACCGATCGAAGCGCAACTCCAGATACCAGGCGATTGCGGATGAGCCTATGACTATCGGTTGCATGATGGGCCGGATAGTGGGGCGAAGCAGCTGCGTCCACTCCGGAGGATGGGATTCGGGAGAGACCATGTGACCTCCACTAAGGATGTCTACGGCAACTCGTCCAAAAACTACTCCCTACTCGGGCCAATCCAGTTTGGCGAGGACGGCGTCCGGAAGTTTTCCGTGCTCCATGAATGCATCATCGAGTCGTTCGGACAGCCACTGATAGCCTTCGAGAGTCAGCTCGACTTCCGCGCGCCGCATGTAGGCTCGGCGAGGGTTGGCGTTCCCTTCCCCGGCCTTTGCGTTACGCCATGTGCTCATGAACGCTTTCGACTCGAGCTCCTTCATCATTTCGTTCAACGATGCGCCCCCACCGATCACCCCATCGATAAACTCCGCATGATGCACCCGCACATAGTGTGGCCAGCGAAGTTTCCACTCGCGGCGCTTGATCTCGCCGGGGGATGCATCGTCCCGGCCAGGTTGATGCGCAAGCCCGATTGCCCGCCCGAAAATGAAAATATCGGGTTGGTTCCTGACCAGTCGCCCCATGAAGACGACCGACCCGTCCTCCACCTGCCTCGGGCGTTTGCCCCTGGGATAGGTGCACGCCCAGTGGCATCCAGCTCTTGCGACTTCATCACGCACGAGCAGGGAGCGATCGGCACGATTACCGGCATCGCCAAAAAACTTGATGAATGATCGGAATCCCGTCTCGTACGTGGAAACCACTGGCCGGTCGACATAAGGCAGACCGATATTCTTTCCCTCATCGCCCAAGCCGCTGGGATGCGGCGGAGCACCGCGGAGGCGGTAGCGGTAGACCTTCTCTTTCCATCCCTCAACGCGCTCGGCAGTAAGGTCATCGCCAGCCTTTACCCATAGCTCTTCGAAATAACTGGTGCATCGGTCCAGCACTTCTGGATCGTCTGCGACGAAGCCGAACTCGTGATTTGATCTTAGCGCCGCTCGCGTAAGGTTGGCCGATGTCACTATCACGCGCTCGAGACCGAAGTGATAAACCTTCGCGTGCAGGTTCTGAATGCCTCTGATCTTCGCTCCATGTTCGAGCAGGAGCCCCATCGCTTCAGCATCGCTTACCCCTTCCGCGAACGCGAGTGTGTCGAAGCGTGTCAGCACCTCGATCGAACCGGGCGAGCCGCGCTCGAGCAGGCGCTCGACCACTTTCAACTTGATGAATGGACAGATGATCCGCAGACGGTCGTGGGCGAGGTGCATCGCGGTGTCCAGTTCTCCCTCCCATCCACTGCCTACAAGCCGGAATGACTCCTTACCGCCAGTTACGCGCCCATTTGATTTCACGGCACTCCGACCTCCAGTTTAGTATCGCGTCAGGCCCGGAAGACTTTCATGACCTCGTCTCCGAGGTGGTTGATCACTTTCACCGCGATCCTGCCCGACTTCGGCCTCTCGAACGGCCGTGACGTATCGCTGTGCAGTGTGGCCCATGCCTCCGTATCAATCTCCGCCTTGAGGGTGGTCTCGAGAGCGCTGCACGGATCGTTCGCGCCGAGGAAGTACGCCTGTCGTACGAAGAAGCTTTCCTCGTTGTAGTCCGTGTCTATGAACCAGCAGGCGATCCCGTCGGGGCCGTCGCTCCGAACCTCGCCGGTACTCGGGTCGAACACGTCTACCCCATTCACCTTCACACGCAGCCGGCCGTCCTTCTGCGGGAGGAGCGTGATGTCCGGTTCGCCGAAGATCACGAAGAGATTGCCCTTCCCCGTGTTCTTGAGATCCTCGGCCATGAGCAGGTCGGCGTTCATGCGCGCCTTGAGCACGGGGATGCGGCCAAGCTTGTCGAACTCGCTGGCGTGCGCGTCGTAGTTGAAGGCGCAGGCGATGAGGACGTCGAAGTCCGCCTCGCCGGCCTCGCGCGCGGCCTCCACTAGGTCGGGGCGTGTGACGGTCCCGAACTCGGGGCCGATAAAGATGGCGGCTCTCCGCAGCACAGCGGAGTCGCCTTTGCCTTCCATGTACCGCCCCTCAGCACACACCATCTCGCCCGGCCAGGGGGTGAGCGACGTGAAGGTAATCCGGTCGGCCTTGTGCGCCTGCTGCACGCCCGCAGCGAGCGCTTCGTCGCCGCTCTTCCCATGTCGAACGAGCCAGCAGCCTACCACTATCCCCGTCCTTCCTGCACCGCCCCAGCAGTGCACGTCCACAGTGCGATTGGCCGCGAGCTCCGCGTCTATGGCATCGAGGATCTGGCGCATACGCTCGTCGTTCGTGATGCTCACGTCCCTGATCGGGAAGCTCAGTCGCTCGACAGGCCTTCCGTTCGCTATCCGGAGAAGCGTGTGCTCGTACGGCTCGAGACGATCGCCTGGCATGGTCAGGTCGACGAATGCGTTCACGCCCGCGTCCATGAAGGCGGCCAGAAGCGCGGCCGCCTCGGCGGGATCCTTCGCGCCTGGGTACTCGCCAGCGGTGAGCCGCGCACCGGGGATGGTGTAGCTGTTGGGGATGGGGCTGGGGACTGGTTCGGTCATAGGCGTTGGTAAGGGTGGATGACGATGCGCTCCATGATCGGATTTGGCCAGCCGCGCTCCCTACCTGCCGAGCGCGAGGCGCAAGCCGAGCCTTGCACCGCCACGCGGGCCGAGTCCCACTACCGGCTGTACACCCGCGTGCTTCCCGTTATACCGACCCGCCGCGCCGGGTGCGTCCGCCATCGAGTAGATCCAGGGAACCACCAGCAACGCTGCGCCGATCGCCACCTGGCTGTCGTTGCAGCCATTGGAGTAGTAGCCATCGCACTGCGCCAGGCCGTTGATAGCCAGGGCTGCACCGCCGACGTTCATGAGAAAGAGAGCCACTCCCTTCCCTGTCTCACCCGCGTACACCTGACCTCCGCCAGTAATGAGGAAGGAGAGGAGAAACGCCGTGGTTCCGGACTTGGGCGGGTACACGAGCAGTGTCTGCGTCGCCGGCGTGGCTTCAGCGGGACGCGGCGTGTTGCTTTCGGGATTCCGTGCGACTTGCTCGCCAGCCGCGGCGACTCTGCTCACGATCGCGTTGCGCTGGTTGAGATCCACCGCAGGCATCCCGGCATATACATCGATGGGCATGTCCCACTGGTAAATGACGCCGCTCGAGATGACGGGGCGTCCGGTAACCACGCGATAGCTCCCCGGGGCCAGGAGAAACGTGGTCTCGCCAGCACCATCGGTCCGAATCACCAGGCTGTCGCCTCGGGAGCGGTAGATCACGACAGGTACGTCTTCCATCGGGTTATAGCGGATGCTCGCGTTCGGGAGCGTGACGTACACCTTAACGTAAACCCGACCGTCGACCGATTGCGATCCGGCGGGATGGATCTGGGCGAAGAGCGCCGACGAACAGAACGCGAGAGCGGGGAGCACTGCCAGAATCGTCATGCGGTCCGACTTGCGAGTCTCGAGAGAGAACCGCCTCATGTTCGTATCCTCCGTTGTTGGTCTTTCCCGGCCTGGTCGACTGCGACAATGTGCGGCGAGTGTCTGACAACTGCGGCGAAAGCGGTCGGGCTCGCTCACCCGGCATGCAGCGGTGTCGGAACGGCGAGTGGGCTGCCGTCAGCGTGCTAGCTGACGGCAGCCCACTCG
>DASSNL010000223.1:0-34079 GCA_035688075.1 Gemmatimonadaceae bacterium
CCGCTCCTCGCGTCCTGCCCGGGTGGGCAGAACCAAAGGCGGGGAGCAGTTCCCCAAAAACTCACCTGACTCTCACTCGGAGTGATCTACGAACGCGGAGCGGAGGTCAGATCGAAGAGGAGCCCCTCCGCGTCCTCTCGCCGTTCCCTCCGCGCCCTCCGCGTGCGCAGGTCAGCGCGATGAACCCAGCCCCCAATGTTGAACGAGACCACGCGCCCCGGACCCCCCTTAACACTCCCTGATCCCGACCGTCCACCGCATCACAGGAGCCCGACACACACAAGGGCCAAAAAACGATCAGGAGGCATCGAATGTCGCGCTTTCACACGATTGCTCTCGGGCTGGCGCTCTGCGCCGGTACCGCGATGACTGCAAACGCTCAGACGGCCAGCTCTGCCACCAGGGCGGATACGACCGCCATCACCGGACACCACAACCGCCACCAGGGGCGCCGCAGCGCGAGGGAGCGTGGCGACCAGGCGCTCTTCAAGGGGATCGATCTCAGCAGCGCTCAGAAGACCAGGATCGACTCCATCCGCTCGAAGTACCGGGGCGAGTCTCAGTCGTTGCGCGAGCAGATTGAGCCGGCCATGAAGGACGCCCGCGCGGCGCGCCAGAGCGGCGACAGCGCGAAGATCAAGGAGGCGCGCGCGAACATGTCGACGTCTCGTGACAAGATGATGGCGCTACGCAAGCAGGAGATGGGCGAGATCCGCGGTGTCCTCACCCCCGACCAGCAGTCCACCTTCGACAAGAACGTCACCAAGCTCCAGAGCCGGATGCGTGGCGCACGTGGCGCGCACAGAGGCGCTCGCAGCGGCGGCTCCGCGCACTGATCTCCACCACGTGGAGTAGCGGTCGCCGACCGTACAGAGCGCGGCGGGCAGCATCGCCCGCCGCGCTCCGCTCGCCCGCTTCTCTCTCCGCCAGGACAGACTGTTCGTAGTCGGTCACCGCGTCCCACAAGCGGACGGTGTACGCTGTCGGCCGCTCGGTGTGTCGCGTGATAAGTCGTTGCACCGCACGTACCTCCGGATTACGCGTCGCTGGCCCGCTACTTCCTTTGTAGGTGAGGCAACGCTTTGCGCTCACGCGGTATCTAAATCCAATAAGACGGGGCACCGGATACCAGCGGTGCGCGCAGTCACTCAGGGAGAGAGGGCGGGGAAGTATGCGGGCAACGGAGTTTCCAGGGCAGGCACCCACCACCGACGAACGCGCGCTCATCGAGCTCGAGCTGGGCGCGCAGTATCAGGTGGTGCGGCTGCTGGGGCGCGGCGGGATGGGCGCGGTCTACCTGGCCCGCGACCTCGCGCTCCATAGAGTGGTAGCCCTGAAGGTTCTCGCCGGGGAGACGCGCTCCAGCGATGAAGGACGTGAGCGTTTCCGGCGTGAGGCGCGGATGGCCGCGCAGCTCACTCATCCGAGCATCGTTCCGGTCTACACCTTCGGCGAGACCGAGAGTCTCTCGTACATCGTCATGCAGTACGTGGACGGTGAATCGCTGGGCGACCGGCTCCGCAGGGAGCAGCGCCTGAGCGCGGAGGAGACGCGGCGGATCATCGTGGAGCTCGCTGTGGCGCTCGACTACGCGCACGCCGAGGGCGTGGTCCATCGCGACCTCAAGCCCGAGAACGTCCTCCTCGAGCGCTCCGGCCGCGTGATGCTCGCCGACTTCAGCGTCGCCATGCGCCCTTCCTGGGAGCCACAGCCAGGCGAGGTGCACCGTGCCTTCGGCACTCCGCACTTCATGTCGCCCGAGCAGGCGGCGGGCGAGCTGGACATCGACGGTCGCAGCGACCTGTACGGCCTCGGTGTGCTCGGATACCTGATGCTGACCGGATCGCTTCCGGTGCGTGGCAGGAGCTTCGCCGAGATCGCGGCCGGCCACATGACCGGCCGGGTTCCGCGGCTGCACGGAGTGGTGCCGGGGATCCCGCGCGACCTGGCCGTCGCCATCGAGCGCTGTCTCGCCAAGAGCTCCGCGGGCCGCTGGCGGTATGCGCGCGATCTCAGCGCCTTCCTCGCGCCGCGCTACTCGCGCGTCCCCTGGACTCTGGGGAGCGCGAAGATGCTGCGAGCCGCCTCGCTCGCGGCGATGATCGGAGCGCAGCTCATCAGGGTGCTCCTGGGCAGGGGAGCCTGAGGCGAGTCACCGAGATTCAGCTGTCGGTCACTCGGGTAGCCGTCACTCGGGTCGCCGACTCTCGAGCTGGAGTCATACGAGTCGTAGCGTTTCGGGCCGCCGTCGTCTAAATAGAGACGGCGGCCCGTATGACTTGGCGCCGGAGTCACTCGTCTGCTCACTGGCAGCGACTGGACGCCGCCTTTTCGCTTCCGTATCTCCAACGTCCTCGGCAACATCGCCGCTCGATACGGGTATCCCTATACAGGATGAGACTCCTACGCGTACGCACGCTCGCACCGCTGCTGGTGCTGGTCATACTCGCATCGTCATGCGAGCGTATGTCCGTGGGTCCGGAGATCGCGGGCGAGCTCCGTGACGGGCGCGCCTACGCTACCGCGCTGATCTCGGAGGCACGCGACGCAGCCCCGGGATCCGTGGCACCATCCACCGCGATCGCGCTCGGCTACCTCGAGCGCCACCGGCTGGGGCTCGGCTCTCCTTTCCGCCTGATCGACTACGCACTCCGCGACCCGCGGCTCGACGACTCCACGCGGCAGGCGGTGGCGTGGGCGCTCCTCGCCCGTACCATGGATGGCGATGGCGCGAGCGTGGAGCCGGCGGCGCTCGACTCGCTCGACGCGCCGGCGCCGCTGGGCACTCCCATCCCCGGCAGCACGCATCTGGCGCTGGTCGAGAAGGCGGTGCGCGAGGCTCACGATCCGCGCGCCGGCGAGCTCGCCGTGCGCCTGGCCTACGCTTTCGCGGCTGCCGAGCATCGAGTGCGCGCGAGCGCTCCCCTCACCGCCGCTTCGGCGGCCGCCCTGGTGCGCGACCGCGAGCTCGCGCGCGAGGATGCGCGGGACCTGCTGCGCGAGGCGTGGGTTCGCGGGGAGGATCCGCTGCGACTGCTCGTGGATTGGCGCGTCGCGCGTCGCTTCCGCGTGGAGCAGCCGGTGATGGAGCCGCTCCCCCCGGGGAGCGAGCTTGAGGCCATGAAGCTGGCGCCGCGACTCGCCGCGCGAATCAAGGAGCTTGGTACGGAGGAGCGCTCCGACGAGAGCGATCCCGCGCGCGAAGAGAGTTCATCGCTCCTCGGCGCGGCCGCCTGGCGCCTGGCGCAGGTGGCGCGCGCCACCGACGCGCCGCCACAGACGCCCGTGGTGGTGTCGCTGGCCACGAATCGCGGGCAGCTGCTGGGGTCGTCGGAGCTCTCGAGGGCCGAGCGGAACGCTCGCTCGCGATTCCTGAAGCGCACCACCAACGAAGAGCAGCTCGTTGCCGAGCATGCGCTGGTGGAGCGAGCCGCGCCCGGCGAGAGTGTGGCCCGCACCACCCTCACTACCGCGATCGCGCTGCGTGCCTACGCGCAGGAGACGCCCTGGTTCCAGGGTGACAGCGGCCCCACACCGCGACAGCTCTACGATACTTTCGGTCTCGCATCCGTGACCTTCGATCCGGGCACGCGCGAGGCGTGGAAGCCGTACTATCTCACCATGCTCGCCACCGCGCTGCGCGATCTCGAGCGCGTGGTGCCGTCGCTCGACCTCACCGGTCTGCACGTGCGCTTCGGCGAGAGCCCGATGCACGATCTGGCGCTCGCGCTTCACGACCCCCGGCAGCGCACGATCTACCTCCCGCTCGCCACCGGCGCCGGTACGATTGCGCACGAGATAGCGCACGACATCGACTGGCAGGCCGCGCGTACCCGGTACGCTGTGCGCGGCGACTACGCCACCGACCTGGCGGTGCGCGACAAGCGGCGGAGCCGACTCGCGGCGTCGATGCGCGGCCTGCGCGCCGCGTCGCCGGTAGTCGCCGAGGATGGCCTCGCGGGATCCGCGCGCAGCGCGCGCCCCACCGAGGTGTTCGCACGCGGCCTCGACTGGTTCGTGGCGGTTTCGCTGGCGCACGAGGGGCGCATCGACGGCTACCTCTCGTCGGTTCAGGATGATCTGCTTACCGGCTACGTGACCGTCACGCCGCCGGACGTGACTGGACAGGCCGGCTCGGCGCTGGTGGGTGTGCTCGACGACGTCGCTCCGCCGGGACCCGGGCTGCGCGACTGGTTCCTCACGCGCTACGGTCCGCAGCGCTCGCTCACACCGTACGATCTCGTACGGCGCGTGCTGGAGGCCCCGCTCGACAGCGAGCCGGCCGCCGACAGCGCATCGGTCGAGACGCTCGAACGACTGGTGCGTCCCGTAGCGCGTGCGCGCGACGAGGTGCTCGCGCTCGTGGACGCTGGGAGCTGTCGCCCCGGGGAGGCGCGCGACGATCGGGAGATAGTGGAGGCGCGCCGGCGTCTGGTGGAATTCGCGGCAAAAGCGCGCGCCACCGGGATCATGCGAGAGCGCGGGAGCGTGATCGCCGCTCCTGAAACGTGGCGCTGGGCCGCTGTCGCACCTTACACGGCCACGCAGCCCTTCCTGTTCGATGACGCGCTGCGCAATGCGCTCGTGGGCGAGCTGGCCGCACGCGCCGAGGCGCTCGACAACTTCGAGCCGAGCGGCGACGATGCGCCGCTGCGCAGCGGCGTCTACGGCTGTTCGGCCGCGGAATCCTGAATGCCGTCGTCGACCGACCCGCTCTCCGAGCTACAACTCCTCGTCCGCTCGCGCTACGCGCTCATCAGAGTGTCAGGTGCGGAAGAGTCGAGGGTAGAGGAGCTGATCGAAAAGCTGGCGGCGGCGATGAAGCTGCCGCTCTTTACATGGACCAGCTCCAAAGGGCTCCGCCGTTCGGGGATGCTCAACTCGATCTACGATACGGCACGCCCCGAGATGGCGCTCGCGCACGTGGAGGCGGCGGGGATCCCAGCGCTCTATCACTTCGAGGGGCTCGGGCCTGCGCTCGCCGATCCCGCGATGGCAGCACGTCTCAAGGATGCGACCGCGCTATTCGCCGAGCAGCGAGGCGCGATCCTCCTCTCCGCCATCGAGAACGACTTCCCGGAATCGCTGCGCGATCTCGTCACCACCTTCGAGCTTCCGGCGCCCGGCGCCGCAGACTACGGCGCGCTCGTAGATCGGGTGGTGCGCGAGCTGTCCGACCGGTCGCCCGTGCGTCTGGAGCTTAGCGACGAGGAGCGATCTCGGCTCATCGCCAACCTCAACGGGCTTACCCTCCTCGATTCGGAGCGGATCCTCACCCGAGCGATTCTCGAGGACGGGCGGCTCTCCGCCGTTGACCTCGCGCTCGTGGTTCAGGCCAAGCGCGAGATGGTGGAGCGCGACGGCCTTCTCGAGTACTTCGCACCGGAGCGGCCGCTGAACGAGGTGATCGGGATCGATGGGCTCAAGGCATGGCTCGCCGAGCGGCGGCAGATCCTCGCCGAGCCGGAACGCGCCGCCGCTTTCGGACTCTCATTCCCGCGGGGGATTCTCCTGCTCGGCGTTCCCGGCTGCGGAAAGAGTCTCTGCGCCAAGGCGGTAGCGCGCGACTGGGCGCTTCCGCTCCTCCGACTCGACACGGGCGCGCTCTACGACAAGTACGTGGGCGAGACGGAGAAGCATTTTCGTACGGCGCTCTCGACCGCCGATCGCCTCTCGCCGATCGTGCTCTGGATCGACGAGATCGAGAAGGCCTTTGCCGAGTCGTCCGGGAGCGAGGATGGCGGCCTCTCCACGCGCGTGCTCGGCGGTTTCCTCTCGTGGATGCAGGAGCGCAAGAGCCAGGTATTCGTGGTGGCGACCGCAAACGACATCCAGCGACTCCCGCCGGAGCTGTTGCGCAAGGGACGCTTCGACGAGATTTTCTTCGTGGATCTGCCTGACGAGTACGCGCGCCGCGAGCTCTTCGAGCTCTACCTGGGCAAGCGCGGGCAGCCGAGCGAGAAGTTCGATGTCGGAGCACTCGCCGCGGCGTCCGGCGGATTCAGCGGCGCGGAGATCGAGCAGGCAGTGGTCTCCGCGCTCTATGGCGCTTTCTCCTCGCACGGCGAGCTGTCCACCGCCACCCTGCTCGATGAGCTCTCACGCACCCGTCCTCTTTCGCGCACCATGGGCGAGCAGCTCGACGCTCTGCGCGCGTGGGCTGGTGAGCGTACCGTACCGGCGGCGGGGACTCCCGCGCCGCCCGGGCGGCAGCTGAGTACCGCCCCCTGAGTCATCCCGCATGACGACCACCGCGCGCTACGAGCAGCAGGTGGACATCGAGACGCCCGAGCAGGTGGTGGTCTCGTACACCATAGCGGGTATCGGCGCCCGCTCGGCCGCGGCGCTCATCGATTACACCATCATCACTGCTGCGATCATCGCACTCTGGGTGCTGCTGATCATGCTGGCGCGCGCCATCGCTCCCGGCGCCGACCAGACGGCCGAGAGCAGTGCCGCCCAGAGCTCCGGAGCGTGGGCGGCCTCGCTGGTCATACTCGTCTCCTTCGCGATACAGTGGGGCTACTACGTGCTTTTCGAGGCGCTCTGGGACGGACAGACGCCCGGGAAGCGCCGGCTCGGGATACGCGTGGTGCAGGACGGCGGCTACTCCGTCTCCTTCGCTGCCTCGGCGGTGCGCAACATCGCGCGCGTGGTGGACATGCAACCGGGGTTTCTCTACTCGGTGGGAGTCGTGAGTGCCGTGTCGTCGAAATCCGGCAAGCGCCTGGGCGACATGATGGCTGGCACCATAGTCGTGCGCGAGCGGATTGCGAAGACGGCGCAGCCCGTGACGCACGCGGAGGCGGTCGGTCGCGAGCTTACCACATCGCTCTCCGACGCGGACTTCGGCCTCCTCGATCGATTCGTGGAGCGACTCGAATCGCTCGATGCCGATCGCAGGAGGACGCTCACGGCGCATCTCGTCGCGCGCTTCCGCGATGAGATCGGAGCGAGCGGCAGTCCACCACTCGCCTCGCTCCTCGCCCTGCACGAGCGAGAGAAGGCGGCGCGGGCGGCTGGAGCCGCACCGCGCGGCGCGACAGGCGCCGAGCGCGAACGAAACGCGATAGTGGCACGCGGCGCGGAGCGCTGGAGCGCGTTCGCCACCGCGCTCGCCGATGCGCAATGGCGCGGTCTCAGAGCGATGTCGGAGAAGGAGGTGAGCGACTTCGTGGCCAGTTATCGCGAGGTGGCCACGGACCTCGCGCGGCTGCGCACCGCGTCACGCGCATCGGAGGGCGGGCCCGCGCTCGGTGCCGACGCGCTCTTCTACGTGAGCCGTCTGGTGGGCGCGGGGCACAACCTCCTCTACAAGCAGCGGCAGCTCTCCTGGCGGAGCATCTCGAACTTCATGTTCGTGAGCATGCCGCGCGAGCTGCGCCGCTCGGCGATTCCGATAGCTGGTGCGGCGCTGCTTCTCTTCGGCCCGATGGTCGTGACGTACGGCGTCGTGACCGCCGATCCAGCGCTCGCCGAGAGACTCCTGCCACCGGGAATGATCGACCGCGCCGAGGAGGGCGCGGCTCGCACGCGCAACGGCGACAAGACATACGTCGCAGTGAAGGAGTTCGAGCGCCCGGTGATGGCGAGCCGCATCATCGCCAACAACGTGCAGGTCACCTACGCCGTCTTCGCCTTCGGGATCACGGCGGGGATCCTTACCGTGTTGATGCTCGTCTTCAATGGCGTGAGTATTGGCGCCGGCTTCGGCCTCTACGCGAGCAAGGGGATCTTCAACCAGATCGGCGAGTTCGTGCTCCCGCATAGCGTCTTCGAGCTGAGCGCGATCTGCATAGCCGCGGGCGGCGGACTGCTCATCGCTTCGGCGCTCCTGCTTCCGGGAGAGCACACGCGCGCGGAGGCGCTCGTGATCAAGGGGCGCCGCGCGATCCGGCTCATTGCGGTGTCCACGATGCTGCTCCTCTTCGCCGGTACGATTGAGGGGCTCATCTCGCCGCGCACGGACATCCCGCTCTGGGTGAAGTGGAGCATCGCCGGAGCGTGTGCGGGCGTTCTCGCCGCCTACGTGTCGCTCGGCTGGCGGCCGGGAGAGGAGGAGGCGGGGGAGGAGTTCGCCTACAGCGAGCCGCGCGCCTTGATCTCGAGATAGCCGTTGATCACTGCCGGCGTCATCTCCGCCGGCGATACATCCAGCACCTGCACGCCGGCGCGTCGCATCCTGAGCAGCGCCTCCTCGCGCGCGGTCACCAGCTCCTCGGCCGCGGCGCTCTCGAACAGGTCGGCGGCGGAAGCGTGCGCACCGGGGACTGCCGTCTCTACGAGCTGGTCGTTGCGGAGCGCGACCACGAGGAGCATGTGCCGCGCAGCGCTGCGGGCCGTGTGCGCGATGAGCGCGCGCGACGCGCGCGGATCCACCACATCCGTGAAGAGCACGATGAGCGAGCGCTTGCGGTGGCGCTCGGAGAGGAGTCGGAAAGCGGTGGCATAGTCGGGCTCCGCCATCGATGCGGTGGCGGGGATCAGCGCGTGGCGGATCCGCTCCAGCGCCTGGCCCCCGCGCGAGGCGGGCACGAAGGCGCGGACCTCGTCGTCGAAGAGGAGGAGTCCCACGTTGTCGCGCGACTGTGCGGCGACGTCTGCCAGCAGCGTGGCGGACGAGAGCGCGTACTCGAAGCGCGGCGCGCCCTCCGAGAGCTGCGTCATCATCCGCCCGGCATCGATCGCGATCATCACCGTCTGCCCCTGCTCCACGGAGTACTCACGCGTGATGAGCTTGCGGCGCCGCGCGGTCGCCTTCCAGTCCACGTGGCGGGGGTCGTCACCGGTGACGTACTCGCGGAGGTTGGCGAAGCTGGTCCCTTCTCCCCGTCTACGGATGTTGCGTACTCCGGCATCGCGTAGCCGGTGCTGGATGGCGAGGAGGCGCAGGTGACGCACACCCGACATCGACGGCGTCACGAGCACGTGGTCGCCCGGCTCCAGCCTGATGGTATGCCGCACGAGTCCGAGCCGGCCATCCACTCGGAGCACCACGGGACCTAGCGGCCACGCGCCGCGCTCCCGGCCGGTGATCGTGATGGGGAGTACTAGCTCGCCAGCGGCGGGAACGGTGTGTTCTCCAGACCGAGCTCTGTCCGTGGTGATGCTGCGCGGGATGCGGTCGAAGAGCTGTACTCGCAGTGGCCGGCGGACGCGCGACACGATCCTGTACACGCCTTCTACTGCATCGCCGAGCCCCGCCTGCGCAGGAATCTCGCGCGTGATCCGCAGCTGCCAGCGCGATGGGATAGTCGCGAAGTCCACGATCACGACGAGCACGAGCAGGGGGACTACCACCGCGACCAAAGTCGCGCCGCCCGCACTCGTGGATAGGAGCCAGATCGGGGAAAGGAGCGCCACCACCACTGCGAGCCGTCGGGTGGGGAGGAATGCGATGATTCCCCGATACACGAGGACGGCCACTCCCCGGAGCGTCCGGGCGAGCCGCTCCTCCGGGTATTCGCTACGAGACGCAGGAGGCGGATCGCTCTCGCGCCCCGGTGCTCCCGGTGGCGCGCCGCCGGGAGACGGCGTCACGCTGGCCGTGCTCACTGCGGCGCGGTCACTCGCGTGAGCACGGCCTCGAGCACCTCGTCGCTGGTGCGCCCTTCTACTTCCACTTCTGGCGAGACCAGTACGCGATGCCGTAGAACGGGGAAGGCGAAGTCCTTCACGTCGTCGGGCGTCACGAAGTCACGGCCGGCGAGGAGCGCGGCCGCGCGCGCCACGCGGAAGAGCGCCACCGTGGCGCGCGGCGAGCCGCCCAGAGTGAGAGCGGGCTCCTCGCGCGTGGCGCGAACTATCGACGCGATGTACTCACGTACCTCGGAGGCGACCCTGACACAGTCGGCGGCGCCGCGCAGCTCGCGCAGCAGGGATTCCGAGACGACCGGTTGCGGGATCGCGTCGGCGATGCGCTCCGCGTCGAAGCCGTTGGCGTAGTTCTCCAGCATCGCGAGCTCCGCCTCGCGCGCCGGGTAGGGCACGCGGATCTTGAGAAGGAAGCGGTCGAGCTGTGCCTCGGGGAGCGGGTACGTTCCCTCGTACTCCACCGGGTTCTGCGTGGCGAACACGGTGAAGAGATCGCCCAGCGGTCGCGCTGTGCCATCCACAGTCACCTGTCGCTCCTGCATCGCCTCGAGGAGCGCGGCCTGGGTCTTCGCGGGCGCACGATTGATCTCGTCGGCGAGGAGGAGATCGCAGAAGACAGGCCCGGCGTGAAACTCGGCCGTCGCGCCCCCATCGCGCAGCACGTTGATCCCCGTGATGTCGGACGGCATGAGGTCGGGTGTGAACTGAATTCTCCCGAAGCGGGCGCCGAGCGCACCAGAGAGCGCGCGTACCAGCAGAGTCTTGGCGGTGCCCGGAACTCCCTCCAGCAGTGCGTGCCCGCGAGCGAGGAATGCGACCAGCGCTTCGTCGATGACGGTGTCCTGGCCCACGACTCTCTCGGAGACCGCTTCGCGAACGCGCCTCAGAATCTCCTGTACCTCGACCGCTGAAATCATTGTGCGATAGTCCTCTCGATGTGATCGATGGCGCGGCCTACGGCAACCCATTCTGCCGCCGGGAGCGGCCGCGCCAGCGCCGCGCGGACTCGCTCCACTTCGGTCGCGAGCTCCGGCTTGCGGGAGATAATCAGTGAAAGGTAGCTCTCGTCGTCGAGCGCTCCGGTTGCGCCAAGCGGGCGCCTGCGTCGCAACCCGCGAAGGAGCCGCTGCGTGCCTGTCCGGGTGGCCTCGGTCTGCTGATAGGCACGCGCGAGCGCGCCCACGTGCTCGAGCGGGGAACGGCGCTCGATGGAGCGACGCTTCAACGGAGCGATCGGCCGAACTCCGTACACCAGGAGAAGGATGAGCCCTGCCGCCACGAGCTGCAGGAAGGCGCGACCGGGAGCGGTGTGCAGCAGTGCATCGACGATGGCTCCGGGCATGCTCTCTCGCTTGCCGAAGCCCTGGTGATATTCGTCGAAGACGAGCGGCAGCTCGTGCGCGGGGTCGAGCCACTCGAAGAGGCGGACGGCGAAGACGCTGCTCGCTCCCTCGCGCGCGTTGATGTTGCGGAAGAAGCCCGGGTCGGAGATCACGACGACCTCGCCGCGCCCGACGCTCAGCGACATCACCGCCGGCTTCTCGGCGCCGTCTCGCTCGATGCGCACCAGCGTGGTGGCGCTCCAGTGCATTGCCGAGTCGGTCCCGAGCGCGAAGTCGAAGCGGCCTGCCTCGGCGGCGGCGTCGACGATCGCCTGCGCCGCAGCCGTGCGCTCGCCCACGGAGTCGGGCTCTCCCGTCACCTCCGAGCCGAACGCACTCATGGCCGAACGGTACACACCGAGCGAGTCGGCGAGCGGCACCCCCGGGGCGGGTGACACGAGCGCACGCGCACCGCTGCGTACCGCGTGCAGGAGCGACCCGACCTCCACCGCGGAGAGCGGAATCGGAGGAGCGAGCATCACGTACGTTGCGCGGGAGTCGAGAATGGTATCCATCGAGACGACGCGGCGATCGACGCGCCAGCCGAGCCGTTCGCTCACCTCGTACAGTCCACGTGCCCCGTATGGGCGCGCGCTGAACGTGGTGATGGCGGAAGAGTAGGCGCCCAGGTCGCCCGCGGGCGCGAAGAGGAGCGAGGTAATCACGACCAGCGCCGCGAGGGCGAAGATGTAGCGAGGCCTCAGCCAGCGCGAGCCGCGCCTCTCAGCCATTTCCATTCCGCAGCCGCGCGGCCTCGCCGGCGAGCGCGTAGAGTCGGTGATACCGCTCCGCATCGCAGCTGCCGATCCCGTAGATCACCGTTTCGTACGACCGTGCGAAATCGCGGAATAGCGTGAAGAGCGACGACGAGCGGTTGCGCAGCTCGCGCACGTAATCGCCGGCGGTCTTCGACGGATGCAGCCGTATCTGCCCCGCCTGCGCCGCGCTGTCCAGGAGCGCAGCGTAGAGCGCATGCGCTGCAGCGGTGAACTCGCCACGCGCCGAGAGCTCCTCCGCTGCCGTCCACGGATCGCGCCCCGCACGCCTGAGCGGCGAGCTCTCCCACGCGAGCGCCGCGGCATTGAAGAGGCGTCGCTGTCTCCACAGGTACGCCGCTCTCGCCACTACCGCCAGCACGATGACCGCCAGCAGAACGATCACCGTCCAGTAGAGCACGGGTGATCTTCGCAGCGCCGACAGCAGCGGATCCGCCAGCGCCCACGCCCTCCGTACGAGGTCGAACACCCACCCCCAGAATCTCTCCCAGATCGAGACCCGATTGTACGCCTCCTGACTGAACACCGAATCCGCCGTCGCGCGGATCAGGGAGTCGGGGAGGGGATGGGGGAGGGGGGGAGGGAGCACGGAAGGAGGAAGCCGTGAAAAAGAAAGCAGAAAGCAGGAAGCAGGAAGCAGTGAAAAGACAGCAGAAAGCAGGAAAACCTCAGGAGGCAAGGGGTAGGAGGCAGGTACTACTCTCGCCACAATCGTCATCCCCGCGCAAGCGGGGATCCAGGTTCGGCTCGCTCAGCGTGCTTCTCCAATCATGCGCGAAGGACAGCGCTCGCGGGAGCAGTTCACTGCTTCCTGCTTTCTGCTTCCTGCGTCCTGCCTTTCTCTCACTTCCCCACCACTCCCTCCAACCCTCCCGCTATCAGGGAGGCGATGTTGGCGATGATGACGGGGCGGGCGGCGCCGCCGGCGGAGACGAGGTACTTGGGTTCCCACACCGGGTTGAACCAATCCTTGAAGTCGCGGACTCCCTGGAAATTGTAGAAGCGCTCGCCGTGGCCGTAGATGGCGGTGCCGAGCTGATTCCAGAGCGGCGCGACGGCGGATGCCTGGAGACCGGAGAGCGGTGCCATCCCGAGGTTGAACCGCTCGTAGCCGCGCTCCTTCCCCCAGAGCATCAGCTCCACGAGCAGGTAGCGCATCACTCCGGGCGGGGCGGCGGTGGAGAAGCGCATCAGGTCCACCGAAAGTTCCGTCTTTCCACCCGACTCCCAGACATTGGCGAAGGCAACCATCTCGCCGTCCTTGCAAACTACCGCGGCCGGGTAGCGCGAGAGATAGCGCTCATCGAAGAAACCGAGGGAGAAGCGCTTCTCGCGCGTTCGCTTGTTCGATAGCCAATCGTCGGAGATCGCCCGAAGCTTGGGGAGAAGCGTGCAAACTTCTGCGGCGCTCGCCACCTCGAAGGTGCACCCCTCCTGCACGGCGCGCCTCCACGTCCTGCGCAGGTTGCGACGCTCGGGCCCATCCATCGAGAAGTGCGCGAGCGGCACGCGCGCTTCCTCGCCGAGCTTCACCACGCTCAAGCCGAGGTCCAGGTAGAGGTAGAGCTGCTCGCGGCTCGCCTTGTAGAATACCGCCCACCCGCCGTGCTGGTCGCAGAGCTCGACGAAGCGCTTCGCGAGAGGCGCCATCTGCTCGGGGGGCGCGACCGGATCACCGAGCGCAACCCAGCTCCTTCCGGCAACGGCGTACATCACGAAGCCGGAGTGGTCATCGTTGACGAGCAGCGACTTGTCGCCGAGGAAGACCAGGTTCGCCTCCGCCTCGGGAGACGCTTCCACTACCGGCCGGAGCGCGTTCAGCTCCTCATTGGAAGGCAACGCGCGAGCGGGCCGCGCCGGGCGCATGAGTCGCGCCACGGCCACGATGATGAACAGCGCGATGACGCCCGCCGTCCCGCGGACGAACCTCGGCGCCTGTGCCCTGAGCGAGAAGTCCCAGAAGCGCGCCGCTTCAACGGCCGGGTTGCCGTACGAGATGATCCCCAGTACCACCGAGCCGAGCACCACGAGCAGGATCGCGACGATCCAGCCGGGAGTGAAGCGTTCCTCGGTGAGACTCGCTTTCCGGTAGAAGTAGCGCCGGCTTGGAAGGAAGGCGACGAGCATCAGCGAGAGTATGATCGCTCCCTCGTAGTCGAACTCCTTCAGGAGTGAGAATACGATCCCTGCTCCGAGCAGGGCGACGGTGAGATGGTAGGCGGCGTCGAGCCGGCGCTGGATCCCGCGCGCGAGGATCAGCAGCCCTGCGCCAGCCACGCTCCCGAAGAAATGCGAAACGACGATGACGGGGAGCGGGAGGAAATCGTGCAGCCAGCCCAGTCGCCCGGCCCGAGCCGGCGTGGCGCCCGAGAAGAGGAGGATCGAGCCGGCGAGGAACGTCGTGATCGCGAGCAGGCGAGGCACGATGGCTGGCGCAACATGGCCCGACACGCGGAGAAGCCGCTCGAGCGGCTGCCTCTTCCGCAGCAGAAAGACCGCCACGAAGAGCACGGCGGCCACGATGCTCGGTACCAGATAGTGGACCACGTTCCGGAAAGCTCGGCTCTGGCCGCCCCGGCGGCAATGGGCCCTATCTTGTCACTTCGCCTACCAGTCACGCATTCTTGAGCGCAGCGTGCCTCACTCCCGCCGGAGAGAGTCTCCGGCAGGCGAGCGGCCGCGCGACCTCAGAGAGGAACCAGCATCATGATTCGCCTCGCACGCGCGGCCGCGGCCGTCGCCGCGCTCGCTTCGCTCCCGATATTATCCGCTGCGGCGCTGACGGCGCAGAAGGCGATCACCTACGCGCCCGGGAACGCTCGCTACCACCTCATCTCGGTGATCACCCGCTCGCAGGAGCAGGGCGGACAGAAGGCAGAGTTCAAGATCACCAACGAGCAGCAGGTCACCGTGCAGCTGAGCGCGCACGGCAAGGACACGCTCGATTTCGCGTACACCCTCGACTCCAGCAAAGTCGTCTCCGATCCTCCGATCCAGCTCCCTGACGTGTCCACGCTCGTGGGTACGAGCGTGAAGGGCTCCATGTCCGCGCACGGGAAGGTTTACGCGCTGTCATCCAACGCCGCCGACAGCGATGCCAACGCGAAGAACCTGGTGGAGGGGATGAGCAAGTTCCTTCTCCCCCTCCCGGAGAATGCAGCGGTCGGGAGCAGCTGGACGGACACCACCGTCAACTCCGTCTCGGGCGAGGGGAGCAAGCTCGACATGAGTGCGATCACAACCTCGAAGGTGGTTGGCGACACGACCTTCCAGGGGCAGAAAGCGTGGCGCGTGGAGCGCACCTCCGTGCTCTCGCTCCAGGGGACGCAGAGCCAGGCAGGCCAGGAGCTGAAGGTGGAGGGGAACGGGACTGGAAACGGGACCTACTACCTTGGCGCGAACGGAACATACCTCGGTTCCTCCGCCACCCAGCGGATGAACATGAGCATCACGCTCCCCGCCACCGGCCAGACTGTGCCCGTTACGCAGGCTGTGACGTCTACAGTGGAGATGATCAGGTAGCTCTCCTTTCACCTCCGATGGAGCCGCGTCATGTCCGATTCCGAGCGTATCGAGCGGCTCGAGACGATAGTCCGCTCGCTGAATCAGCAACTTGCGGAGCTGCGATCTGAAGTTGCGCAGATACGCGGTGTCGCTCGGCCCGCTGGCGCCAGTAGCGAGCGCCAGTACACCGAGCCGCCTCCCGCACGTGCCCCGGATGGAGCGCCGAACGATCGCTCCACTCCGCGCGCGCGACCGGCTCCGCCCGCGGAGGGCGCTCTCCTGGCAGCGGCCCTGCGCCCCGAGCCGCGAACCGCGTATGGCGGCGCTGCGGCACTCGACCTCGAATCGCTGATCGGGCGCTACGGCACGATCGCGCTCGCAACACTCGCGCTGCTCGCGGGAATGGGTGCGTTCCTCACCTGGGCGATCGCACACGGCCTGCTCGGTCCAACCCCGCGCGTGGTGCTCGGCGCGATCGGAGCGGCCACGGTCGCGGGGATCGGCTGGTGGCTCCGTTCGCGCGGGACCGTTCGCTTCGGCAACACGCTACTGGCGCTCGCACTCGCGCTGTTCCACCTCGACCTCTGGGCCGCCGGACCGCGTCTGCACGTCATCCCTCCGACGGTGGCGCTGATCATCATCGCGGCCGCATCGGTGGCGCTGGCCTCGCTGGCGTTGCGTACCGCCGAGGAGCCGCTGTTCTGTGTGGGGCTCGGCGGGGCGCTTCTCGCCCCATTCGTGGCGTCCACCGGCGGCGGGAGCGCGGTGGTTCTCGCCGCCTACGGCTGGATAGTGATCGCAGGTGCGATAGCAGCCATCGCCACTCGCAGTTGGCGCTTCGCGATATTGATCACGGGACTCGGCTGCATCGTGTACGCGGCTTCCGCGCAGGGTCTTCTGCGTTCAGCATCGCCGTGGCCCGAGCGTACCGTGCCCGTGCTCTTCACCCTCGCCTGTGCGTGGGTCGCGCTCGCTTCCGGAGTGAGCGAAGTGCGCGCTCGTCTGGCGCTCGGTTTCCTCGGCGTGGGTGCCGGCGCGCTACTCGCATCCAGCTTCGGCGCGCACGCCGCGCCGACAGCCGTAGCGCTGGGAATCGCCGGCACGATCACCGCGCTCGCTGCACCGCGTCGCGGCTTCACACCGTCCCCGTGGTCGCTAGCCGCCGCCGTATTCCTCCCGCTCGGCTTCCTCGGTGCCGCCCTGTCCAAGCTCGCGCACCCCGACTCCGTTGACGGTGCGCTCGTGGCGCTGATCTGGGTCGCTCTCGCGTGCGCCTCCGCGTGGAACGACGAGGAGAGTCGCGAGCTCCATCTCATCACCGCCTGCGCCACCAGCGCGATCGCGATATTCCTGGCGCTGAATCACCACCCCGCCTGGTGCATCGCGGCGCTCGCTGCGCACGCGTCGCTCTTCTCGTTGCTCATGCGCGAGCGCGATCACGCCGGCCTGGCCGTCACGATCTCGATCGTACTCACCATCGCATCCCTGTGGGCGTACACGCTCCTGCTCCACCGCACCGCATACTCGTACACACCCTTCGCCACCGCCCCCTCGGTTGCTGCGCTCGCAGCGACGCTCGCCATCTGGGCCTTCTCACGCTGCGCCGTTCAGCTACGTAGTCTGAACCTCGAGGTCCTCGCTCCGCTCCCGGCCCTCGTCGCCTTCGTCTGGTTCCGCGAGGAGCTCGCCCACGCCTTCTCGTACGACGTCTCCGTCTTCCTCCTGATCGTCTTCTACGCGCTCGCCGGCATCGCCGCCATCTTCCACGGCCGCCGCCACTCTAACACCCCCTCCCGCGTCGCCGGCCTCACGCTCGCCTGCTACGCCGCCCTCAAAGCCTTGATCCACGCCTGGGGCCTCTCCGCCATCGGCCTCCGCGTTGGCTCCTGCATCCTCGCCGGCGCCTTCATCGCTCTGGTAGCGTATTGGTACCGGGGGGAGGGGGAGGGAGAAAGCAGGGTTCAGGAGGCAGGGTTCAGGGTTCAGGAGCGTCAAGGGAACAGGGAACAGGAAATAGGAAACAGGTAACTGCCTCGCGATAGAGGGCCTTACTCGCGGGAGCCGGTACCTGTTTCCTGTTCCTTGCAGTTCCTACCGCCTGAACCCTGAACCCTGAACTCCCTCACTCCTCCCCCCTCCTCATCCTCTTCTTCTCGCTCCGCATTCGCTTGTCCTTGAGGCGGGCTTCGCGGGAGGCGCGGGAGGGGCGGGTGGGGACGCGTTTGCGAGGCTTCAGGAGGGCGCGGCGGAGGATCTCGGCGAGGCGGGATTCGGCGGCTTCGCGATTGCGGAGCTGGCTCCGGTTTTCGCTCGAGACCACGCGGATGAAGCCATCGGCATCGGTGCGGCTGGCGAGGCGCTGGCGCACGCGCTCGCGCTGTTCATCGGAGAGGGCGCGTGTGGTGAGCACGTTCCAGAGCAGCTCGATGCGAGTGGAAGACGTGTTCACATGCTGGCCGCCGGGGCCACCCGAGCGCGTCGCGCGGAAGTCGAGCTCGGAGCGAGGGATCGAGAGCTCGTCGTCCACCTTCAGTGCCTCGCTCACGCGGTGGCCTTTCCATCGAGCGCGGCGCGGTGCACGCGCACCGCCGCAACGCGGCGACCCTCCATCGCCACGATCTCCAGCTCGCCGCCGGGGAAGGGCACTCTATCGCCAACCGTCGGGAGGCGGCCGAGGCGCGAGAAGACGTAGCCGCCGAGCGTCGACCAACTCCCGTTCGGGATCGGGAGGTTGTGATCGTTGCGCACGTCGATGAGCGAGAGCGATCCGGAGAGCTCCAGGATACCGTTCATCTCCAGCGCCTCGCGCGCGGCCACGTCGTATTCATCGGCGATGTCTCCGATCACCTCCTCCACCAGATCCTCCATCGTCACGATCCCCGCGGTTCCGCCATACTCGTCGAGCACCACCGCCATGTGCGCGCGCGTCCTCCGCAGATCGTCGAGCACGCGCTCCGCGGCACGCGTATCGGGCACGTAGAGCGCCTGACGCACGAAGCGCTCCAGCGAGAAGGGCTCCACGCCGTCGTGCAGCCAGAGATCCTTGGCGAGGAAGACCCCGACCACGTCGTCGAGCGATTCACGGTACACGGGGTAGCGCGAGTAGCGCTCGCGACGCACCACCTCCCACACGTCGTCTTCGCTGCTTCCCGCGGGGAGAGCCACGATCTCCGTGCGCGGGCGCATCACATCGCGGACCTTCTTGTTGTGGAAGTCGAAGACGCCAGCGAGCATCTGCGAGTCCGTCTCATCGAGCAGGCCGTGGGCATGCGTCTGCATCACGAGCAGGCGGAGCTCCTCCGGGGAGTGAACGCTCGAGCTCTCCGAGACGGTGTGCAGTCCCAGGAGCTTGAGGAAGCCGTTGGCCGCGCCGTTCAGGATTGCTATGAACGGCCGCATCAGCCACGTGAAGGCGCGCAGCGGGCGCGTGACCCATACGCTCACGCCTTCGGGGTTGATGAGCGCCATCGACTTCGGCGCCAGCTCGCCGAGCACGATGTGCAGGAAGGTGATCACCAGGAAGGCCGCCGTGATCGCGGCCGCGCTATGCGTGACCCCGGCTGGCGCGGTGATGCCGAAGGCCCCCAGCAGCCGGTCGAGCAGGGAGGCCAGGGTAGCCTCGCCGATCCAGCCGAGCGCAAGCGAGGAGAGCGTGATCCCCAGCTGGGTCCCCGAGATGTAGCGGTCGAGGTGCTGAAGCGCCTGCTGCACCACCCTGGCACCCCGGTCGCCTTCTGCCGCCCTGGCATCTATCCGGCTGCGCCGCACGCCGACCAGGGCGAATTCGGCCGCCACGAAGAAGGCGTTGGCGAACACCAGCACCAGTACTGCGAGGAGGCGCAGCGCGATCGCGCCCATGGTGAGCTGCTCCGTCGGGCTATCCACGTAACTCCTCTAGAGCGTTGATCGTCGAAGGTTTAGCAAAATGCAATGGTCGGCGCTGTCCCGGAATAGCAACATGCAAGAGTTCTTCCGGGGCGCCGGGCGCCGCGCGCCGACGGTAGGGGGCGCCTCTTCGTTCCAAGGATCCGAATGTTCGAGCCAATACGCGTCCTCCGCTGGCTGTACATAGGCCGACTGTCGCTCGCGTTCTCTGTTTTTCTGGCGGCACTTTTCGCCTGGCAGGACGCCGAATCACATACCACGATGGTGGCGTCGCTCGCCATGGTGAGCGCGCTCGCATTCACCGCGGGGTCCAGCTGGTACGGCGCGCTCCACAGTCCGACGTCCGAGCACCCGGTTGGTCGCGCATTCCACACGTTGCAGGCGGTCTTCGATGTGGTCCTGATCACCGCCGTCGTCCACGTAACTGGAAGCGCGCAGTCGCAGTTCGCCGCGTTGTACATCCTCGTGACCGCGGCGGCATCGCTCCTCCTTCCCGGCGTCGGCGCGCTGCTCATTGCCGCCCTCGGCATCGTACTCTACGCGGCCGACGTGATATTCTCGAACCGCGGCGCCGATGACATCGGCGTGCTGCTCCAGATCGGCGTCTTCGCCGCGGTGGCCCTTGGTGTAACATACCTCTCCGCGCGACTGCAGGAGGCCGGTGGCGCGCGCGAGGAGCTCGAGGCGCGGCTGGTACTCGCCAAGCTGCAGGCCGAAGACATCCTCAACAACATCCGCAGCGGGATCATCACCGTCGACTCCAGCGGGCTGCTCATCTTCGCCAACCCGAGTGCCGGCGCGCTCCTCGGCTTCGAGAGCTCCACCGCGCGGGGTCGCACGCTCCAGGAGGTCGTGTCCGTGCCGTCACCCGCGCTCGCCGCTGCGCTGGAGCGCGCGGTGCACCAGCGCGAGCGCGTCACTCGCGGTGAGGCATCCATCACGCTTCACGGCCGCGCGGTGTCCATTGGCTTCACGACCACGACGATGATAGCCGCGGGCTCGCCCGACCAGCTCTCGGCGACAGTCATCTTCCAGGACATCTCCGACAACAAGCGGCTCGAGGAGCTGCGTATGCGCACCGAGCGGCTGGAGGCGGTCGCGGAGTTGAGCGCGTCGCTCGCCCACGAGATCAAGAACCCGCTCGCATCCATCCGCAGCGCGGTGGAGCAGCTCGCGCTCTCGACCGGCGCGGGCGAGGATGAGCGCACGCTCGGGCGGCTCATCGTTCGCGAGTCCGACCGCCTCTCGCGTCTGCTCTCGGAATTCCTCGACTTCGCTCGCGTGCGCGTCACGCGTGGCTCACGCGTGGACATCGGCGGTATCGCCCGCGCGGCCGCGAGTCTGGCCGCCGGCTTCCCCGACAGCGAGAAGAGTATCACGGTGGAATGCGACATCCCGGACGATCCGGTGCTGATGGAAGGCGATGAAGACCTGCTCCACCGTGCGGTCTTCAATATCGTGCTCAACGCGGTCCAGGCTTCACCCGACGGGGGAACGGTGCGAGTGGAACTGAGCGAGATGGGTGGCGACCAGCTGCCGCGCGGCGTCCTCTTCCCCGACGATGCCATCGCGCTCCACGTCGTCGACGAGGGGCCGGGAATCCCCGCCGATCTGCGCGACCGCGTGTTCGATCCATTCTTCACTACCAAGGCAGGCGGTACGGGGCTGGGCCTCCCGATCGTTCACCGGGCCGTGGATGCGCACCGCGGCGTCGTACTCGTGGACAGCTCGTCGCGCGGCACGCGCTTCTCGGTTCTCCTCCCACGGAGCCGCTTCGCGGAAGCGGAGGCGGCATGAGTACCGCGCTTCCGGCAACCGGCGCGAACGTCCTCGTGGTGGACGACGAGGCAGGGATCCTCGAGACTCTCGGGATCCTCCTCAGGAAGGAGGGCTTCCGCGTCCGCACCGCGCTAGGTGGGCGCAAGGGGCTCGAGGAGATCGAGCAACTCCCACCAGACGTCGTTCTCACCGACGTGCGCATGCCTGGAGTCTCGGGCCTCGAGGTGCTCTCGACAGCGCGCTCGCGCGACCCAGATGTGCCGGTGATCCTCATGACCGCGCAGGCCGACCTCCGCTCCGCGATCCAGGCGGTAAACGAGGGCGCGTATCACTACATCCAGAAGCCCTTCGTCAACGATGAGATAGTGGCGGTCCTCCGCCGCGCCGCGGAGCACCGCCTTCTTCGAGTCGAGAACCGCTCGCTGCGCCAGGAGATTCGCCGGCTCGACCGGAGCGCGAGCGGTGTGCCCGTGGGGAGGAGCGAGGCGTGGCTATCCGTACTACGACTCGCGGAAACGGTGGCGCCCACCGACTCCACCGTGCTCATTCAGGGCGAGTCGGGGACGGGCAAGGAAGTCGTGGCGCGCTACATCCATGACCTCTCCGCGCGCGCCGATGCGTCATTCAATTCGATCAACTGCGGCGCGCTCCCCGAGAGCCTTCTCGAGAGTGAGCTCTTCGGTCACATGAAGGGCTCCTTCACCGGCGCGGTGAAGGACAAGATCGGACTCTTCGCCGCTGCCGCCGGCGGCACCTTCTTCCTGGACGAGATCGGCGAGACCACGCCGTCCACGCAGGTGAAGCTTCTCCGCGTGCTGCAGCAACGCGAGGTGATCCCCGTGGGCGGCACCGAGGCCGTGCCGATAGACACGCGCATCGTTGCTGCCACGAACCGCGACCTCGAAGAGGAGATTAAGCGCGGCGGCTTCAGGGGAGATCTTTTCTATCGTCTCAACGTCTTCGCGCTGCACCTGCCTCCGCTGCGGCGGCGTCGCGAGGATATCCCACTACTCGCCGACGCGTTTCTCAAACGCTCGGCGCGCGCCGCCGGCACTGATCCGAAGCGGCTCACCGAACCCGCGGTGGAGGCTCTGCGGGCCTACGACTGGCCGGGGAACGTGCGCGAGCTCGAGAACGCGCTGGAGCGCGCGGTGATCCTCACCGAGGGAGAGGTCATCGACGCGGACGCACTCCCCGAGCGAGTTGTCGAGCGGCGCTCGGAGCCACTGGTCACCGAGCGGGAGAGCAGTCCAAACCCTTCGCTCGAGGCGATCGAGCGCGCCTACATCCTCTGGGTCCTCCAGAACGAGGGGGGACACAAGAGCCGCGCCGCAGAAGTGCTCGGCATCGACGTGTCCACACTCTATCGCAAGCTCGCGCGCTACGGGGTGGAGGTATGACGCAGGCGGTGCGCTCGCCGGGGGCGGGTGGGCGTGGCTCGCGCACGCCGCGGACGCAGCTCTTCACATCGCTCAAGTCCGAGATGCTGCTCAGCCTCGCGGTCCTCGGCACCGCCGCGCTCTCGCTCGCCGCACTCAACGTGGTAGTGCTGCAGAACCTCGTGAGCAGCCGCAACGGTGCCTTGTATCTGGCGCTCCTCATCCTGGCCGATGTGGTGATCTTCGTGGCCTTCGGTGCCTACAAGCTCCAGGGACTGGTCATCTCGCCGCTCGAGGGCGTGGTGGGTGCCGTGGAAGCCATCGCGAACGGGGATCTCTCCCGTCGCGTTCCGCCGGGAGAGACTCGTGAGTTCGCGCGACTCTCGCACAGCGTGAACCGGATGACCAGCCGACTCCTCGAGGAGCAGGCGCAGCGTGCACACCTCGAGAAGGTGGCGAGCGTCGGCCGGCTCGCGGCCGGCGTGGCGCACGAGGTCGGGAACCCGCTCGGTGCGATCGCCGGTTACACACACCTTCTGAGAGCGTCGGTGAATGGGGATCCGGGCGCGGCCGATGCGCTCGCCGGCATAGAGCGCGAGAGCGCCCGGATAGACCGCATCGTGCGGGGGATGCTCGACTACGCGCGCGCCCGCAAGCGGATGCCGGCGCCGCTCAACCCCAACGAGGTGGCGCGCGATGTGGTGCAGATGCTGGCGGATCAGGGGACGTTGCGGGGAGTACATCTCACTCTCTCGCTACTCGACGACCTCCCGCAGCTGCTGGGTGACTCTCACGAGATGGAGCAGGTGTTCGTGAATCTGGTGCTGAACGCGGTGGACGCAGTGGAGGGCGAGGGATCCATCACTATCCTCACCGATCGGATTCCCTTCGCGGAGCTGGCCGGGAGATCTCCCCGTCGCGCGGACGACCCCGAGGATTTCGCGCAGATCCGCGACCAGAGCGCGCGTGTGCGCGCGTGGCTCAACACGGTGGGTGAGCCGGCCGAAGTGATCCAGGTAGTGGTGGCCGACACCGGGCCGGGCGTACCGTGGGAGCAGCGCGAGCGCATCTTCGATCCCTTCTTCACCACCAAGGAGCCGGGGAAGGGGACCGGGCTGGGACTCGCACTCGTCTCGCGCATCGTCGAGGGGTTGGGCGGCACCGTGTGGGTTCGTACCGCGCGCGAGGGTGGCGCGGCGTTCGTGATATGCCTACCCGTCGCCGCCGCTCCCGAGAGCGAGGCGACAGTCGATGAGTCGGAGCTGGCGCTTCTGCAATGAGAATTCTCGTAGTCGACGACGAGCCGGGCCTCCGGCAGACGCTCTCCCGCATCCTCGCTGCCGAGGGCTACGATACGGTGACCGCCGCGCAGGGTGAGGAAGCACTGGCCGTGCTCGCGGAGAACGATGCCGACATCGTGCTTTGCGACCTGCGTATGCCCAAGATGGGCGGTCTCGACTTCATAGATGCGTACGCGGTGCGCAACGGCCAGGCGCTGGTGATCGCGATGAGCGCGTACGGCGATTCCGAGACCGCGATCGCCGCGATGCAGCGTGGCGCCTACGATTACATCCAGAAGCCCTTCCGCGCGGAAGAGGTGATCCTCTGCGTGCGCAAGGCGGCCGAGCGTGAGAAGCTGCGCGCGAAGGTGAAGCGACTGGAGGCCGAGCTCGAGTCGCTGCGTGGCTTCGAAATAGTGGGGCACAGCGCTCCATTCCAGGCGGCCATCGACGTGGCGCGCAAGGTGGCGCGGCACCCCTCCACCGTGCTCATCACCGGCGAGAGCGGAACCGGGAAGGAGCTGATCGCGCGGCTGATCCATCAGGCGAGCCCGCGCGCCGAGGGGTCGTTCGTGGCGGTGAACTGCGGCGCCATCCCCGACACACTGCTCGAGAGCGAGCTGTTCGGCCATGTGCGGGGCTCTTTCACCGGCGCCGCTGTCGACAAGCCGGGCCTTTTCGAGGAGGCCGAGAACGGAACGCTATTCCTCGACGAGATCGGGGAGCTTCCGCTCGCGCTGCAGGTGAAGCTCCTGCGCGTGCTGCAGGAGGGAGAAGTTCGTCGCGTGGGCGCCAACAGCTCGCGCAAGGTGGACGTGCGCGTGGTGGCGGCCACCAACAGGGACCTCGCGGCAGACGCGAGCGCGGGGCGATTCCGCGAGGATCTCTACTACCGGGTGAACGTGGTCGGCGTGAGGCTGCCGCCGTTGCGCGAGCGTCGAGAGGACATCCCGGAGCTCGCGCGCCACTTCGTGCGCCGGCACGGCGCGCGGCTCGGGCGCGAATCGACCGCGATAGACCCGGGAGCCATGCGCATGCTCAGGGATCACAGCTGGCCCGGCAACGTTCGCGAGCTGGAAAATGTGATAGAGCGCGCGCTCGTTCTTTCAGGCGGCGAAACGATCGGCGCGGAGCACCTCACCGATCTGGTACATCGGCCTCGGCGTCCGGCAGAGGCATCGTCTGCCGAAGGCGATCTCTCCGTGAAGCGGCGCACGGAGGAGCTCGAGCGGCGGCTCATCAGGCGCGCCCTCGAGCGCACGCGCGGCAACCGAACCCGCGCCGCTCGCCTGCTGGATCTCTCCCACCGCGCACTTCTCTACAAGATCCGCGACTACGGCCTGGGCGACTGACGCCCGGGTGGTTCACGGATGACGCTACTTATTTCACGCCCGCTACTTCTTGCGTAGCGGGTGCCGCGAGCGTCGTGGCGTAAGTGCTTGTGCTGCAACGCGTCAGTCGCTGGCACGCGTCTAGCCCATGGCAGCGCCACGACTCCAGGAGAACGACATGCGAAATCGCAGAAGTGGCTTCACGCTGATCGAAATGCTGATGGTGGTCGTGATAATGGGCATCGTGCTCGCGATGGCGTCGCCCAAGCTTGGAAAAACTGCCGGCCAGATGGCAGTGCGGAATTCACGCAACGAGATATCGTCGATGATATCGCTTACGCGCGCGCTCGCGGTCCAGAACGGCCGCCGTGCCACCTTCATCCAGGAGGGGAACATTGTGCGCGTGGAGCTGGCCAACGGGTATGGTTCGACCACGGATACCGTGGCCGCGCGCGACCTTGCTGATCAGCACAAGGTCACTCTCGGGCCCTCAGGAAAGCTGGAAATCCCCTTCGACCCGCGCGGATTCGCGATTCGCAACTCGGCGGATGAGTCGAGGATCATATCGATCCAGCGTGACGCCTTTACCGACACTGTTTGCGTGATCGGACTCGGCAAGATCTCCACGGACGGCAACAAGTGCTCGACACTACAATGACGGATAGAAAATCGAAAATGCTCAGCGCCCGCGCCTTGACTCGCGGGCGGCGGCAGTTGCGGGAGCGCTGTGCCTCGCGGAGAGATGGCTTCACCCTCATCGAGCTCGTGGTGGCCATCATGATCCTCGTGGTCGGCGTGTTAGGTCTGGCCGGGACGGCGGGGGCGGTGTCACGGATGGTGGGTGGAGCGGCACAGCAGACCATCGCGGCGAACGTGGCGGCGAGCCGATTCGAGTCTCTGCGCAGTTTACCGTGCAGCCAGGTGGTCGCGAACACCGCTACCACACGTAACATCGCTGAAAAATGGACCGTGACGACCGAGGCTGGCAGCAGCAACCTGATTGTCACCGACAGCATCACTTACAACGCGGCGGGCGGCCGGACACGGCGGCTCGCTTTCCAGAGCTCGATCAGATGCCAATAGACGGAGCGAGATCAGTCGCGGATACCGCGATCGCTACGGACCGGCAGGATGTCGCACGGTATGGAGCGGCACTGTCGAGTGAGACGGCGAGGAATCGTCGGAATGGAGTCACCCTCATCGAGCTCATGATCGCGCTCGTCCTGCTCGGCATCGTGGCTGGCGGGATGATGCAGATCATCGTCCGCCAGCAGAAGTTCTACAACGGGAACTCGGGCGTCCTCGGCACGCGGAGCAACGTGCGCCAGGGGATCGCCGTCTTCCAGAGTGACCTCAGGGCGATCAACCCGGCCCTGGACATTTACGCCGGCACGATGCAGCCGACATCGCTCGAGTTTCGGGAGCCCCGGGGAAGCTCGGTGATCTGCGCGATCGATCCGACAAAGCAGACCATCGTCGTACCGCCGCCGGTGCTATCCAATGGCGCCGGCCTCTCCAGCTGGCTCCAAGCACCCGCACCGGGTGACTCGGTACTCGTCTACGACATCGAGGCCAGGGCCTGGATGGCTGGCGGCGCCGAGATCAACGGGTCGCAGCCCACGGAGGGAAGCGGCACCTGCACCGGAGCGGTCCCGGCGAGCGACGCGGCGCGCGGCTGGACTATCACGTTCAAAGCCCCTCTTACCGGCACCGTGGGTGTCGGATCGTCGCTCCGCTTCTTCCGTAAAGCTCACTACGAACTGATGCAGGCTGCCGATGGTGATTGGTACCTGGGATACTACGACTGCAATCCGCTGAACACTCCGGCTTGCCCTGCGGATCCGGAGCCGATAAGCGGGCCGTATCTCCCGAGCACCAACACTCCTCCCGGGCTGCAGCTCGGCTACTTCAACTCTTCCGGGAGTGCTACTACCAATCCCGCCGCGCTTCGCAGAATAGACATAACGCTGCGATCGCAGAGTTCCTCGACGATAGATATCGATGGGCACGCGAAGGGCTACTACAAGGATTCGCTGAAAACCAGCATCGCGGTACGCAACAGGAGCTATCCATGAAATTGCATCGTAGTGGCGACCGCCGTGGTTTCGCGCTGCTCGTGGCGCTGGCGGCACTGGTGATAATAGGTGGACTCGTCGTGGGGGCATTCTTCGCTTCCACTCAGGAGTTCCGCATCGGACGGAACACCGTACTGCAGTCGCGGGCACTTACGGCCGCCGAGTACGGTCTGAACTCGGCGCTGAGCGACAGTGTGTGGCAGCAAGCCTGGAATAACCGTGTCGACACTGGCGCTGTGCTCACACCGGTCGGCGGTGAGGTTCTCGATCCAGGTGACGGGTCGAGTGACGTCTTGACGGTGACCGTCCTGGGTGGTGGCAACTTCCTCGTCGTATCGGAGGGATTCTCGGGAAGTACGCTGGGCGCGCAGGGCCGCAAGCGGCTGGGCGGCTTGTTCAGGATGCGCAAACCGGAATTCAATTTCCGGGGTGCTGTCACCACCAAGGGTAGCATGATGATCGCAGGAACTTCGGAGATTCACGGCGAGGACACATCTCCGGGTTGGAGCGACTGCCCGCCATCGCCCGGTAACATGCCGGGAATCGCGTACAATCCGACCACACCACCCGACATCAAATGCAGCGGCTGCGTGTCCGGTAATCCGATGACCCAGGCTGATACGGCTGCTGCCAACTCGTCGACGTATAACGTTTTCGGCGACCTCACTTACAACGAGCTCGCCGCGTTCGCGACAAAGACGTTCCCCGGCGGTACCACGTTCACAAACCTTGCCCCCATGTGGAAGACGGACGCTGACGGGAATAAGTACTGCGACCGCACGTACTCCTCCAACTGGGGCGACCCGACGCACCTCTACCCTGACCCGTCGTGCCAGTCATACTTCCCGATCATCCACGTCACGGGCAATCTGAAACTCACCGGTGGTGCGGGCCAGGGAATCCTGCTGGTCGACGGGGACCTGGATGCCAGCGGAGGCGTGAACTTCTTCGGACCAGTCATCGTCAGGGGCACCTTCTCCGTGACAGGTAACGGCGATGGGGCTCGCTTCGTCGGTGGCCTGATGGCGGAGAACGTGAATCTCAACCAGAGTAAGATGGCTGGTAACGCGGTGGTGAGCTATTCGACTTGCGCGATCACGAGCGCGATAAATGGTAGCGCCAAGCCGATGTTCGACGGGACGCGTGGCTGGATAGAGATGTACTGACGACCTCGAACCGCGCGTCGGTTCCACGGGGCGCGCGGCTCGCGAAACGGAGTGGTACTTACCAGGCGCTTTGGGTGATGCTCGTATCACCCAAGGCGCCATTTTCGTGTCCGCACCATGCGCGAGTACCAACCCAAAGAGCGAGCCGTCCATGCACCAGCTCCCAAACGCCGTAGCCGCATCAACGCCATCATCCCAACTCCCACAAGGATTCACTCTCGTCGAACTGCTGATCGCCACGGTCGTTCTCGCAGTCGGTCTCGTCGCGCTCACGAGCGCCGGCGCCGCGATCGTAAAGCTGGAAGGGCGCGGCCAGCAGCTCGCCCGCGTCGCTGCCATGGCAGAAACGCGGCTGGAGCTGCTCCGATCGCAGCGGTGCGCAGCCGCCCCGGGCGCGGGCAGCAAACATGGACTCGAGGAGCGGTGGCGCGTGGCGCAGAGCGCCACGCGAACACTGGCGCTGGTAGACAGCATCGAGCTCCATGCTGATGGAAGCGCATCACTCCGCAGCGTCTACGAGTTTCGGAGCGCGGTGCGATGCTGAGCGGTGTCCTCCGGCGCGGCACTACGCTGGTCGAGCTGCTCGTGGTACTCGTGCTACTCGCGATCGTGGGTGGTGCGACCATGCACGTAGCCGTCGGCCAGCAGCGCTTTCTCGCTGCAGTGGAGCGCGTGATGGAAGTGCACCGCACGTCACGCGAGGGGGCGGACATCCCACGCCAGGAACTTCGCATAATGGCTCCGGCATCCGGTGCCATCTACGGCATGGCGGCCGACCGGGTCGAGTTCCGATCGCTCATCGGAGCCTCGGTGATCTGCGAGTTCGACTCTTCTCGTACCACGGTGAGCATCCCTGGCCGCCTCGCATGGAGCGGGCTCACCTCCTGGGTCGTGGCACCGCGCGAGCGTGACACGGTACTGGTATTCGACGCGGCGAGCGACTCCACGCTTCCTCGCTGGCGCGTCCACACTCTCGCTACCGCACCTGATCCTGGCGGACGCTGCCCCACCGTGAGCGGCCTCGCACGTACCTCGGCGGAGGAAAACGACGCACTCTCTTTCCGGCTCACGCCGCCACTCGAATCCTCCGTCGGCGCTGGCGCGTCGCTCCGCTTCGTTCGTCGTGCGCGCTACCAGCTCTACCGCGCTGGTGATGGTTACTGGTACCTCGGCTTCCTCGATTGCGCACCTGCGCGCAGCGTCCCTTGCAGCACGATCCAGCCGGTGAGCGGCCCGTTCGCACCCGCCGGCGTCCGCTTCACGTTCGTCGACTCTACCGGCACGGTCACCGCCGATCCGGCGCACGTCGCGCGTGTCGATGTCCTCTCTCGCGCCGAGTCCGACGCGCCGCTCCGGGCAATGGGCCTCGCCCTCGGGGTCTACTCCGATTCGGTGCTCGCGTCGATTGCCCTCCGCAACCGATGAAGCGCTCCACTTCGATCCCGATCAACCGCGCTCACCGAACTGCCCGCCCTGGGGTAGCGCTGGTGATGGCCGTCGTGGCGATGGCGGTCCTCGGCGCGCTCGTGGCCGGGGTCTTCTTCACCGCGCTCCGGGAGCAGCGCGACGGACGCGATGCCGTGCACCGCGTGCAAGCGCTGGCCGCGGCCGAGTACGGCCTCCCTGCCGCGCTCTCGCCCGACTCGTGGCGATCTTCCTGGAACGTCACCACGCGACGCGGACCGCTCCACGAAATCACGTACGCTACCGGCCCAGGCACCAGCGACACCATACGTATCTGGAAGCTGGAACGAAACAGCTTCCTGCTCACGTCAGTCGGTGTCGCCGGTCCGGAGATTTCGACAGCCACGCGGCGTATCTCGCTCCTCGTCACACTTCGCATCCCGCAGCTCGCTGCCCACGCGACGGCGCTCGTGAGAGACGGCGCGGCAGTCGCCGACTCCTCCCGGATCTCGGGTACCGATACCACTCCGCCCGGATGGAGCTGTCCACCAGCCGGCGACGAACGTCCCGCGATCGTCGTCCCGGTAGCGTCCTTGGTAGACGACTCTAAGTGCACCATCGTCCAGTGCCTCAGAGGCGCACCGCCGGTGGTCATCGACTCGGCGGCCGCGGGCGCCGACATGTACGAGCGCTTCGGCGAGATCCATCGCGACTCCGTTGCCTCGTCCGCGCTGCAGCTCGCCGGCGACGCTGTGCTTTCCGCGCCGTCACCAGCACTCGACGGGGCTGGCGAGTGTGATGCCGCCCGGCTGGACAACCTCGGCGATCCGTTGCGACTGCTCGGTCCCGCGTCCCCCTGTGCCGACCACTTTCCCGTACTGCACGCGCCTGGAAACATGCGCATTGAGGGTGGCGCGGGGCAGGGACTGCTCCTCGTCGACGGTGATCTCACACTTGCTGGCGGCGCGCGCTTCAATGGCGTGGTCGCCGTTCGAGGTGTGCTAGAGATCACCGAAAACTCGGAGCTCCACGGAGCCGTTCTCGCTTCACGGGTGGTCGTGCACGTCGGCTCCCTCGCGGGCTACTCGAGTTGCGCCGTCGAGCGAGCGTTGCGGGCGGCCGCGGAGCCCGTCGTACCTGAGGGGTTGGCATGGTCGGAGATGTACTGAGCAGCGTTACCTTGTCCGCCCCTGGTCGTGTCTCTGATAGCTAAAACGCCTGCCGACGAGGCAGTTGTACTCGGCGACGGCGGGCTAACGATCACCGGCATCATCGTGCGCGAGAGAGCTCGCGAATCCCTGTCACCGCACGGCCAAACTATGGCGCTCCTGGGTCGCAAGAAAACGACAATAGGGCTCGACATCGGATCGGGCCTCGTCAAGGTCGCGGTAATCGATCACGGCAAGGGTGAGCCCGAGCTCACCAAGGTGGCGATCGCGCCGCTGCTCGCCGACGCGATCGTCGAAGGCGAGATCATGGACCCTGGCATCGTCGCGGAGACCGTGCGTGCGGCGCTCTCCGCTACAGGTGTGAAGGCGAAGTCCATCGTCACCGCCGTGGGTGGCCGCGACGTGATCATCAAGAAGATCCAGATCGACCGCGTGAAGGAGCAGCAAGCGCGCGAGCTGATCAGATGGGAAGCCGAGCAGCACGTGCCCTTCGATATGGAATCCGTGGAGCTCGACTTTCAGATTCTCGATCCCGACGCCGAGGGGATCGAGATGAGCGTGCTCCTCGTTGCTGCGAAGCGTGAGTTGGTAGAGAGCAAGATGCGCATGCTCGCCGATGCGGACGTCACGCCCAACACTGTCGATGTGGATGCGTTCGCGCTCCACAACGCGTTCGAGATCAATTACCCTGACGCGATGACCGGCGTGGTCTGCCTCCTGAACATCGGCCACGAGGTCACCAACATCAACATCATGGACGACGGCGTCCCGCTGCTCTCGCGAGACATCACCGTCGGCACGCGACGCTTCCGCGAGGACCTGCAGCGCGAGCGTGGTCTGAGCGCGGATGAAGCTGATGCGCTCCTCCAGGGCTACGATCGCTCTCCGCACCTCGATGCGATCATCGAGAGCCGCGGCGAGGAGCTCGCGGTTGGTATAGAGCGCGCGGCCGCGTTCCTCGCGAGCTCGTCGCGCAACGTGAACAAGCTGTCGGCCGTGTACACCTGCGGTGGAGGCTCGCGCGTCCCGGGCCTGACCGAATCTCTGGCCGCGCGTCTCGGGATGCACGTCGAGCAAGCCAACCCTCTGCAGCGCTTGCGTGTACGTGACGGCGCCTTCGATTCGCTCGTCATCGACGATGTCGCGCCCCTGCTCATGCTCCCCATCGGACTGGCGCTGCGCCAGGCCGCCTGATCTTCCTCGGAAGGCACCGTAATGATCGAAATCAATCTCCTCCCAGGTAGTGGGAAGAAGACTCGGAGCAAGGGTGCCGGGATGAACTTCTCCGAGCTCGCCGCGAGCTTCACCTCCAAGGTGAAAGATCCGTGGCTGCTCGGTGCCGTCGGTTCGGCTGTCCTCGCTGCGCTTCTCGTCGGAGGGATGTACTGGCACCAGAGCACGCGTACGGCGTCGCTCGACGAGCAGCTGCGAGTCGCGCGCCAGGATTCGGTGCGCTTCGCCGCCGTGATCAACGAGAAGCGGAAGGCTGAAGCGCAGCGCGATTCCGTTCTTCGACAGGTATCGCTGATCAAGTCGTTCGACGACAAGCGCTACGTCTGGCCGCACCTCATGGACGAGATCAGCCGCGCGCTTCCGCCGTATACCTGGCTGACGTCGATCGTGCAGAGCAACAAGTCCGAAGTCGCTGCCTCGGCTCCGCGGCCTCCGACCAAGGGCAAGAAGGGCGAGGCCCCTGCTCCGGATACGGTGACCACGCCCCCGGTGCAGCTTCGGCTGGTTGGACTGACGGTGGACATCCAGGCGCTTACACGATTCATGCGAGTTCTCGAGTCGTCACCGTTCATCGAGAACGTGCAGCTGGTGAAGTCGACCCTGATCCTCGTTGACGGGAAGGAAGTGACCGAGTTCCAGCTCGATGCCTCCTACCAACCGCCCGATCCATCGGCGATCACCGTCGTACCCGTTTCCCTCTCGGTGAGGTAACGATGATCGGAATGCCCAAGGGGCAGCGGGAGCAAGCGCTCCTTCTGGTCTGCGTCGTGGCAGTGGCCGCGATCGGACTCTACTGGTACATGGTCTACCAGCCGCGCGCGACCGCGCTCGCCGAGCAGCAGACGCGGGTGGAGACGCTGGTGGCGCTCAACGAGAAGGCGAAGGTAGAGATGTCGCATGGGAGTCTCGCGGACATCCGCCGTGAGCTGGCCGAGTATCAACAGAGTCTCTCGCTGATCCGCTCGCTGATTCCCAGCGGCAATGAGGTGCCTGCTCTCCTCGAACAGGTGTCCACCGCCGCACGGCGTGTCGGCCTTGACGTGGCGAGCGTGGACCCGCAGCCGGTGGTGCCGGGCACGGGCTACGACACCTACCGCTACGGAATGTCGATCATCGGCGGCTACCACGAGCTGGCGGAGTTCTTCGCGAACGTCGGGTCGCTCAATCGGATCATACTCCCGATCAACGTGTCGCTGGACGTCTCCACGAACGCCAACGCGCAGAAGACGCGACGTTCGGGAGACGGTGCGGTGATAGAAGCGCGCTTCCAGCTGCAAACCTTCGTCACCAACGGCCAGGGCGCCGATCCGGGTGCCGATGTGCCGGTGCGAGGAGGGAACTGATCATGACTACGAAACTGATCGTGGGTGCGGTTGCCGCTATGTGCCTCGTCGTGGGCGCGGTACCGCGGCTCGATGCGCAGGCGATGTCGACGTTCACGCACGCGAAACGAGCGGCGTCGAAGGCCGTGGCAGCCACCAACGAGCACACGAACAAAGAGCAGATGCTCGGCGGATCCGCCTCGAAGACGGAAAGGTCAGCGAAGAGCAGTGCTTCGACGCCAGCCCGAACCTCGAGCGCCAAGCCAGCGGCGGCGAAGGCCACGGCGAAGGCCACGGTCGCCCCGCCCAAGCGTGACGAACCTCGGAAGGCGAGCTCGCCCACGAAGGCTCCCACCACGGCGCCGGCCGCGGCGAAGAAGGGCGCCAAGCCGGGCGACACTCCGGAGAAGGCACCCGGTAAGGAGATAACGCTGCAGCGCGAGTCCTTCACCTACAGCTCCGAGGGAAGGCGCGACCCGTTCATCTCACTCATAGCGAACGGTGATCTGCGACCCATGATCTCCGATCTCCGCCTGGTCACGGTGATCTACGCGCCGCAAGGAAAATCGGTGGCGGTCATGCGAGATGTATCGACCGACGAGCAGTACCGGGTGAGGGCGGGACAGACCCTCGGCCGCATGCGGGTTGCCCGAATCTCACCGAAGTCGGTGACGTTCACGATCGAGGAATACGGTTTCAGCAGGCAGGAAGTGCTGGCACTCAACGATACCACGAGAGCGAGGTCGCAATGAAGCGGGTCTCTGCGCTGGTCGGAGTGATGCTCCTTGCGCTGGGCGCGC
>DASSNL010000225.1:0-5880 GCA_035688075.1 Gemmatimonadaceae bacterium
CCTTTGGGCAGCCGATGCACGATGCAAGACCTGACCCCGTCGTTAGTCCTGGGCATTCGCCCAGCCCGCTCGAAATCAAAGACCTGACCCCGTCGGTTACGCCAGCCCGGCGGCTCCCACGATGATTCCCAGTGCGCGCGCCACGCCCGCCTGGGCGTAGCTGTTGTCGAACCACTCTTCCTCGGTGTGCGCATCGCCGCCGCGGCCGCCGGCACCTATCGCGATCGCGGGGATCCCGCGGCTGATCGGCACGTTGGAGTCCGTGGATGCCGTGGCGAGCTCCGGCGCGCGGCCGATCAGGCGGGTGGCCTCGATAGCCATCTCCACGAGTGGGTGATCGATCGGCGTCTCGCCGCTCGGCCGGTCGCCTATGAGCAACACTTCGCTCGAGAGCGGCGGCGTGCCGCGCGAGCGGCGCGAGTTCTCGTCGAGCGTGGCAACGCGAACGATCTCGCGCAGGGTGCGGTCGTGCTGCTCCAGCATCGCGGGTGAGACCGAGCGCAGGTCCACCTCCAGCCAGGCGCTGTCGGGGATGGAGTTGAGCGACAGGCCGCCACCAGTACGTACCACGCTCAAGGTGGTGCGCGGCTCCGTGGGAATCGGCAGACGCGCCATCCGAGCGGCTGCGATCGCTGCCGCGTGCACCGGGTTGGGTACGCCGTACGATGTCCAGCTGTGGCCGCCGCGTCCGCGGAACTCGATGCGATAGCGGTACGAGCCGAGCGCGCGGTGAACGATCCGCTCGTCTCCGGCTCCGTCGAGCGCGATCGCCGCGATCGCATCTCGCGCGGCCCCGGCGAAGAGCGCCTTCGCGCCGCGCAGATTCCCGGCGCCCTCCTCACCGGTGGTGCACACGAAGTCCACCGGCGCGCGCGTTCGGAGCGAGCGGCCGTCGATCACCCGCGCCAGCGCCAGCATCACGGCGAGGCCGCGAGCGTTGTCGCCGATTCCGGGGCCTCGTACTCGCGAGCCCGAGCGGTGCACGTCGAGCGTCGTGCGCTGCGGGAACACCGTGTCGAGGTGCGCGCAGATCACCACCGGGCGTCGCTCGCCACCCCCGTCTCCCGGGTCGGCCGCCTCGCCCGATCGTCGCCCGATCACATTACCGGCCGCGTCGATTCTGACGTCCTCGAGGCCCAGCTCGCGAAAGCGCTCCGCCATCCATCTGCCGCGCTCGTTCTCCTCGCCCGATGGAGCGGCGATCCGGGTTATCGCGATCTGATTCCGCAGGATCTCCTCGTCGAGCGAGACGAGTATTTGGCGCGCTTCGTCGAGCGCTTCGCTCTGCCAGAGCTCCGCGAATGGACGGTCGGTAGTTTGCATGGCCCTCAATTGACCACTCGCGCGCGGATGCGCAAGCCCGGCGCGCATCGCGGCCCATATTGTCACCCCCTGTTCGGGGGATACATTCAATGAAGCACGGGCCGTTCGAGGCCCACTCCCCGCTCCATTCGGACATGCAAGAGCACGACCTCATCCACGACTGGAATGTGCAGCAGGGCGGATTCGACTGGTCTGCCTGTCGCGTGGAGCTGAACGACGAAACGCTGCGCGACGGTCTGCAGTGCCCGTCCGTGACGAACCCTGCTCTCGAGGACAAGCTTCGCCTCGTTCACCTCATGGTGGAGCTCGGGATAGCAGCCGCGGACATCGGTCTCCCCGGCGCCGGCGGCCGCGCCGGTGACGATGCGCTCGCGCTCGCTCTCGAGATCGCGCGCGCGCAGCTCCCCCTCGAGCCCAACTGCGCAGCGCGCACCGTGCTGAGCGACGTCGAGCCGATCGCGCGAATCTCGCAGGCGGCCGGAATCCCGATCGAGGCAGCCACGTTCATCGGCTCGTCGCCCATCCGCCGGTACGCCGAGGACTGGACTCTCGACCGGATGCTGAAGGTGAGCGAGGAGGCCGTCACCTTCGCGGTGCGCGAAGGGCTCCCGGTCATGTTCGTCACCGAGGACACGACTCGCGCAGATCCGGAAACGCTGAAGGCGCTCTACGGGAACGCGATCCGCTGGGGGGCGCGGCGTCTCTGCCTCGCGGACACCGTTGGCCACGCCACACCCGACGGCGTTCGCGCGCTGGTGCGCTTCGTTCGCGCCGAGATCGTGGAGCCGAGCGGCGAGGACGTGAAGGTGGACTGGCACGGCCACCGCGACCGCGGGCTCGGTCTCGCGAACTGTCTCGCCGCGATCGAGGAGGGCGTGGACCGCGTGCACGGTACCGCGCTGGGTATCGGTGAGCGGGTGGGGAACGCTGAGATGGATCTCCTTCTCATAAACCTAAAGCTGCTCGGCGCCCACCGGCACGATCTCGCGAAGCTTCCAGAATACTCGTTCCTCGCCTCGCGCGCCTGTGGCGTATCGATCCCGCCCAGCTATCCCGTGCTCGGAGACGATGCGTTCCGCACTGGGACCGGAGTGCACGCGGCCGCGATAATCAAGGCGCGGCGGAAGGGGCACGCGTGGCTGGCCGACCGGATCTACTCCGGCGTCCCCGCCGGGGACTTCGGTCTCGCCCAGCGCATCGAGATCTCGCCCGTATCGGGACTATCGAACGTACGATACTGGCTCGACGAGAACGGCTTCGACTCGGCCGACCAGGAGCTCTGCCAGCACATCTTCGACGCGGCCAAGCAGCTGAGCCGCGTCCTGCGCGACGACGAGCTGCGAGCGATGGTGAGCGAGTTTCAGCGTACGCCCGCCGACGCGTGACCCCGTCGCTGAAAGACGTTTTCGACGGCTACATGGACCTTCGCTGGAGACTCGATCCAGTGGAGGCCACCTTCGCCGGACTGCACCAGTTGGCGGGAGAATTCGCGCGCTACGACGCGGAATCCGTGCGCGAACAGCTCGCCGCGCTGCGCAGCTACACCTCGGCGCTCGAGGAGGTCGAAGCCGACACTCTCGATGAGGAGATCGATCGCACCGCCGCTCTGCACGATGCGCGGCACTGGATTCTCCTCTTCGAGCGAGAGCGGCCATTCGCCTTCAACCCGGCGTTCCATCTCTCGCACGCTCTCAACGGTCTTCATCTGCTCCTCGCGCGCGGCGCTCAGGATCCGCCGCGCCGTGCCGCCGAGCTTCTGCAGCGGCTGCGCGCCATTCCCGATTTTCTCATCCGCGCCGTAGATGCACTCACCGAGCCCGCGCGACCCCTCATCGCGCTCGGCAGCTCGATGATCCCCGGCGGGGTAGCTCTCATACGCGATGGGTTGGACGACGGTGCGATCGACCTCTCCGCGCTCGACCCAGCGGAGCTGGCCGAAGCGCGCGCCGCAGCGGTGCAGGCGCTCATGGAGTTCGGCGACGCGCTGGCGCTGATGGAGGAGGATGCGGGTGACGGATTCGCGATCGGCCGTGAGCTCTTCGACCGGAAGCTGCACACCGCGCACATGATCCGCGACAACGCCGACCAGCTGCTGCGGTACGGCGAGCAGCTGCGTGCCGAGTCCACCGCGCAGCTCGAGCGAATCGCATCCGAGATCGATCCTGGCGCCGGTTGGCGCGATGTCCTCGCGCGCCTCAGGAAAGATGTACCCGACAGTGACAGCGCGCTCGACGAGTACTGCGCGACGCTTCGCGAAGCACGCGACTTCACCGTATCGCGCGGCCTGATGACCGTTACGGATGCGCCGGTGGACGCGGAGCCCACGCCTGGCTTCCTTCGCACGATGATCCCCTTCGCCGCGTATCAGGGGCCGGGCACATTCGAGGAGGAGCAGCGCGGCCGTTTCTTCGTGACGCTCCCCGTGGACGGCGAGGTACGCAGCGTGGAATGTCACGCCGCGCGCCCGAGTACGGTGCTACACGAGGGAGTGCCTGGTCATCACCAGCAGATCACCGTCGCGAACCGGCTTCCAGGGATCATGCGGCGCGTGCTCGCCACTCCCGCGGCACGCGAAGGGTGGGCGTTGTACTGCGAATCGCTCATGGCGGAAGAGGGCTTTCTCTCGTCGCCCGGTGAGCGGCTCTTCCACGCGCATCATCTCCTGTGGCGTGCGCTACGTGTGATACTCGACGTGAAGCTGCACACGAAGGGGATGCCGGTGGCCGACGCTGCACGCCTCCTGCGCGACGAGCTCGGATTCACTGATGTCGCAGCTGCGGCCGAGGTAGCGCGCTACTGCGCGTACCCCACGTACCAGCTCTGCTACGCCGTCGGTCGTCGCGACATCCTCCAGCTCCGCGACGACGCTCGCCGCGCGCGCGGAAGCGACTTCTCGCTCTCCGATTTCCACGACGAGCTGCTCTCCTACGGCGGCCTCCCCACGGCGCTGGCGAGGTGGGGGATGGGGTTGGGGGAGTGATCTGGGAGAAAGCAGAGAGCGGAGAGCAGAAAGCAGAAAGCAGGAACTGCGAGGGGACAGGAAACAGGAACGGCAGGGAAGCAGGAGGCAGTGAACTGCCTCGGGGGTGAGGAGAGAGGGAAAGGGGAACAGGAAACAGGAAACAGGTAACTGCCTCGGGGGTGAGGGCCGTGCCTCCACGAGCCGGTACCTGTTTCCTTGCAGTTCCTGTTTCCTGCTTCCTTGCCGTTCCTGCTTTCTGCTCTCTGCTCTCTGCTTTCTCGTAACACTAGTGAAGGGGGAATGGCTATGAATTTCAGAATTGTGCGATACGGGATTGCGCTGGCTGGTGCGGCCGTGATGGGTGGGTTGGCGGCGTGCGGAGGAGGTGAAAAGGGGGGAGTGGGCAGTGAGAGCGCGGCGAGTGCTGCGAGGACGGAGACCGGGCCGAGCGCGCTCGTGTACGTCTCGGATGAGGTGGGCGACAGCATCTATGTGATCGACGCGAGCACCGACAGCGTGGTGGAGGTGTTCCGCGCGGGACAGCGGCCGCGCGGCGTACGCTTGAGCCGCGACGGGAAGAGTCTGATCGTCGCGGTCAGCGGCTCCCCGCGAGGCGGACCGGGTGTGGACGAGTCGAAGCTTCCTCCACCCGACAGGTCGAAGGACGGGATCGCGATAGTGGATCTGGCGACGAAGGAGGTACGGCGGCTTCCCGGCGGCAACGACCCGGAGAGCTTCGACATCAGCAAAGATGGAAAGACTATCTACGTGTCGAACGAAGATGCCGGCACGGCGAGCGTGGTGGATGTGCCGAGCGGAAAGATCATCACTACCGTGCAGGTGGGCGCGGAGCCGGAGGGAGTGGAGACCAACCCTGATGGCAGCGAGGTGTGGGTCACCAGCGAGGAGAAGGGCACGGTCACCGTGATCAACACGGCGAACAACAAGCCCGTGGCGACGATCACGGTCGCCAAGCGTCCTCGTTCGGTCATCTTCACGCTCGACGGGAGCAAGGCGTACGTCCCCGCGGAGCTCGACAGTGCGGTGATGGTAGTGGACGCCAAGGCGCACAAGGTACTGAAGAAGATTCAGATCCCCGGCGCGGGCGCCAAGCCGATGGGCTCCGCCATCTCGCCCAACGGCAAGTTCGTGTACATCACCAACGGGCGCGGCAAGACCGTCTCCGTGATCGACACCGGCGTCGACTCGGTCGTAGCGACCTTCGAGGTTGGCGAGCGCCCGTGGGGCGTGGGTGTGAGCCCCGACGGCCGTCGGATCTACACCGCCAACGGCCCTGGTGGCACCATCTCCGTCATCGACGCCGCCGACCACCGCGTGATCGAGCGCATCCCCACCGGGAAGTCCCCGTGGGGGATCGCGGTGGCTGGCAAGTAGCGGGGCAGGCCTGGAGTTCATCGCGCTGACCTGCGCACGCGGAGGGCGCGGAGGGGACTGCGAGAGGACGCGGAGGGGCTCCTCTTCGATCTGACCTCCGCTCCGCGTTCGTAGATCACTCCGAGTGAGAGTCAGGTGAGTTTTTGGGGAACTGCTCCCCGCCTTTGGTTCTGCCCACCCGGGCAGGACGCGAGGAGCGG
>DASSNL010000234.1:0-7643 GCA_035688075.1 Gemmatimonadaceae bacterium
GAGGGCGGCCACGACGCGCTCAATGCGCTCCGCGTCGCGTTCCATGCTCAGCTACTCCGGGTCCCGGCGCAGGCCATCCGCCGCAACCCGGCTTCGATCAGCTCCCCCCTGGAGTCATCAGCTCGGGCGCCGCGTCCGGACGGACACCGTGCACCCCGGCGTTGTGCGAGTTGCCGAGGTAAATCCCGACCGCCACGAAAAGAACCCCGAGGATGAAGAGGCCCGTGCCGATCGTGCCCTTCCGACCACCTACACCCACCGCGAAGCCATAGACGACCAGGCTCGCCCCGATCGCCCACATGGTGATGTAAACCCAGAGCAATTGATCCCCCTGTTGTCGTTACCGTGGCGCCGCGCCCGTCTGGCGCGGCACTCCGAGGTCGGAAACTGTGCTGATGATGCGGCCAGCGAAAGTGGCCAACCGCCAGCGCCGCCCCGGAGTAGCCGGCGATCATCCGCCCTTCCCTATCTCGATGTTGACCACGCGCGTGCCCTGCGCCTGCGGCGTGTACACCAGTAGGCTGAGGACGCCTCCCTTCGCCTGCGAGATGGCCTTGCGCAGGTCCTCCACAGAGCGGACCGGCTGCCGATTCCCGCCGCCCAGGGTGGCCACGATTATGTCGCGCGGCAGGAGCTGGCCGGCCGCGAGACCGTTCGGATCCACGTCCGCCACCGCGAGGCCGGTAGTCCCGGATGGGAGATCGAGCTGCTGCCTGATCGCCGGAGTCACATTCGTGACCGAGATCCCGAGCATCGCAGTCGGCGACTCCTCGCCGCTGCGCGTGTTACCCGACGCGACCATAGTCTCCCCGCTGGGGAGCGCACCCAGCTTCACCTTCACCGTCGCGCGCTTGCCGTAGCGCATGACGTCGAGCGTGACCGTCTCGCCCGGGTTGTACGCGAGCAACATCCCCTGGAGCTGCGAGACACGGCTCACGGGCTTCCCGTTCACCGAGACGATGATGTCACCCGGCTCGAGCCCCGCCTTCTTCCCCGGGCTCGTGTCGCTGGTGAAGCCGCCCACGAGCGCGCCGGTGATCTTGTCCAGCCCCGCTGCCTGCGCGTCCGCCGGACCGACGTTCTGGATCGACACGCCGAGAATTCCGCGATGAACCTCGCCGTACTTCTGTAGCTCGTTGGTGACGATTCGCGCGATGCTGATCGGGATGGCGAAGCCGTAGCCTGCGTACACTCCCGTCGGGCTCGCGATGGCGGTGTTGACGCCGATCACTCGACCCTGCATGTCCACCAACGGCCCGCCGGAGTTGCCGGGGTTGATCACCGCGTCGGTCTGCAGGAAGTCGACGACCGCGTACTGGGACTGGAAGAGATTGGCCAGCTGGTCGGCGCGCCCCTTGGCGCTGATGATCCCGGAGGTCACTGTGAAGTCGAGGCCGAGCGGATTGCCGATCGCTATCACCGGGTCACCCACCTGGACCGTGCTGTCGTTTCCGAGCTGCACGGTCGGGAAGTCGTTGCCATCGATCTTGATGAGCGCCACGTCCGTGGACGGGTCGTGCCCGATGATCTTCGCGGTGAAGATGCGGTGATCGAGCAGCGTAACGCGCACCTTCGATGCGCCATCCACCATGTGATTGTTGGTCACTATGTAGCCATCACGGCTGATCAGGAACCCCGAGCCGGTGGCGCGCACCGGACGCTCCTGCTGCTGTTGCATCCCGGGTGGGAGGAAGCCCGGCGGAAGCAAGCCGGGCGGGATCTGCTGTTCCCCGCCTTCCATCCGCGCCGCCACCTCGGGGCTGAACTCGGAATTGATCGACACCACGGCAGGCGTCACGCGCCTGGCGATCTCCGCGAAACGGCTATGGATCTCCGGAAGCGGCGTGTACGATCCGACGTCTCCGGTGCTCGTGTCCGTGTGCACGGCTGACCCGTTTGCGCCATTGCCGGACGTATCCGCCGTGGTGCGCTGTGCGCAGGCGGCGCCGGCGTTGAGTAAAGCGTAGGCGGCGATGAGCGCGGTCGTGAGCGATGCACGCCCGCCTCTGCGCGCCAGCCCTCGGCTGCCAAGCTTGCAAAACATATTGTCTCCCATACGATTTGTCGGTGCACGGTCTGTTGGTAGCAAGAGTCGGGCGAGCGATTCCGGCGCGAGCGCTCTCGTGGCCACAGCCCACCGAAGGCGAGCAGCCGAGCGATGCCGACGCTCGTTCCTTGCCCGGCACCGGCGCGACCGGTTAGCATCCATGAATCGAGGCGAGCGCGGCCGTGAAGCGCGATATGTGCTCTCGACCATCACTCCGGTTCCCCCTCCCGCCACCTCCTCGCGCCACACCGATGCCACTCCCCCGACTCAGCGTACCTTCGCTCGCGGCGCCGCTGTTCGCGCTGCTCCTGCTCGGTCCTGCGAGCGCCGCCGGCTACGCGCAGCCAACACGCGCTGCCTCGAAGGACGCAATCGTGCCGCGCCCGTCGGCGGCCGACCTCGAGCGCGCGAAGCGCGTGCTCCGCTCGAGTCCGCTGATCGACGGCCACAACGATCTTCCCTGGGCCATCCGCGAGTGGGGCACGGCACCGCACGATGTGGAAGCGTATGACCTCCGCAAGACGACGCCCGGGCACACCGACCTCGCACGCCTGGCGAAGGGGATGGTGGGGGCCCAGTTCTGGTCGGTGTACACGCCGGGGGAGTACGCCGATTCAGGGTACGCACGCGTGCAGCTCGAGCAGATAGACATCGCGCGTCAGGTCATCGCCAGATACCCCGACTCGTTCCGCCTGGCACTGTCGACCTCGGACATCCGCCGCGATTTCCGCGAGCATGTGATCGGCTCGCTCCTGGGACTCGAGGGCGGGCACGCGATCGAGAACTCGCTCGGTGCGCTGCGCGCCTACTACGATCTCGGCGTGCGCTACATGACGCTCACCCACAACATCACGCTCGCCTGGGCCGATGCGGCGATGGACAGCGCGAAGCATGGCGGCCTGACTCCCTTCGGCGAAGAGGTAGTGCGTGAGATGAACCGGCTGGGGATGCTGGTGGACCTCGCGCACGTGTCGCCGGCCACGATGAGCGACGCGCTGAAGGTGTCCGAAGCGCCGGTTATCTTCTCGCACTCCGCCGCGCGGGCCCTCGTGGACGTTCCGCGCAACGTACCCGACTCCATCCTGCGCCGCCTCCCGAAGAACGGCGGAGTGGTGATGGTGCCCTTCGTGCCGAGTTTCGTGTCCCCCGAGGTGGCGGCCCATGAGCGCGATGCCGCAGCCGTATCCGAGAGGGCGCGCGTCGAGCACCCGGGTGACACGGCCGCGCAGCGCGCGCAGGTCTCGGCATGGCGCGATGCTCACCCCGCTCCGCGCGCTACGCTGTCACAGGTGGCCGACCACATCGAGCACATCCGCGACGTGGCCGGGATAGATCACGTGGGGATCGGCAGCGATTTCGACGGGATAACCGACGTGGTGGTGGGGCTGGAAGATGTCTCCAAATTCCCCAGCCTCTTCGCCGAGCTTGCCCGGCGCGGCTGGAGCGATGAGGATCTGAAGAAGCTGGCGGGAGAGAATCTGCTTCACGCCTTCGCGCGCGCCGAAGCAGTGTCGGCGCGGCTTCGCAAGGAACGGCCGCCCTCCAACAAGACGATCGCGCGGCTCGACAGCGCCGCTACGGCCAGGTGAAAACGTCGGATGAGAGCGCGAGCGATCGCGCTCTCGTCACATCGCGCGGCTCGCGCCAGAGCCCGAGTATCGGAGTGGTGATCCCGGCTCGCACCTGAAAACCCGTGCGTGCGGTACGCACCACTGGCATCGCAAAGTCGATGCGCATGAGCCGGCGCGACTGCTTGGGTACGGCCGCCAGGAGCGAGACTCCGACGCTCGCCTTCATATCGCTGTTCACACCGTAGGGAACGTTCCCCGCCCACATCTTCCCCGCGTCGCCGAACGCCGCGATGCCGATGTTGTCGAAGCGCGTGATCCCTCCGAGCACCCAGCGCCGCTCTACGCGCAGCACCAGACGTCTCGCCCCGGCGATTCTAGAACCGTGGTAGCCGCGTAGACCGCCCTGGCGGTCGCCGAGGGTCAGCTGGAAGGGAGTGCGCTCGCGCCAGCCTCCGGAGAGCTCGAGGCTGGAGATCCAGGTTCCGCTGTCCGACGGCTTGTAGTACCAGGCGAGTCGCCCGCTCCCCACCACGTCGCCCCAGTATCCGAGGTCGGGCCGGCGCTGCGTCTCCCACTGAGTCCGCAGCGCGAGAAAGGATGTCTCCGAGCCGACACCCATGTACAGGTCCGCGCTCGCAAACAGACCGTGGTCGCCTGCACCCACTCCTCGCCCGAACTGCGTGGCGAGCTGGATCCCCTCGCCCACGTCCTGCGAACCGGTGAGCGCGTCGAAGCCGTACGCCCTCACGTAATCCAGGAAACGCATACCGACCACCGCTGAAAGCCGCGTCTCGTCCTGGGTCGGATAGCGTCCGTCGAGGAGCGAGTCGGGATTCATCACGTAACCGCTGTCGGTGATGATGCGCGCGGTCTCATCCGTGGTGATGCGCTGCTGGCTGATGAGCGGGCCAGCGAAGAAGTGGCCGCGCCCTCCGCCCACCCTGAACACGCCACCGAGATCCCACCGAGTTCGTGTGGTGCCCAGCGCCAGAGTGAGGTCGTTCGGCCGGATGAACGACACGTAGTCGCTGCTCCTGCGCACGCCGGCGTACCACCCCATCCGCTGGAACTGCGTGTAGAACGGGTGCGCGAGCATGGCCGCGTAGTTGCTCGAAAGCGGGAATTTCTCTACGACGACGGTGGCGGCGTTCGCGCCGTGGAAGGCGTGGTAGTTGGTGAAGCGACCGCCGTAGCCGTTGCGATACGCGAAGCCCTGCCGCCACTCCAGGGCGGCGTACAGGCCGTCGCCCATGATGTTCGAGTTCCCGTAGGTCAGTCGTGAGATCTCGCCGTGCGATACTCCCACGTTCAGCACCAGCGGCACCTCGTCCACCGTCGTCACCTCCACCAGCACCCCGCCGCTGTCGTCGGGGAAGGCGTGCACTTCGGCGTCCGCAAGGTACGGCTGCGCGCGCAGCACGCGCGCAGACTCGGCGAGCCGGAAGTCGGAGCACTCCTCCCCCTGCCGCACCTGGAGGAAGGGAGTGATGGCATCCGCCTTGGTGTTGCGGTGCTGGATCGCTACGGCGACGGCGGGGCGAATCCAGGCGGGTTTCACCTTCGAGAGGATAGTCGGCGGCTGGCGGATGACGAGGATCTCGGAGATCCTCTTCCCGTCACAGGAGACGGGGAGGCGGGTGGTATCGGTGGGGACGATGGTGCTGGTCGCGGCGGTGTCCTGCCCGGCGACTATCCGCGTGGTGTCCGGATTGGCCACGCTCGTTGAGGAATCCTGCTGCGCCCGGGCATCCGTTCTCGAGGCGCAGACCAGAAGCGCCACGGCGCACGAACACCGGAGGAGGCGGCCGCCGCCCACGGCGGCACTCCTCACGAGTGGCGCGGGCACGCCCGACAGCCCGCGCCGCGCACGTCGTTCCGGAAGTTCATCCACCATGCACCGTCGCTCACCTCGCAAGCAGTGACCCGGCTACGAGCGCCCCGACGCCCACGACGACTATTCCCGCCGTGACCGCGGAAACGCGCCGCGGAATCTCCGTCCCGCGCGCCTGGCGATAGACGATGGGGAGCTTGACCAGCGCGCTGACGATCGACGCAAGCACGACCGCTGCTGCGGCAGTCTGTGCAGAAATCTGGCCAGCCGCCGCGAGCGCGGCCGCGCTCGCGGCCGTTCCCGCGCTGCTCACGACTCCTCCAAGCACGCCGACCACCACAAAGCCTACCCCGCCAAGCGCCCGCTGTGCCATCGCGCCAGCAACGTTCAGGACCAGGAAGAGCAGCGCGAAACGAAGCACATGGCCCAGCGATATCGGGGACGAGAGGCGAAGCGACTCGACGACGCCGTTCCCGCGCCGCAGCCGGCTCCAGGCCAGCGCTGCGGCAACCACTATCATGGCCAGAAGCGCCGGGAGCGCCACTACCGCCGACGCCGAGGCGAAGATGGCCAGGATGAGGAGGTTCCTCACGAACGTCGCCGCGTTCGCCACTAGCACCAGCGCCACTAGCCGTACCCGCAACGCTTCGCCCGCTCCCGGCCTGCGCTCCTCGTTCACCAGCGACACGAGCTCCGCAACGGCTGCCGTGCTGTTCACGAACCCACCCAGCAGCGCCGTCCAGAAGAGCCCGCGCGTGCCGTACACCCGCAGCAGCACGTAGTTCAGGAACTCGATCCCGGCGATCACGACCACGATGACCCACGCCTGGCGCGGGTTCAACAGCTGCCATGGATCCACGAACTGATCGGGGAGCAGCGGCAGGATCACCGCGCTGATGAGTCCGAGGAGGACGGCCCCACGGATCTCCTCGGGGCGCAGCTCGCCGGCGAACTGCGAGAGCTCCGCCTTCCACGCAAGCAGCATCGTCATGAGCACCGCCGACGTGATCGCGGTGAAATACTGACCGTGTCCGACCAGTGCACCCAGGAGAAGTACGGCGACGAGGGCACTCGATGTGGTGAGCTCCAGCGAGTTGTCGCGGATGAGGCTCTGCACGTTGAGCAGCACCACGAGGAGCAGCACGCCCCCCAGCGCGCCCACGAGGATCGCCGGAGCGAGGAGCGAAGCGAGCATCCCGATGAGCGCCACCACGCTGAAGGTGCGGACGCCGATCTCCTTCTGCGCCCACTCGCGCTCCAGACCTACGAGGAGCCCCAGCGCGAGTGCCAGAACGATCTGGAGCGCGACTTCCGTGTGGGGAAATGCGGGAGCGAGGTCAGTGGGCGACACCGGGAGCTCCGTTGGGATCGCGAGGTGGCTGGACTACAGGGAGGGACTACCTACTCCGTATGGACGGTGCCGAGTCACGCCTCGTCACCCCATCCCAGCCCGACGAAGTGTACCTGGATGTCGGAACGCTTTGGATGGATCTCCACACTCTCCAGCTCCTCCTTCTGCGCGTCGTACGAACTCCCGAGCGCGGTGATCTCAGCCTGCAGCTCGTCGTCCAGGTCGGACATCTGCTGGCGAACGCGATCGGCGCTCTCCTGCGCGCGTGTCACATCGCCGGCCTGACCGTACGATCGGCCGGCACTCCGGATGGCGGTTCCCATCCGCGACGCCGTGGTCACGCTCATGCGCTTGCGGCCGAGGAGCACCCCCAGAAGTGCGGTACCGGCAGCGACGAAGGTGTCCATCTTAGCGGAGCCCGCCTGAGCGCGTTCGCGTTCCACGCGCTGATCGGCCCTCGCTCGGCGTTCCTCGAGCGTTGCGGTTTTCGCGGCGTACTTTTTCCGCAGCTCTTCGACGCCGGCATCGCGCTCTTCGCGAGCGCGAAGCTGCAGGCGCGCGCGGAACGCGCCCTCGGCCTCGCCCGCCCGCGCGATCGCCTTGAGAGTTGGACTCTGGAGCAGCGTCAGCGTCTGGTTGGCGCGCAGCCACTGGCCAAAGGTCTTCTCCCAGGCGGCGTAGCTCTTGGCAGCGCTAGCGGCAGCCGGGAGCTCGGCGTAGCTGCCGCCGTCGCGGCCCTGCTGCTCCAGCGCGGCAATGTCGAGATTGACCTCGGCCGAGTTGAGCCAGTCGACCGGCACCGGCCCATCTTCGAACGGGCAGAGCCGCAGCAGCCGGCGGGTC
>DASSNL010000249.1:0-6265 GCA_035688075.1 Gemmatimonadaceae bacterium
TGAGGCGCTCCGAATGAACCAGGCGCTCCTCGTCCGCCTCGACGATCTCGGCCTTTCCATCGAGCACGAGCCGAAGCGCCCTTCGCATGGGCACCATCGTGAGCGGCTCGAACGATGCGTTCAACGCCAGACACCCGACGACCACGTGGCCCTCCTTGACCAGCAAAAGAAACTCCCGCCCGAATCCTGAAGGCGGGAGCGTGCTAACTACGACACACGGGCATACTCCCGTCGCGCCGCGCGCTGGCGGCGCATTCGCTCCGTTCTTCTACACTCGCCACCCCCGAACTGTGCCAGGGATGGGTTCGGCAACCGCGCGAGTAGTCCACTGCTCTTCTCTCCCTCATCCGAGCGCCGTCACCGCATCGCCAACCGGCGTGAGCCAGCCGTAGCGGTCCTCGATCTTACCGGTCGCGATTCCGAGGAACTGCTTCTGAATCGCTCGGGTGACAGGACCCGGCTTCCCCTCGCCCACCTGGATGCGGTCCACCGACCGGATCGGCGTCAGCTCCGCCGCCGTGCCCGAGAAGAAGAGCTCGTCGGCGATGTACAGCATCTCCCTCGGGATGACCTCCTCGCGAACCTCGATACCAAGATCGCGTGCGATCCGCATGACCGAGTCGCGCGTGATCCCAGCCAGGATCCCCGCCGAAAGCGGAGCCGTGTACAACACGCCGCCGCGCACGAGGAAGACATTTTCCCCGCTCCCCTCGGCTACGTACCCCATGGTGTCGAGCACTATCCCCTCGGAGTAGCGATTGACGCGCGCCTCCATCTTGGCGAGCTGCGAGCCGAGGTAGTTGCCGCCTGCCTTGGCGAGCGCCGGGATCGTGTCCGGCGCCGGCCGGCGCCAGCTAGACACCCCTGCATCGACTCCCATCTCGAGGGCATCGTCACCGAGGTAGCGTCCCCAACGCCATGCGATGATGAACGTCTCCGCCGGAAGATCGACCGGATAGATCCCCATCTGCTCACCGGTGCGGACAACGATCGGCCGGAGGTAGCACTCGAGAAGCTCGTTCGACGCTACGGTCTCGATGCACGCCTGCGAGAGCGTGTCCACATCGTAGCGAGGAACGATCCGGTAGATCCGGCACGAGTCGTGGAGCCGCTGCATGTGGTCGCGAAGCCGGAAGATCGCGGGCCCCGCAGGCGTGTTGTAGCAGCGCACCCCCTCGAACACGGACGAGCCGTAGTGCACCACGTGACTCATCACATGGACGGTCGCGCTTTCCCAGGGCACCAGCTGGCCATCGCGCCAGATCAGCGAAGTTCGGCCAGAACTTCCGTCGGACATGCTCGCCTCGGAGAGAGATGAGTTTATGATAACCGGGAGAGGGGCGGGGGAGAAGAGAGAGAGCAGAGAGCAGAAAGCAGGAAGCAGCGAACTGCCTCGGGGACGAGGGCCCTAGCCCTAAGAGCCGTTCGCTGCTTCCTGCTTTCTGCTCTCTGCTGTCTGTTCCCACTTTCCCGGCGCCTACGGACTTCGCCTCACCCCCGAAGTATCGGGGCGCCGGGGACTCGAACCCGGGATATGGAACGGATCGGGCACCGGCCGTAGCGAGTCGCGGCGGGGAGGGCCGCCGGGCTGGTTGTAAGGGCGCGACATGTTCGCGGCCGCCGAGTCCATGGGCGACTGGATGCCGAACGGCGTGTGTACCGTGCACTCGCCTACCGGTTCGGTGCCGGGTATGAAATACTCGGTGGCGACCACGCTGTCGGGGCAGAAGGGGTTCCGCAGCATCCCCGTCGTCTTGTCTATCTGGCGAACGAGGATGTCTTCGGGGCGCGGCCAGTCGGGGGGTGCCGGACGGCGCTGGTAGACCTCCTTCATGAAGGCGATCCACGCCGGCGCAGCGAGGCGGCCGCCCTGCGCGTTCGACATGATCTTCTGCGGCTGGTCGAAGCCGAGCCAGACCCCGGCAACCATGTCCGAGGTGTAGCCGATGAACCAGACGTCGGCGTAGTCGTTGGTGGTGCCAGTCTTGCCGCCGGCAGGGATGTGGAAGCCGGAGGACCACACGCGCGCGGCGGTTCCGCGACGCACCACGTCTTTCATCACGTCTACCATCAGCCACGCTTCATCGCGCGAGAGCACGCGCACCTGCCGCGGATTCGCCTCCCATACAACGTTCCCCTGCGTGTCTTCCACGCGCAGGATCCCGTTGGGCTGAACGCGCTCGCCGAGTGTGGCGAAGGTGGTATACGCGCCCACCATCTCGATCGGGTACACGTCGGCCGCGCCGATCGCGATCGACGGTACCGGCGGGATCGGTGTCGTGAGTCCCATGCGCCGCGCCATGTCGATCACGTTGCGCTCACCCAGCTCCATCCCGAGGCGGATGGTGGGGAGGTTGCGCGACTGATACAGGGCGCGCCGCATCGGCATGTAGCCCTCGTACTTCAGGTCGTAGTTCTGCGGCGTCCAGATGGTCCCGTTGTCCTGCGGCAGCGAGAGCGCCGTGTCGTCGAGCATGTAGGACAGCGGATAACCGTTGTGGATCGCGGTCGAGTAGACGATCGGCTTGAAGGTGGAGCCCGGCTGCCGGAGTGCCTGGGTGGCGCGGTTGAACTTGGAGTCGTCGTAATCGCGCCCGCCAACCAGCGCGCGCACCGCACCGGTGCGCGGGTCCATCGCGACGAAGGCGCCCTGCAGGTACGGCGAGTTGCCGAGCGAATCCCCCTCCCCGTTCGCGTTGCGCGCCTGGTACTGCTCGTACGTGATGTGGTTGAACTTTCCCCACTTCCCTCCCTCGATCGACTCGAGCTGCTGCTCGAGGTTGCGCTCGGCGGCGAGCTGCATGTCTATGTCGAGGGTGGTGTACACCTTGTAGCCCTGCGTGTAGAGCCGGCTCCCGAACTGATCCTCGAGCTGCTTCCGGATCCACTCCACGAAGTACGGCGCGAGCTCGCCCGATTCCGTCCTGCGGGCGAGCTGCAGCGGATACGCCTGCGCGAGCTGGCCATCGGCCTCGCTGACTATTCCCTGCTCGCGCATGAGCGCGATGATCGTGTTGCGCCGCTGGATGGCGCGGTCGGGGAAGCGCCGCGGGTTGTAGCGCGAGGGCGCCTTGGGGAGCGCGGCGAGGGTGGCCGCCTCGGCGAGATTGAGATCGCGCACCGACTTTCCGAAGTAGCGCTGCGAGGCGGTCTCCACCCCGTACGCGCCGTTGCCGAGCGCGATCTGGTTGAGGTAGAGCTCCAGGATCTTCTGCTTCGGATAGAGCGACTCGATCTGCCGGGCGATCTTCATCTCCTTCAGCTTGCGCGTGAGCGTCTTCTCGCGGCTGATCTTCTCGGTGAAGATGTTCCGCGCGAGCTGCATGGTGATGGTCGAGAAGCCCTGAGCGTATCCGCCGGCGAGGACGTTATGGAACGCGGCGCCGAAGGCGCGGATCCAGTCGATCCCGTTATGCTCGTAGAAGCGCTTGTCCTCGGTGACGATGAACGCTTCCTGCACGGTCTTCGGGATCTCGTCCAGCGTCACCAGGGTGCGGCGCTCGAGGCCGAGCTCGGCGATGAAGCGACCATCGGCGGCGTACAGCTTGGACGTCTGGTGCGGCGTGAATGCCTCCAGGCGCCGGGCGTCGGGGCAGGCGTCGCCGCGACAGACCAGGGTCCATGAAGCGTAGGCGATTCCCACCGCGAAGGTGAAGCCGAAGACGCCGAGCAGAAGCAGGGCGCGCGTGAGGCGCGGCCGCTTCTTCCAGAAGCGCCGCTGAAACGGAAGATCAGCCATGGAACTCGGCGGTCGGAGTCACGCCGATGGGCTCGTGAGGGTACAGAGGCAACTGAGCTCTTGAGGTCGGAAATCTGAACCTAACGTCGGCCACGCCATGCGGCAACGCAAGGCACACGGCGTGCCGGTGTATGAACGATCAGCAGGACCGCCTAACGAGCGGTGGCGGTGTACGGATATTCGGTGTCACCGTATCTTTGGGGAATGTCCTCCACTACCCTCCCCACCGCACAGCTGCTCGACGAGCTCACCTGGCGCGGTATGCTCAGTCAATACACCGAAGGTCTCCCGGAGTGGCTCGCCCGCGGAGCCGTTACCGCGTACTGCGGCTTCGACCCCTCCGCTCCCAGCCTGCACGTGGGGAACCTGGTACCTGTGATGGGGCTGGCGCATCTCCAGCGGGCTGGTCATCGCCCGATCGTGCTCGTGGGCGGGGGTACCGGGATGATCGGCGACCCGAGCGGGAAGACCGCCGAGCGCCAGCTCAACTCGCCCGAGGTCGTGGAGGCGAACACGCGCGCCATCCGCTCCCAGCTCGAACGCTTCCTCGACTTCTCCGGAACGCACGGTGCCATCATGCGTGACAACGCCGAGTGGCTCCTCGGTCTCGGGGCGGTGGAGTTCATGCGCGACGTCGGGAAGCACTTCACGGTGAACTACATGCTCCAGAAGGAGTCCGTGAAGTCACGCATGGAGGCCGGGATCTCCTACACCGAGTTCAGCTACATGCTCCTCCAGTCGTACGACTACCTCGAGCTGCACCGGCGCGAGGGAGCTACGCTGCAGATTGGCGGGAGCGATCAGTGGGGGAACATCACCGCCGGCGTGGAGCTCATCCGGCGCACCGAGGGGAAGGAGGCGCACGCGCTCACGCTCCCGCTCGTGACCACCGCATCGGGGACGAAGTTCGGCAAGACGGAGGCAGGCGCGGTGTGGCTGGATCCGGCGCGCAGCTCGCCGTACCGGATGTACCAGTTCTGGATCAATACCGACGATCGCGACGTGGGCAAGTACCTGCGCTTCTTCACGCTCCTCGGTCGCGAGGAGATAGAGGCGCTCGATCGCGAGACGCTGGAGCATCCGGAGCGGCGCACCGCGCAACAGGCGCTCGCCAACGATGTCACCTCGCGTGTGCACGGTGCCGAGGCGGGCCAGACTGCCGCCGAGGTCTCGGCACTCCTCTTCGGAAAGGCGGAGGCGCGACAGCTATCGCGCCCGGCGCTCGACGCGCTCGCGGCAGAGGTGCCGTTCGTGGAGCTACCGGCGCCGGGGGGCGGAGAGATCGACGTCCTCGATCTCTTCGTTGCAGCCAAACTCACACCGTCGAAGGGCGCGGCGCGCCGGCTTCTCGAACAGGGTGGCCTGAATGTGAACGGTAGGCGGCTCTCGGCGAGCGATCGCACCATCGAGAAGAGCGACCTCCTGCCCGGCAGTCACCTGCTTCTCAGGAAAGGCGCGCGCGATTACGCGCTGGTGCGGCTGCTCAGCTAACCGCGCTCGCCCATCATCACCGCGAGCGCGGTTCGTATTTCGGCCTCGGTGTTGTAGCAGTGTGGCGCGAAGCGGATGGCGCCCTCGCGCAGCGAGTGCGCTACCTTCGCGCGCGTGAGTCGCTCCGAGGCAGCACGCACGTCGCCGCGCGGCACCATGGCGACGATCCCGGCTCGGCGCGCACGATCGGCCGGAGTGATGAGCCGCACGTCGCGTCGCGAGCTCGCCCACTCCACGGCGATGTCTAGCAGGCAGGTGACGTGACGCTCGACCGCCTCGGGCCCCAGCTCGAGCAGCAACTCCAGACTCGAGTTGAATCCGGCGAAGTCCTGATACGGTAGCGTCACCACCTCGAAGCGACGCGCATCGTCGTAGTACGTGAAATCGTAGTCCACCAGGCGGCTGAAGTCCTCGGAACCGCGCGTGGCCATCCACCCCACCACACCGGGCTCCAGCCGGCGGATCAGCTCCTGCTTCACGTAGACGAAGCCGGTCCCCCACGGTGAGAGGAGCCACTTCTGGCCGCCGCAGGCCAGGATGTCCACGTCGCACTCGTGCACATCGATCGTGGCGGCGCCAAGTCCTTGGATTGCGTCAACCACCAGGTAGATGCCGCGCGCGTGGCATTCGCGGCCGAGCGAGGCGAGGTCGGTCTTGTAGCCGTTGGAGAACTGTACCCACGACACAGACACCGCCTTCACCCCTTCCCTGTCGAGCGCTTCGTGGAGCCAGTCCTCCTCCGGCAGCCCGTCCTCGTTACAGGGGATCTGCTCGAAGCGTACGCCGCGCCGCTCGAGCGCCATCCAGGGATAGACGTTCGCGGGGAACTCGCGGCCGTAACTCAGTACCAGATCGCCCTCCACCAGAGGGAGCGAGCGCGCGGCCACGTTGATCCCGTAGGTGGTGTTCACCATGCACCCGATCTCCTCGGGTGAAGCACCGATGAGCCGAGCCGCGAGCTCACGCGACTTCCGAACCGTCGCCATCTCGTCGTCGTCGGAGATGGTGTACGGCCTGGTGCGTCGCTCGTTGAAG
>DASSNL010000253.1:0-20002 GCA_035688075.1 Gemmatimonadaceae bacterium
AACGACGGGGTCAGGTCTTGCATCGTGCATCAGTCAGCAGGAGGCTGACTGATGCACGATGCAAGACCTGACCCCGTCGTTACTGGAGCCGGAACCGCTCTAAAGACCTGACCCCGTCGCAGCCGTGTACACGTCGGCGCCGAAGGGACGCAGGCCGTCCTGCCCCGCGTAGCCGAGGTGGTCGAGACCGAAGACATCCTCGATGCTGCGGAGCATGGAGTAGTGGTTGTACGGAGTGTTCGATACGGTGCCCGGCCTGATGAATGGCGAGATGAGCACGGCACCGATGCGTCCGCCGCCCGGGCCCTGGATTCCGGGCGCCTTCGCGTTCGGCCCGGGTTGCTCGTCGCAACAGGCAGTGGCGTCCTTGGAGCTCGCCTCGTCGAAGGTGACTATCAGCAGCCCGTCGCGGAAAGCGGGAGAATTCCGGATGAGCGGCACCCACTTGCGCAGGAAGCCGTTCGCCGCCGCGAGTCCGCCCTGCTCGCCGCTCACGCAGTGCGAGTCGTGTCCATCGTTGCAGAGGTTCGGCGAGATGAAGATGTAGTTAGGCGTCGAGTCAGCCGAGGCGAGGTCGGCCTCGAGCCGGCTGAGGGGTACGACGTTGTGATCGCAGGTGGTCGAATCGATGATCGAATGGAAGTACACGAAAGGGTCGTGCTTCGCAGCGTACTGATCGAGCGGGTGTCCCGGGCTCGCCTTCTGCGCGCCCTCGGTCATGTCGCCCTCGCCGATGCGCGCGTGGCCGCACGTTGCAGACTCGCGTGTGGGGTCGTTCCCCATGTCCTCCATGTAGCCATGCCAGGTGAGGCCGCGCGCCTCGAGCTGATTGGCGATCGTCTGCACATGCGCCGGATAGACGCACCCCTTGCCGATCGCCTGGCCGTATTCCGCGACTCCCGTCTCGACGAAGTCGATGAACTTCCCGCAGTCGGCCTGCGTCACCGGGTTGGGTGCCTGACCGCTGATCATCGCTATGTAGTTGTCGAGACTGTAGTGCCCGATTCCGTAGTACTGAGTGAGCAGCGCGCCGGCCTTCACCATCGTGTCGGCTAGGTAGGGCGCCTCGGTACCGGGACCGAAGGTCGTCTCGTAGAGCTTGTTCTCCAGAACGATGATGAAGACGTGCTTGATCGGTGGAGGGGTGGGCGCGGCGTCCAGCGCCACGGCCAATGGAAGCTCGGCCCGAGATGCCGAGTTGTCGCGCAGCGTGAATGCCAGTGCCGCGAGTAGCGCTGCCGCACAGGCTGCAGCAAGGAGGATTCGAGTGGTGCGCGCTGGTTTCGCCATTCATGTCTCCAGGGTTGGTAGCGGAAGATGGAATGGCGGTAGGGGAGATCGCAACGAAGGCCGGGGTCAGCTCCGGGTCTCAATGGAGTCTGCCCGCATTGAGCCCTCACTCACAGATCTGGCGCCGTCGTGGCCATAATTGGGGATACAATGTAGAATACCGAACGGGACTCGGCGCATCGCCCGCCAACGCCCGGCCCGATTCGAGCGAGCGCCATCCGCGCCAACAGCGGATCTCGCACGACTCGCACGTCCTTCCCCGCGAACCCACGAGCTCCGCCAATGCCCCATAGCCCGTGCCGTCACCGAAGCATGTTTCTCACGGCCAGTCGGATGGCCGCGGCGCTACTCCTCGCCGGCTGCGCTTCCACCGCCCGCCGCCCAACGGCCGCGCCGGCACCCACCGGGGCCGCGGCCGCGGAATCTGCGTCGGCATCGCGCGGGACGAGCAGCGACACTGCACGCCCCGCTCCCTACGACATAGTCATCCGCAACGGCCGCGTCTTCGACGGCGCGGGGAATCCGTGGATCAGAGCCGACGTAGCCATACGCGACGGGCGCTTCGTCAAGGTCGGCCAGGTCGAGGGACGCGGCGTTCGCGAGATAGACGCGGAAGGCAAGTACGTGTCGCCCGGCTGGATCGACATGATGGACCAGTCGGGTTCCGTGCTCCCGAAGAACGGGCTCGCCGAGAACAAACTGCGCATGGGCGTGACGACCGCGATCGGTGGCGAGGGTGGAACACCAGTGTCCGCGGGCGAGGTGGCCGATTACTTCGCCACGCTCGAAAGCCAAGGGATCAGCATCAACTTCGGCTCCTACTACAGCGAGACGCAGGCGCGTGTCGCGGTGCTCGGGAGATCATCGCGCGCGCCGACTGACGCCGAGCTCGCGCGCATGCGCGCCATAGTCGACACGGCGATGATGGGCGGCGCGATGGGGATGACCACGGCGCTCATCTACCCGCCGAGCAGCTACGCCACCACCAAGGAGCTGATAGAGGTGGGAAAGGCCGCCGCCCAGCGCGGCGGGATCTACGCTAGCCACATCCGCGACGAGGGTAAGGGACTCGTGGGCGCGGTGAGGGAGGCGATAGAGGTGGGCGAGGAGTCGGGGATGCCGGTGGAGATCTTCCACCTCAAGGCGGCGTACCGTCCGGGGTGGGGAGTGCTCATGGATTCCGTGAAGCAGGTGGTCGACTCCGCCCGTGCGCGCGGTGTGGATGTAGCCGCCGACATGTACGTCTACACGGCCGGTGGCACCGGACTCGAAGCGGTGATCCCGAGCTGGGCGTTCGACGGCGGGATGGACTCGCTGCGCGCCCGCCTCGCCGATCCGGAGATCCGCGCGCGCCTGAAGCGCGAGATCCAGACCGGATCACCCGGGTGGTGGAACATCGTGGAGGCCGCGGGCGGCTGGAACGGCATCGTGCTGGTGAATGCGCGCAACCCGGAGAACGCGAAGTACGAGAACAAGTCGCTCGCCGAGATCGCGAAGCTGATGGGGAAGGACCCCGCCGACGCCGCGTTCGATCTGGTCGCGCAGGGGAAAGGACGCGTGATGGCGCTCTACTACATGATGGGCGAGCCCGACATCGAGACCGCGCTGCAGTTCCCCTGGACGAGCATCGGCAGCGATGCCGGTGCCGCGCTTAAGCCTGGCGAGCAGGATGGACTCGGCCTCCCGCACCCGAGGAGCTACGGCAACGCAGTGCGCGTGATCGCACACTACGTGAAGGACCGCCACGTGCTCACGCTCCCCGAAGCGATCCGCAAGATGACCTCCTGGCCAGCCACCCGGATGCGCCTCGCCAACCGCGGGATGATCGAGGCGGGTAACTGGGCCGACGTCACGATCTTCGATCTCGACTCACTCCAGGACCGCGCGACGTACGATGAGCCCACACTCTTTCCGACAGGAATAGACTGGGTGATCGTGAACGGCGTCGTCGTAATCGATCACGGCCAGCACACCGGCGCGAAGCCGGGGCAGGTGCTGTACGGGCAGGGGAGGGAGGTGGAGGGTGGGAGGAAGCAGACAGCAGACAGCAGAAAGCAGTGACTGCAAGGGTTCAGAACTACAGGGTTCAGGAGGCAGGGTTCAGGGTTCAGTGACTACCTCGGGGTGAGATCCCGACCGCCGGACAGTTCCTGAACCCTGAACCCTGCCTCCTGAACCCTTGCAGTCACTGCTCTCTGCTTTCTGCTTTCTGCTCTCTGCTCTCTGCTCTCTCCCTCACACACTCGGCTCGGCCGCTCGAGACTCGACCACTGGCTCGTTCCGAATGGGAACGCTGCACGACGCCGCGATGAAGCAGAGCTCGTGCGCCTTCTCGTGGAGCGCGATTGCCAGCTTGCGGTCGCTATCCTCGGTGATGGTCACCGTCGGGTGCAGCACCACCTCCTCGAACTTTCCTCCGCCGCGACCGTCGAACTTCAACGTCCCGCGCAGATCGTCCTCGTAGGCGAGAACGTTCACGCCCTCCCGCGCGCAGAGGGCCAGATATGAGAGCATGTGGCAGCCGGAGATCGCGGCCAGGAAGAGATCCTCGGGGTTGTGCTTGCTCGCATCGCCCTTGAACATCGGGTCCGCGGTCCCCTCGATAGCCGGCTTCCCCCCGATGAGCACCCGGTACTGGCGCCCGTAGCCGGCATAGGTAGACGTTCCGTTACCGTTGTTGCCGTCCCAGATCAGCCGCGCAGAGTATTCGTGTACGTCTCTTCTCATGTGTCGGATCTCCTCCTGGTGGCCTGTATGAACACCGGATCAATGCGCCGGACTCGGGTCACGTTCCACCCCTCCCGGAGCCCCCGCGCCACGCAACCCTTCCCAGCCACCGTGTGTCTCACGGGCAGTCGATTCGAGTGCCCTGGGAACACCGAGGTCCGGTGGACGAGTCACAGCTACTGACGAGAGCGAGAGCCGGTGATCCGGCGGCCGAGCGCGCGTTGTACGACGCGCACGTCGACCGCGTCTACAGACTGGCCTATCGCCTCGCCGGGAGCGACGATCTCGCCCAGGACTTCACGCAGGACACGTTCATCCGGGCATTCGAGCGGCTGAAGGACTTTCGCGGCGATTCGAGCTTCGCCACCTGGCTGCACAGCATAGCCGTGTCGGTGTCGCTCAACGGACTGCGAAAGGTGAAGCGGCTGCGGACGCGCGAGGCCGATCTGAACGACGCGGGCGACCACGAGTGGTCGGTGCGGCGCGCGGAACCGGACCTCAAGAGGCGGCTCGCTCAGGCGATCGATGCGCTTCCACCCGGATACCGGACGGTGTTCGTGATGCACGACGTGGAGGGTTACACGCACGAGGAGATCGCCGGCGCGCTGGGCCTGCAGCCGGGTACGTCGAAGGCGCAGCTGTCGCGGGCGCGAGCCAAGTTGAGGACGGCGCTCGCCGATTTTGCGGGAGAGTGGACGGCATGACAGACGACAACTTCGAGAGCTTCCTGCAGCACGCGGCGCGCGATTACAACGCGCCGCCTCCCACGCCTCGCGATGCGATGTGGGCGCGCATCGAGGCCGAGCGCCGAGCCAGAAGCTCGAGCACGGCGTCGCCGGGAGTACGTGCGCACCGCTGGCTGATGTTCGGCGCGGCGATCGCCGCGATGCTCCTGGTAGGAATCGGGATCGGCTACATCCTGCGTGGCAGGATGGACTCGCGCTTCATGGCCGAGGGCACGCGCACGGCGCCCGACTCCGAGAGCCGGCAGCTCGCCGGGATGGGAAGCGAATCCGCGAGCGTGCACGACTCCGGCTCGCGCCCCGGAAGTCGCGATGCTGCCGGCACGAGCGATGGCACCACTCAGCGCGACCGTTCGCCGTTCGCGCAGGAGGAGCGGCTCGCGGTGGTACCGCCGGAGTCGCGCACCAACCCGCGCAACACACCCGAATCCATGTCGCAGCCGGCGCCGCGTTCCGGCGGCAGCGCGGCTGCCCCGAGCCGGGAGAGCGTCGCCTACGCGACGCTCACGGCCGAGCACCTGGGACGCGTGGAGATGCTGCTCACGTCGTACCGCGCGGAGTCCGAGAGGGGGCAGGTGGATCCGCAGATCACCTCGTGGGCCGGCGACCTCCTCGGCACCACCCGGCTCCTGCTCGACTCGCCCGGCTCCAGCGACCCGCGCCTGCGCAAGCTGCTCGGCGACCTGGAAATAGTTCTCACGCAGATAACCCAGCTCGGCGCAGAGCATGGCTCGAAGAAGGATGAGCTGCAGCTCATCGATCAATCGCTCCGTTCGCACGACGTGATGACGCGTATCCGCGGCGCGACCCCGGCCGGTGCCGGCGCGCTGCCGATCGGCACCTGAGGAGAATACCACAATGTTCAAGCTCACATCGTTACTGGCTGTGGCGGTCGCCGCCAGTGTGGGCGGCAGCTGGGATGGCTCGACTTTCGGATCGTTCCACGCAACCGCTCCCGCCGTGGATGCGGCCGAGTCGTTCCGCACCATTCCGCCTGCCGCACTCTTCCCCAATGATTCCGCCGACTCGCTCTACCGCGCGGCGCGCAAGGCGCTGAACGACGGCGACTACGGGCGCGCTGCACGCCTCTTCGAGCAGATCGCCGACGATTACGGCGAATCCGCGTACGCCGGCGATGCGCTCTACTGGCGCGCCTTCGCGCTCTACCGGCGCGGCGGCACCGACGATCTGCACGACGCGCTGGCGAGTCTCGAAGACCAGCGGTCGCGCTACCCGTCCGCCGCGACGCGCGGCGACGCCTCGGCGCTCGAAACGCGCATCCGCGGCGAGCTGGCGAAGCGCGGGGAGGCGCAGGCGGCCGAGGAGATCCACAAGGCCGCGGACTCGGCCACCCAGGGGTGCCCATCCGATGACGATGACATGCGCGTGGCCGCGCTCAACGCGCTCATGCAGATGGACGCCGACCAGGCGCTCCCCGTCCTGAAGAAGGTGCTGGCGCGTCGTGATGCCTGCTCCGAGTCGCTCCGCCGCAAGGCCGTCTTCCTCGTGTCGCAGAAGAACAACGAGGAGAGCGCGAACATCCTGCTCGGTGTGGCGCGCGACGATCCGTCGTCCGAGGTGAGGGAGCAGGCGGTCTTCTGGCTCGGCCAGGTTCCAGGCGACCGATCGGTGTCGCTGCTCGATTCCATACTCCGCACTTCGAAGGATGAGGAGCTGCAGCGCAAGGCGATCTTCGCGCTCTCCCAGCACTCCGGCGAACGCGCTGGCGCGATCCTCCGCGACATTGTAGGCAGGAAGGATCTTCCCGAGGAGACGCGCGCGCGGGCGATTTTCGGTCTGGGGCAGATGAGCGGCGACCGAGCGGGCGCGAGCTACCTCCGGCAGATCTTTCCCGCGCTCGAGAGCACGCGGCTGAAGGAGCGGGTGCTCATGGCCGTATCACAGGGGGAGAGCGAGGACAAAGGGCGCTGGCTGCTGGATGTCGCCGCGGACTCGAAGCAGGACCCTGAAGTCCGCAAGAAGGCGCTCTTCTGGGCCGGCCAGGGCGGGGTTCCCATCTCGGATCTCTCGGCGATGTACGGCCGCCTCTCCGATCAGGAGCTCAAGCAGCAGGTGATCTTCGTCCTCTCGCAGCGCAACGAGAGCGCCGCGATGGACAAGCTGATAGACATCGCGAGGCACGACCCCGACGTGGAGCTGCGCAAGAAGGCGATCTTCTGGCTCGGCCAGCGCGACGATCCGCGGGTGCGGCAACTCCTCGAGGAGATAATCACCAATGATTCGCTCTGATACGCGCGTACGGCGCGCATGGACGCGGCGAGCAGGTTCTCTGCTCGCCACGGGGATGACGCTGACGCTGCTCGCCCCGGCAGCGGGGAGGGCGCAGCAGTCGCTGTCGCAGCGGATAGCAGGAGTGCAGGGTGAGGCGGAGCTCCACTTCGCATCGCGGCCGGGAGTGTGTGGCAATGGCGAGGGGAGCATCACGTTCCGGTCGCCCGACGACGTGTCCGTTGGCGTCCATACTCGCGGGAGCTGGGATTACGATTGCGAACCGGGGCCGGTGCGTGTGCGGCTCACCGTGTCGAACGGCACCGTAACCAGAATACGCACCTATGTGGGCCGGATCCACGACACCGGATCGGAGGTGACCGACCTCGGCGTGGTGGGTGCGCGCGAGGCCACCGACTACTTCCTCGGGCTGGCGCGCTCGGCCAGCGAGGAAGTAGCTCGGAAGGCGATCTCCCCCGCTGCGCTGGCGGACAGCGTATCCGTGTGGCCACAGCTCATCGAGCTCGCCCGTGATCGCGATCGTCCGACCGACGTACGTAAGCCCGCGCTCTTCTGGGCGGGGCAGATCGGCGAGACCGAGGTGCTCGAGCCCGTGCGCGCGATAGCGAACGACGATTCGGAGGACGAGTCGATGCGAAAGCACGCGACCTTCGTTCTCTCGCAGCTCCCCGATGGGGCCGGCTTGCCAGCGCTCATGGACATCGCACGCAACGGCGAGACGACCGCGGTCCGGAAGCAGGCACTTTTCTGGGCGGGCCAGGGCGGAGCGCCGACGTCCGACCTGCTGAAGCTGTATCACGACTTCCGCGATCCCGAGCTCAAGCGACAGATGATCTTCGTCCTCTCGCAGCGCGACGACTCCGCAGCGACCGATGGGCTCATAGAGATAGCGCGCAGCGATCCCGACCACTCGATGCGGAAGCGAGCGTTCTTCTGGCTCGGTCAGAAGGACGATCCGCGCGTGATCGAGCTGCTGACATCCATTCTCGAGAAGTGAGGAGGGTGCGATGCGAACGATCGTGAAACCGATCGCCGCGGTGGCGGGGCGCCCCGCGGTGGCCACTGCCGTGAGAGGCGTCGCGCGATCGACGTTGGCGCTCGTGGCGGCAGGTTCGCTCCTCGCCAGCGCGACGGCGCGCGCGCAATCGCTGGAGAGCCGTGTGGCGGGGATTGGCAACGGCACCGTGCAGCTACGCTTCGCCTCGCGTCCCGGTGTGTGCGGCGATGGACGCGGGAGCATCGGAGCGGGTAGCCACACCTTCATGCGACGCAATTCATCCGGCTCGGACTACGGTTACGGCAGGGAGTGGTGCGTACCGGGCCCGGTGCGGGCGGTGCTCACTGTGCGTGACGGAGAGGTGAGCCGCGCCAGGGTGTTCGTCGGCGGAAACGACTCGGCGTCCGACCTCCGCGATATCGGCACCGTGGGATCCCGCGAGGCTGCCGATTACTTCCTCGCTCTCGCGGGTCGAGCCAGGTCGAGCGTGGGCGACGATGCCATCCTCGCCGTCGTGCTCGCCGACAGCGTAACCCCATGGCCCGAGCTTTTTCGCATCGCACGCAGCGAGAGCATACCGCACGCCACGCGCGAGAGTGCGACCTTCTGGCTGAGCCGCGCGGCCGCGGCGGCGATGGATCACCGGGAGCTCTTCGCCGACCGCGACGACGATGAGTCGGAGCGCGACGAGGTCCGTGGTGCCGCGGTCTTCGCGCTCTCCCAGCAGCCGCGCGATGAAGGGGTGCCGGCGCTCATCCGTGTCGCTCGCAGCAACACCGCGCCATTCGTGCGCGACAGAGCTCTCTTCTGGCTGGGCCAGTCGGGCGATCCACGAGCGCTCGATCTCTTCGCGGAGATCCTGGGAGTGGATTGAAAGTGGGGCGGACGCTCGATGTGCCTCGCCCCACCCGGCTCGCTCGTGCATCTGGAATGCAGCTGCGGCCCGCGAATTCGCGGGCCGCAGCTGCATTTCAGGGAATCGTTCATCACACCGGAGGCGGCGCCTCGCGGTCGCGAGCGGCCGCTCTGCCGACCGAGCCGCCCTTGATGGTCTGGTGCAGCTCGCGAACCCGGTCGCGATTCTGCAGCGTGCCGCGATACTGCTTGTCGACGAGGAGCCGGATGTCCGCCGGGAGATCCTTCTCGAGCGCGTCCTCGTAGCGCTCCACGGCGGCATTCTCGCCGCGCTCGGCCTCGGCGATGATCGCCTCGTCGTCTTTCCCCGTGATCGCGGCCTTGAGATTCATCCAGCCGCGATGCATTGCGCCGGTGGCGCTGCCGCGGTCTTCCGGGTCGCCGCCAAGACGACGCACCGCCGCCTTGAGATCCGACTCGGCACGCTCGATGTACTCGATGCGCGTGTGGAAGACCTGCTTGGCCATCGGGTTTCCGATCGCTTCGGCGGCGTCGCGGAATCCCTTCACTCCGTCCTCGCACGTCTCGATCAGGTTGTTGAGAACCGAGACGACGTCGTCGTTGTCCATTGCCATGGTCACGCTCCCGTAGCAGAGATGAGAGTCACGCCTGGCGCGAAAACCCGCTGACCCGCGATGAGACGAAGTGTTGGAAGCGTCTCCCGGCCCGAGCGCCGCACCGGCAATACTCCGCCGTGGTCCGGCGGTGGACGCCGATGAGGTTGCACGAAGCGTACCGAGTGGGGAGAGAGAAAGCGGGAACTACGAGAAAGCAGAAAGCAGAAAGCAGAAAGCAGAAAGCAGTGAACTACTCGTAATTCGGGGTCATCCCCGCGAAAGCGGGGACCCATGTTCTGTCTGGCTAACATGGGTCCCCGCTTTCGCGGGGATGACGACGTATTACGAACCGTTCCTGCCCCTGGCGCCTGCCTCCTGAACCCTCAGCTTTTAACTGCTTTCTGCTTTCTCCCCCTAAATCCGCTCGTCCGCCGAGGGGCCATATACACTCGGGACGGGGACGTGGAGGAGGCGGTAGTAGACGGTGAGCTGGCCGCGGTGGTGGATGATGTGGCTCAGCATCAGGCGGCGCAGTTGCTGGGCGCGCGTGGCGGTGGCGATGATCTTCTCGCCGACGCGCAGCGTCCAGTCGGTGAGCATGGCGTCGGCACCGAGCGAGCCGACTGCTTTGCGTGCGGCCGCGGATCTCTCGTCGAAGAGATCCAGGATCTCGGCACGGGTACGGGCGGTGGGCGGGGCGTACGGGGTGGTGGCGAAGTCGAACTCGGGGCTCTCCGCTATCCTCTTGCCGAAATGCGGGAGGTTTGCAACGTGCGCAGCCAGCTCGCCGAGACTCATCGACTTCTCGTGCGGCTTCCAATCGGCGTGCCCTTCGGGGTAGCGCTCGAGAACGCGACGCGTGATGGCGAATTCCTGGTCCAGGTCGGCGAAGAGAGCGTCGAGCTCGATCTGACGGTCGGGTGTAGTGCCGGTGTTCGTCGTAGTCATCAGCGCCTTTGGTTGGATGAAAATGAACAGTGACCCCTCGCGGCGGAAACGCAAGTGTCGCGGCCGCCGGTTGAAGAGTCGATGGGCCTTCAAAATACCGAATGAATACCGAAGTGCAAGCGGGGCGTTGGACGGGGGCCGCACGGCAGCTGGATCATGCGTGGCTGCTCGAAAGTGGAAACCATCCGGGCCCGACGCGTGTTTCACTGACTCACGGAATTATCACACTACTTAGATAATGGCTGTCACGCGCAACCGGTCGCAGCAGCAGGGAGTAAGGACGTGAATTCGACAACCAACGGAATCGGCGGGCTGATTTTTCGGGCGCCTACCGCGCGAGAGCGCGCGATAGGGCTCACCATTCTCCGTATCGCCGTGGGCGTGATCTTCATCGCGCACGGCTCACAGAAGTTCTTCATGATCGGCATCCCGGCTGTCGCGGACGGCTTCGCGCAGGGCGGGATCCCGATGGCTCACTTCATGGCCCCATTCATCGCTTCCGTGGAGCTCCTCGGTGGGATCGGTCTCGTCACCGGCCTCCTCACCCGGCTCGCGGCGCTCGGGATCGCCTTCACGATGCTGGGCGCGATGTCGTTCGTGCACATCAAGGGCGGCTTCTTCCTCCCAACGGGGATCGAGTACACCGTGGCCCTTCTCTCGGCCAGTATCGCGCTCATCCTGATGGGACCCGGTCCCTTCTCGCTCGACGCGCGCATCGCGCGCCGCTCCGCTACCTCACAACCCGCTTCCGCCCGCTACGCCGAACGGCACGCGGCCTGAGCGCGCCGCGTAGCATGACAGTGCGCCGCGTAGCATGACGCGGCCGCGAGTCACGAACACCAGCACGCGATGGAGGTGAGCGTTCCGGCGCGGCATTGCCCGCGCCGCGAACCCCGGAGTAGTATCAAGCCGAGCCGGGTCCCGAGCCCGTCGTCTACTCCATCAAGCGAGCTTCATCCGTGCCCGAGATAGCCAGCTTCCATCCGCAGCTCGTTCACTTCGTCGTCGCACTCCTGATCGTCGGAGTGCTCGCGCGCGTCATGTCGCTCATCCCGCTCCCGGGCCGCATCACGTTCGTGGGAGCGATGGCCGCTACACTCATCTTCCTCGGAACGATTGCCAGCGTGCTGGCGGTGCGCTCCGGCCTCGAGGCGCACGAAGCGGTGGAGGGGATCCCAGGCATTCGCCCGGTGGTGAGCGAGCACGAAGAGGACGGTGAGAGGACGCGCAACATCTTCCTCGTCGTCTCGCTGGTGGAGATCGGCATCCTCGCCTTCGCGACGCGGAAGCCGGGCGTGGCGAAGGGGCTTCGCGTGCTCTCCGCTGTGGTGGGTGTGGTGGGCGTGGTGTTCCTCTTCGAGACCGCCGAGCATGGTGGAGAGATCGTTTACGGCTACTCCGGCGGGCCGGGCCTCCGCACCGGCGACAGCAGCGACGTGCGGCGTCTGCTGGTGTCCGGGCTCTACAACAACGCGATCCTGGATCGCAGAACCGGGAACTCCGAAGCGGCTGCCACTCGCATCGAGGAGCTGCAGCGCATGCTCCCGGCCGATACGAGCGTGCGTCTCCTCCGTGTCCAGTCGCTGGTGCGCGACCGCAAGGACCCGGCGGCGGCACTCGCCGCTCTCGACTCGCTCGCCGTCGCTCCGTCGAATCGACGTCTCTACATGCAGAAGAGGATGCTGCAGGCGGAGGCGCTCGACCTCGCTGGACAGCGCGATTCGGCGCGGGCAGTCCTCACGACGCTGAAGAAGGAGATCCCGCAGGCGGCGCGCAGGGTGGACGCGATGCTGGAGGATATGAAGTAGGTATCTCGCCGGCGCGTCCCTGCGTGGCGGAACGTTCGCGCGGTGGGAATGCGATGCACTGTGAATCCTTCACGGCGCATCGCTTCGTGAGTCAGAAGAACCCCGGCAACTGGGTCACGAGCGTGTAGACTCCGAGCACCAGCATCGCCACCGCCACCAGCGCTCCAATTGCCGCTAGCCAGCGCGGGTGCCGGTACTCCCCAACGATCTTCCTCCGATACGCCGCCACGAGCATGACGCCGAGCGAGAGCGGGAGGATGAGACCGTTGAGCGCGCCCACCAGTACGAGCACGCGCACCGGCCTTCCGACGATGAGGAACACCACGGCGGAGATGACGATGAACGCCACCACCCAGCGCGCCCAGTGCCGATCGATGCCGCTCGCCATCCCGCGCAGGAAGGAGATCGACGTGTACGCCGCGCCCACCACCGACGTGATCGCGGCGGCCCACATCACCACGCCGAAGATCCGGTAGCCCGCGTTCCCCGTCGCCAGCTTGAAAACCGATGCCGGCGGATTCGCCGGATCGAGCGTGAGTCCCGCGGCCACCACCCCGAGCGCGGCGAGAAAGAGGAGCACACGCATGAGCGACGCGACGCCGATCGCCGTGATCGCCGAGCCGTTCGCTCGCGGCACCGCGCCCGTGCCGGTGATGCCGGCATCGAGGAGCCGGTGTGCTCCGGCGAAGGTGATGTAGCCACCCACTGTACCGCCCACGAGCGTCACGATCGCGAAGCCATCGATGCGCTCGGGCGCCACCGATCGCAGAGCCGCCTCGGCGAAGGGCGGGTGCGACGCGACGGCCACGTAAGCGGTGAGCGCGATCATCACGAAGCCCATGATGAGCGCGAAGCGGTCCATCGCTCGCCCCGCCTCCTTCACCAGGAAGATCGCCACCGCTATCGCCGCGCTGATCGCGGCGCCAGTCGGCACCGAGACGCCGAACATGACGTTCAGCCCGAGCCCCGCACCGGCAACGTTCCCGATGTTGAACGCGAGCCCGCCGAGCGCAACCAGCGCGGCGAGCAGGTAGCCGAGCCCCGGAAGCACCTGGTTGGCCACATCCTGCGCCCGCTCACCGCTCGCCACGATCACGGGCCAGATGTTGAGCTGTGCGGCCAGATCGAAAACGATGGAGGCGAGGATGACGAAGGCGCAGCTCGCCCCGAGCTGCGCGGTGAACACGGCGGTCTGCGTGAGAAAGCCGGGACCGATGGCGGACGTCGCCATGAGGAACGCCGCGCCGAGGAGCGCGGAGGCGATCCCTCGCGAGCGCGGTCTGCTGTCGATCCCGGAAAAGTGCTCGAGCGTCGGCTCAGTCTCACGGATATCCGGTGGCATTCCGAGAATGTACGCGAGCCGCGCGTTTGCGCGAGTCAACTCGTCCAGCCTGTCATCGATGGGCACCGTCCCTAGCGTCCCTGGCGCTCACCGGTTCGGCGTGGAGGTATCGTCTCAGGTCGTCGGCGAAGGCTGCTACGGTCTGGTAGCGATCCGCGGGCGCCTTGCGGAGCGCCTTGGCCAGGATGTTATCGAGGTCGCCGAGGCCGAGCCTGGCCGGCTCGACTTCGAGCAGCATCTGCACGCTCTCCACCGGCGTGCGCGCAAGGTCGCTGGTGGGATGCTTTCCGGAAACGAGCAGATAGAGGAGCACTCCGAGCGCGTACACGTCGGTGGCGGTGCTGAGCGGCTCGCCGCGCACCTGCTCGGGCGCTGCATGACGTGGAGTGAGCACGCGCCCGCTGTCGAGCGTGAGCGACGACTCTCCCGCGCCGGGCGCTCCGGCAAGCAGCTTGGCGATGCCGAAGTCGAGCAGCTTCACGCGCCCGTCCGCGGTCACCAGCATGTTCGACGGCTTGAGATCGCGATGGATTATCAGCTGCGCGTGCGCGTGCTCCACCGCCGCGAGTACCTGCAGGAAGAGCTGGATGCGCGCCTCGAGCGAGAGCGCGTGCTCGTCGGCGAAAGCATCGATGGGCCTCCCATCCACGTGCTCGAGCACCAGGTACGGCTGCCCCGAAGGACTCAGCCCCGCGTCGAGGAGACGGGCTATCCCGGGGTGCTCGAACCGCGCCAGCAGCGAGCCTTCGCGGTGGAAGCGCTCCCGCCCTCGCGCCGTGAGGAAGGCCAGGTTGAGGATCTTGACCGCTGCTTCTCCCTCGAAGCGCCCATCGGCGCGGGACGCGAGCCACACGGTGCCCATCCCGCCCTGACCGAGTGGCCGCTCGAGCTTCCAGTCGCCCAGCTCGATTCCTTCCAGCGACGACTCGAAGATCGTGGTAAGGAAGCCGCGCTCGTCGGCGGCAGCCTCCGACTCGAGCAGCGAGGCGAGGTCGGCGGCGACCGTGGGCGATTCCTGCGAAAGGGTGTCGAGCCACGTGCGACGCTCTTCGGGAGAGAGGTCGAGCGCGTGATCGAGCAACGGCTCCAGGCTCTGCCAGCGGGTACGGTCGAAGGCAGTCATCGGGGTCCCCAGGCCACTCGCGGCACGATAGCAGCTGGGGAGCCGCGAAAGCGCTCCCCAGTTACGCCATCGTAATCGACCAGCCGTACCCGACACGCCCCAGGGGCGTCACTCCGCTCGGAGGGCGATCATCGGATCCACCTTCGACGCACGGCGCGCGGGGAGCCAGCTCGCCAGCGCGGCGATCGCGATGAGCACGAGTGAAACCGCAATGAGCGTTACCGGGTCGCTCGGCGCCACGCCGAAGAGGAGCGAACGGATGAATCTCGCCACGAGAGCGAAGAGCACGAGACCAGCGCCGATCCCGATTGCCGTGAGCACGATTCCCTGGCGCGTCACCATCCCCGCGACCTCGCGCGGCGTGGCGCCGAGGGCGATGCGAACACCCAGCTCTCGCGTGCGGAGGCTGGCGACGTACGCGATCACGCCGTAGAGCCCGATCGCGCCGAGGAGCAGCGTGACCACCGCGGCCACGCCGATGATGAGCATCGTGAAGGAGAGCTGCGCGAGCGAGCTGCGCACCACCTCGGTCATCGGTTTGACGTCGAACAACGGAAGCGTGGAATCGAGCTCGTGCACCACGCTCTGCACCGGACGGATGGCGGCGGTGGGGTCTCCGGCCGTGCGAACCACCAGCCCCATCATCGGCGTGAACTGGTTGACGGTGCTGTCGGCCACGGGTACTTCCGGGAAGTAGACCGTGGGCGCGGGAGGCGTTTGGAGAGAGCTGTCACGCACACTTCCCACCACACCCACTACCCTGTACCACGACCCACCGGGCAGGATCCGGAAGCGCTTTCCGATCGCCCCCTGGCCCGTGGAGTCGTGCCAGAAGTGCTGCGCCGTCACGCGGTTCACGATCGCGTCGTAGCCATCCTGCTTTGCATCGAGCGGCAGGAAGGTGCGGCCCGCGACCAGCGGGATCCTCATCGTTTCGAAGTAGCCGCCATCGGTCGTGATCATGAGCTGCAACGGTGGAATCTTCGACGCGGCGGTCGGATCGCCTTCCACCCAGATCGGACTCGTGTTCTGGCCGTGATCTTCCAACGGCAGGCGCGAGGTGAGTCCCACCGAGCGCACGCCGGGGAGCGCCGACACTCGCTCGGTGAGCTGCGAGTAGAAGCGCGTCATGGCGGAGTCGCTGGGATAGCGCGAGCGTGGCAGCGAAAGCCAGAAGGTGGCGACGTTCTCCGAGCTCCACCCGGGTTGCACCGCATGCAGCTCGCGGAAGCTGCGGATGAGGAGTCCCGACCCGGCGAGTACGACCAGCGCGAGCGCGATCTGCGCGGCCACCAGTGCACCGCGGACGCGCTGACGCTCGCGACCCGATGTGCCGCCGCGACCTCCTTCGCGGAGCGAGCTGACGAGCTCCGTGCGCGCGAAGCGGAGCGCGGGGATGATGCTGCACGCCACGGTGATGAGCGCCGTCACCACGAAGGTGAACGCGACCACCGTTCCGTCTATGCGTACCTCGGCGAGTCGCGGTATCTCCACCGGTCCGGCGGTGACCAGGAGCCGGATCCCCAGGGCGGCGATGGCCAGACCGAGCACCGCCGCGATCATCGCGAGTACCGCCGATTCGGCGAGGAAGTACGTCAACACGTGCGATCGCCCCGCGCCGATCGCCGCCCGTACGGCGAGCTCGCGCTGGCGGCCGTCGGCGCGCACGAGCACCAGGTTCGCGACATTCGAGCATGCGACCACGAGCAGGAGGCCGGCCGTCGCCGCCACTATCCAGAGTGTGCCCCTGATGCCGCCCACCACATCGTCACGCAGCGGGACGAGCGCCGGCTGGGGCTTCGCCTGGTCCATGATCATCTGCGTGGTGACGCCGGGCGCGAACATCGGCGCGACATCCACCGCGCGCGGCAGCACCGAGAGGAAGTCGCGCTCCGCGTCGGCGATGCTCACTCCCGGCTTCAGCCGCGCGACCGCATCGAGGTTGAATCCTCCGGCGAAGGCGGCGTTGGGATCGAGCGCGAGAGGGAGCCAGATCTCGGTGTGCGACGAGGGGAAGCGGAAGCTCTTCGGCATCACCCCGATGATCTCGGTCGACTTGCCGCTGACATCGAGCGTGCGGCCGATGATGCGTGGGTCGGCACCGAAGCGGGAGCGCCAGAGCCCTTCGCTGATCATCATGACCGCGGGTCCGTTCGGCAGGTCTTCTTCCGCGGTGAACGAACGGCCCAGCTTCGGCGGTAGCTCGAGGAGGGGGACGACGTCGGCCGAGATGAAGCCCGCGGAGAGTCGGCGCGGCTCGATGCTACCCGATGGATCAGCGACGTTGGCCGAACCCTCCTGGTAGGCCGCGATGCCGCTGATCGTCCTCGCGAAGCGCTTGTACGTGAAGTAGGTGGTGGAGCTCTGCTCGGTATGCTTCAGCGAGAGCGGCGGGATGTCGTGCCAGGCTCCGACGAGCTGCTCGGGATGGCCGTAGGGGAGTGGACGAAGAAGGATTCCATCCACCACCGCGAAGATCGCCGTGACGGCGCCGACACCGATCGCGAGGGTGAGCACCGCCGTGGCAGTGAAGACCGGCGTGCGGCGCAGCGATCGCCAGGCGTAGCGAACAGGCGAGAGGAACGACACGAGGAGCCTCCGCGGTATGTGATAGGGGTCGTGGGGCCCTACGGCGGCTCGGTGGGGGAGGTTTCCTCGGGTGGCGGCAGCGGAGTCCGGAATGGCACCAGGAGGCGGCCGGCAGTTGCCGCTACTCGCCGCCGCTACTCGCCGCCGCTACTCGCCGCCGCAGGCGGCCACGCGTTCCAGGAGCAGGGTGCGTTCGCGGGCGTTACGTGTGAGCGATGCCGCTCGCTCGAACTCCATGCGCGCCTCGTCCATCCGTCCGAGCTTGAAGAGGAGGTCGCCGCGCACGCTGGGGAGGAGGTGGTAGCTCGCGAGCGCGCGCTCCGAGGTGAGTGTGTCGACGATCTCGAGGCCCGCGGCCGGACCGAACGCCATCGCCACGGCCACCGCTCGATTGAGCTCGATGACGGGCGACGGCGTGATCCGGCCCAGAGTATCGTACAGTGCGGCGATGCGCTGCCAGTCGGTTTCCTCGGCCGTACGAGCGCGCGCGTGGCAGGCGGCGATCGCGGCCTGGAGCGTATACGGGCCGGCCGGACGTCCGGTGCCCTCCGCGCGCTCGAGCGCGGTGAGCCCGCGGTGGATGAGGACGTGGTCCCAGCGTGCGCGATCCTGGTCGAGAAGGAGGATCGGCTCACCCGATGGTCCGGTGCGCGCTCTCAGACGCGAGGCCTGAATCTCCATGAGCGCGACGAGCCCGTGGACCTCGCCCTCCTCGCTCGCCAGCTCGGCCAGGATGCGCCCCAGCCGCAGCGCATCTTCGCAGAGCGCCGGGCGGGCCCAGTCGTCGCCGGCGGTGGCCGAGTAGCCCTCGTTGAAGATGAGGTAGATGACCTCGAGCACCGACGAGAGACGCTCGGCGAGCTCGGGCCCCCGCGGCACCTCGAAGGGGACCTGCGCGTCGCGGAGCGTCTTCTTCGCGCGGACGATGCGTTGCGCGACGGTGGCTTCGGGGACGAGAAACGCGCGCGCGATCTCGTCGGTGGTGAGGCCGCCGAGGAGTCGGAGCGTGAGCGCGACGCGCGCCTCGGTGGAGAGCACCGGGTGGCAGGAGGTGAAGATGAGCCGAAGGAGGTCGTCTCCGATGTCGTCATCGAGCGCGGCATCGAGATCGGGCAAGTCGCTCTCCTGCTTCTCCCCGAGCTCGTGGCCCAGCTCTTCGTGCTTGCGATCGAGCAGCTTGTTGCGGCGGAGGAGGTCGATCGCGCGACGCTTCGCCGCGGCCATGAGCCAGGCGCCCGGGTTGTCGGGGACGCCCGTCTCCGGCCACTTCTCCAACGCGATGACGAGCGCATCCTGCGCGAGGTCCTCGGCCGTGCCGACGTCGCCCACCATGCGCGCGAGTGCGGCGATGAGCTTGGCGGACTCGATTCTCCAGACCGCGTCTATTGCCCGGTGTGTCGCAGCGGTAGCTGTCACCCCGGGCAATCAAAGGGGAGCGGCTCCCGCGTGCAAGGCGGTAACCGACGTTCACGACGCCAGCGGGTACTCCGGGCCGTTGATCGGATCCTTCTCGTACGCGGGGGCGTCGTACATCTGGCGGATCTCGCTCTCACCGTCTCCGGCGATCTGCAGGAAGCGCCTGGTGAGCTCGACCGCCTCATCGAGCGAACCCACGTCGATGATCGCGTAGCCCGCGATCAGCTCCTTGCTCTCGGTGAAGGGGCCGTCTCTCACGGTGTACTTCCCGTTGTCGAGTCGGACGCGAGCGCCCCTGGCGCTGGGGAGCAAACCGTCCGTCTGGAGCAGTACGCCCTCGCTGGCCAGCTCTTCGATGAAGCGTCCCATCGCTTCCATGTGCTCCTGGCTGGGGGGAGTGCCTTCGGGCGCGGCCGGCTTGTAGATCGTCATGAATCGCATTCTCGTGTCTCCGCTGGAATCGTCTCTATTGATGGGGACCAGGGCGGTGTCAGCTCTGAAACCGCCGTTCGCTACTGCTGCTGCCTGGACGCCACCTCGGTGCGCAGCCGCTCTTCCTGCGCGCGGAGCTCCGGCGTGAACTCCTCGCCGAAATCCTCCGCCTCGAAGACCGGTCGGATCTCGATGTCCGAGTCGCTCTCCATCGGATTCGGGCAGCGCTTCACCCACTCGATCGCCTCCTCCATCGACTTCACCTGCCAGAGCCAGAAGCCGGCGATCAACTCCTTTGTTTCCGAGAACGGTCCGTCTACCACTGAGCGCTTCGAGCCGGAAAAGTGCACGCGGACTCCCCTCGAGCTGGGATGAAGTCCCTCGCCCGCCAGCATTATCCCCGCCTTGACGAGCTCCTCGTTGTACTTCCCCATGTCGGTAAGGAGCTTCTCGCTCGGCATGACGCCCGCCTCGCTCTCTTTGGTTGCCTTCACGATCACTATGACTCGCATTGTCCTGTCTCCTCTGGTTCCTGGCGTTCTGGTCGTTTGCCGGGCACTCCCACGGTATCGGTGCGCGGGGTCCCGGTCGGCTTCTACCATCACGTCGAACGAGGACTCACGGAATCGACATGGGGTGGCAGGGGCAGGACCTTAGTCCAGGTCCATCTCGGCTGGTGGGGCTCATCGTGAGGGCTGGCTCTATGGCGCCGACCTGCGGACGTGGAGGTCGCGGAGGGGTAAAGCGAGGACGCGGAGGGGCTCCGCTGCGAGATGGCCTCCGCTCTCGGTTCCGACATCTCTGCGAAGGGGAGTCAGGTGAGTTTTGGGGGAACTGCTCCCGCTCTCTGGAGTCCTGCCCACCC
>DASSNL010000269.1:0-15127 GCA_035688075.1 Gemmatimonadaceae bacterium
GCTGGGCAAGACGGGCAACTGCCAGGTAGCGGTGACCTGCCACTACGCCGAGCGGACCATCGCCTGGCCCATCGACGCCAGACTTTACCTGCCTGAATCGCCCCGGGTTTGACGGAGACTCCAACACTTGAGAGGTTGGAGTCATGTCAAAGGCAACGAAGTATTCAGCCGAGGTTCGGGAGCGTGCGGTTCGGCTGGTCATGGAGCATGCCGACGAGTATCCGTCGCAGTGGGCCGCCATCACCTCCGTTGCGGAGAAGATCGGCTGTACCAGTGAGACGCTCCGGCATTGGGTCCGAGCTGCAGAACGAGATGCGGGGAAGAGACCCGGGCTCTCTAGCGCGGAGCGGGAGCGGCTCAAGGAGCTCGAGCGTCAGGTGAAAGAGCTGCGTCGAGCGAACGAGATTCTCCGCAAAGCATCGGCGTATTTCGCAGCGGCGGAGCTCGACCGCCGACCCAAGTGATGGTCTCCTTCATCGACGACCACCGCGGTGAGTACGGAGTCGAGCCTATCTGCGAGGTGCTGCCGATTGCTCCGTCCACCTACTACGCGTACAAAGCCAGAGAAGCCGATCCCACACGGATTCCTGAGCGAGCCAAGAGGGACGAATCTCTCGCTGTCGAGATCCGGCGTGTGTGGCTGGCAAACCGCTCGATCTACGGAGCGAGGAAGGTCTGGCGCCAGCTCAAGCGCGAAGGGTTCCAGGTGGCGCGCTGCACGGTCGAGCGGCTCATGCGCCTGGCCGGGCTCGAGGGTGTCGTTCGAGGGAAGAAAGTGCGGACCACCATCCCCTCGGATCTCGCCAGCGAGAGGCCGCTGGACCTGGTACAGCGCGTCTTCAGAGCCGAGCGACCGAACCAGCTCTGGGTGGCCGACTTCACCTACGTCGCCACCTGGAGAGGCATGGTCTACGTCGCCTTCGTCATCGACGCCTTCTCATGTCGCATCGTGGGCTGGAGAGCATCGAGCTCGATGCGCACTGATCTCGCACTCGACGCCCTCGAGCAGGCGCTTCATGATCGGGAGACCGACGCGCGGCTCATCCATCATAGCGACCGCGGATCGCAATATCTCTCTATTCGCTACACCGAGCGCCTGGCCGAAGCAGGGATCGAGGCATCCGTGGGAAGCAAGGGCGATGCCTATGACAACGCGCTCGCCGAGTCGGTCATTGGTCTCTTCAAGACGGAGGTGATCCGGCACGCGGGCCCTTGGAAGGGCATCGACGACGTGGAGTTCGCGACCTTGGAGTGGGTCCACTGGTTCAACAACGAGCGACTCCCGGAGCCGCTGGGCTACCTTCCCCCAGCGGAGTATGAGAAGCAGTTTCGTTTCTCTCAGGCTGCACCAGTGGCGGCCTGATTACTCAAACCACCGAGTCTCCGGAAAACCCGGGGCGATTCACTCGCTAGATCCCCCGCGGTGAGTCCCCACGCTTCCAACTGCTCTGGTGAAGTGAGGTCAACGACGTTATCGAGCAGCAGGTCAAGCACGAAGATCGATCGCGGATGCATATCGGCGAGTGACACACCATCACGCGCCGCACGACGCCGAAGCTCTTCGATCGCGGTCTCGGGCTCACGCGAAACGTAGACCGCACCGACTTCCGGTGTGTTGAACCGCCCTGGGTGGACGCAGCTCATCGCCGCTGTCTTATGCAAATCCGAGTAGCGCGGGGAGGTTGCGCGGAACGCGAGGCCGACAAGCCGCGTCTGCGTCAACGGCATCTCGGCGTTTCGCTGAAGCCCCAAACGCTACAGCGACACACCGGCGTTAAGCGCGTAGAGCACACCCGTCACACGGTCGACGTGACCATCGAGGATCATCTCGCGCGGAGTGCGGTTCTTCAGAACGCTCAGCGACTTGTCGAGCCAAGCGGTGGCGGCACGCTTACTCGCAAACAGTTCGTCGAGCTCCTCGAGAAACGTCTCGAATGCCTCCAACCGCTTCAGATAGACTGGCGTCGGCTCGCCGCCGGTCCCGCGACGCCAACGGTGCAACGTCGGCTCGCTGGTGTTCAGCGCCTGGGCCAGCTGCGCATAGTTAAAGCCGTACTCACTGTGGAGTCGCTCGAGCGCTTCGAGCTCTCGGACGATTGTCGCCATTGTGCCCTCTTCAACAGGTAGCCTAAACTAGCATATGATACTTACATATGCAAGTACCAGGAGAATACAACAAGGTTCCTCACGTACCCTAGCGTCCTCTCACGGAAGCAGGCGCGGCTCGTAGCCAGAACGGCTCCGCTCAGATACTTGACGAGTCCTCCCCCAAGATCTTGTCACACACCGAGGGCCTGGGTGAGCGACACAACCGATCACTGCTGACTGGCGACGTCCAGCTTGGTATGGACGACGGACTCTATCGGTATAACCCACACAACTGCAGCCGCCGCATTCGCAACTCGTTTCCTCCGCTCGCAATACAGTGACGATCGCACTTCACCAACAACAACGGCCCCCACGCTATCGCTGCTGGGGGCCGCTCCGGGGGCCGTTGGACACCGAAAAATCGGCTGCCAAGATTGGCAGCCGATTTTCGTAAACTATTATCTCACAATAGCATCCAGAGCGGGCGACCGGACTCGAACCGGCGACGTCCAGCTTGGGAAGAAGGTCTCGCGCTCGCGCCAGATCAGCATCTGCGCCCATTTCAAGCGCTTAACGGCACGCTTGGTGGCGCCTGCGCTCGCTCGTGAGCGCAGAATTGAGTGAAAATGTGACCCAATGTGACCCAAGCGCTCGCACGCGCCGGCCTTCAACCGCACCGGTGACATCAGCGCCTCCCGCCAGCACGTACCAACTTGCCGTGGCCCGAGCGCTAAATCGTCAACCGGTGGGCGTTTCACCACCGGCCTCCCGGTCGGGGAGTCGTTGTCGGAGCTCAGCTGTATATTCGCCGAGGTAAGAACCCGGCCGATCGTCCCGCACAGCCCACCCTGCCTGTGGAGGCTCTCCCCTGAGTAGCGACGACTATCTCCGCACGGTCTTGGCCCGCCATGCCGTGGCCACGGGCCCCGGCTCGCCCGCCTACGACGTCGGGGCGGCGCTCTATCCCTGGATCGCCAACTGGGCCGGGTCCCACCTCGCCGAGGTCTCCTACTCCGGGTCGTACGCTAAGGGCACTGGCGTCTCCGGCACCACCGACGTTGACCTCTTCATTTCGCTCAGGGCGAGCACTCCTGGGACGCTGAAGGAGGTTTACTGGAGCCTGTTCGAGGCCGCCCGCGCCGCCAATTTGATGCCGCGCGCACAGAACGTGTCCGTCGGAGTGAGTCACCGTGGCGTGAGCGTCGACCTCGTACCTGGGCGAATCCAGTCCGGCTATCAGAACTACCACAGCATCTACCGGCGGAAGGCGGACAGCTGGACCCAGACTAACGTAGCCTTGCACATCGACACCGTGGCGCGGTCGGGACGGACGGAGGAGATCCGAGCCATCAAGGTATGGCGGAAGCTAAACCGGCTGGACTTCCCGTCCTTCTACCTCGAGATGACGGTAATCCGCGCGCTGACGGGCTCCCGGGTCGGGAACGTCGCGGCGAACACCTGGGAGGTGTTCCGCTACCTGGCCGAGAACTTTGTATCGGCGGGTGTGGTTGACCCGGCGAACACCAACAACTGCGTATCGGACGACCTGACCGCGGCCGAAAAGAACAGGATCCGCGCGCTCGCGCTCCACGCCCGCTCCCAGGCGAACTGGGAGAACATCCTCTGGTGAGCACAGAGCAGGCCACGATGAGATGACGCGTCCCGCGCCAAGTCATGGACCTTCGCTTACGTCGTGACGCCTCCTCCCGGCAGCCAGGCTCCAGCAGGCTGCTCCGCGCCATTCCCGCAGACATCATCCCTCCCGGTACAATGATCCTTCCCACGTACTTCGAGAAATTCGTTTCGAGCGTCCAGCCGACCGAGGAGCGGGTCGCCGCGGTCTCGGACGCTCACAACACGCTCCGCGACCACCTTACGAACGACGCCAAGCCCGCGCATCCGGTCGCTGACTCCTTCCTTTCGGGATCATACGCCCGGAAGACGGCGATCGACCCGATCAAGGACGCCGACATTATCCTCATTCTCGAGGAGAGCAAAGTGTCCGCAGACCGGCGCGAACCGAATCCACGGAAGGTGCTCGACGACTTGCGGAGCGCGATCGACGAGTTCTACGAGGACGTGAACCTCGAGACGCAGCGCCGGTCGATCCAAGTCTGGCTCGAGGAGGAGGATGTCCGAATGGACGTCGTGCCGGCGATCGCGCCGAACGGGAAGAACGAGAAGCTCTGGGTGCCGGACTACCACCAGCAAAAGTGGATCGAATCCTGGCCGAAGGCCCACATCACCCACTCGCGCGAGGCGAACGACCGGTCCGACGGGCACTTCGTCCGGCTGGTCAAGGCGCTGAAGTGGTGGCGGGAGCTGAAGCTCGACAAGGAGCGGGCGCCGAAGTCGTTCCTACTCGAGGTCATGGCGAGCAAGTACCTGACGAGCAAGGACACGCTACCGGAGACGTTCCTCGCCACCATCCGGACGATGCACGATGACTTCAGCACCTGCGTGAAGGAGGGCACGCTGCCGAACGTCGTTGACCCAGGGGTCGGCTGCGATCTCGTCGACAGTTGCCAGTGGACGTACGCGGATCTTGTCTACGTCGACGGTCACCTGGCGACGCTCATCCAGACCGCCCAAGAGGCGATCGACGCGGCCGATAAGGTGACAACGGTTGAGAAGTGGCAGGCCGCCTTCGGCGACAAGTATCCCTCGTCGCTTAGCGAGGAGGAAGATCGGAGCATCGCCAAATCCCTTGCGGAGCACCAGGAGATACGCTCCCTGGTGCCGATGCGCTTCGCCGTGTCGGTCACGGCGACTGTTCGCCCGCAGAACAACGCGCACGCGCAGCTGACCCCGTACCTGAGCGGCAGCTACAAGTTGCCCAAGAACTACCATATCCGCTTCGAGGCGCAGACGAACGTTCCCCAGCCGTACACTGTGCGGTGGACTGTGATGAATCACGGCGTCGAAGCACGGCGGAGCCACGACTTGTGGCGCCAATACGAGTATGGGCCGGACAGCGAAAGCCAGCGCGTCCGCTGGGAGCACACCGGCTACCGCGGGCACCACTACATGCTCTGCGAGATCATCCGCGACGGGTCGGTTCTCGCCACGACGCGGTTCAAGGTGAACGTCCGCTAACCGGGGGCCATCATGGGGAATCAGAGCGCCACACGCCTCCAAGGCGACCGCTACCAGCACCTGTACAGCTGGTACGAGATTCTGCGCCTCCTCGACGAGGACTCACCCTACGCCGAGGCGTGGGTCGAGCACCCCGAAGCTGGCGCGGCCGACGATCTGACGCTGCATCCGAAGGCGGGCAGTGGCGTCGCGACGCGGTTCATGCAGGTCAAGTTTCACGTGGACCACCGGGCCCTCTATTCGTTCGACACACTGTTGGATGGCACGAAGGAGACGGCCGCTGTTCTGCCGAAGCTCTTCGCAGCCTGGCGCAAGCTCAGGGCGCAAGGCGAGGTCGAGGTGTGGCTGGTCAGCACTTGGCCGCCGGCGCCGCACCCTGACCTCGGCGCGTTCCTGAGTGACAGCCACCACCTGCTGGACGACTTCTTCTCCCTCACCGACGCCTCGTACGCGGGCGAGAAGAGGTCTCGCTGGCGCACGGAGCTCCAGGCGGCGGACGACGATGAGATCCTCGCGTTCTCCCGCGCGCTCCGCTTCCAGCTCGGCTACAGCAGCCTCCGGACGCTGGAGGATCAAGTGGACGATCGGATGGGCCGTTACGCTCTTAAGATGGGGCCCAACTGGCGCGCCGTGGCGGTCGACGAGATATCACTGCGCATCCAGGCCGGTGGCGGGAGGAAACGTTTCACGCGGCAGGATGTGCTCGAGATCATAGAGGCTCGCGACATGAAGGCCGCGGTAGTCGAGCAGCCGGCAGCGCGCCTCTGGATTCACGGATGGGTGAGGCAGGGTTTCGACCAGCAGCCGACGGTCGAGCTCAACTGGACGGGGCGCTTCAACCGCGACGAGCGCCGGATTCCGTCTCCCAAGGAGTGGAGAGATGAGATGCTGCCGGAGCTACGGCGGGTGCGGGATGCGCTCGCGAGCACGGCGACCGGCAAGTTCGTCGACCTCCGCGGGAAGCTCCCCCTAACGGCAGCGCTGGCGGTCGGCGCCGTCCTCCCCGAGGTAGCCGGCTTTAAGCTGAGGGTCGAGCAGCCGACGGGCGGGGAGACCTGCCTGTGGCGGTCCGACGCGCCGCCGTCCGCTGCAACGCTCGAGGTCAAGTATGAAGACGGCCAGGACGGCGACGACCTGCTCGTCGGGATCAGCATCGTCGGGAACGGCTTGGACGACCTGAAGTCGCTCCGCGTCGCGAGGGACTTCGGCTCCATGGTGTACGCCGAACCGGCGTCGGGCACGGGTAACACTGCTGTGACGTCAGCCGGCGACGCGGCGGCGCTCGCGACGGCGTCCCGAGATCTGCTACGTGCAATGCGCGCCAAGTACAAGGCGAAGCGCGTGCACCTGGTGCTCTACACGCCGTCCTCGTTCGCGGTGTTCCTCGGCCAGCGGCTCAACGCAGTGGGAACGGTCGTGACGTACGAGCGCACTGCCGACGGCGGGTACCAGGAGTCGGTCACCCTCATGACTGGCTAGCCTATCGCCCGCGCAGTGCGCGAAGCGCCACGTACGTCCCGATGCCAGGCCCTCTGGGTTTCCGAACTTCGCCAGGACGCTCACATCACTTCCTGTCGATCATTGCAGCAGCCAGCCGCCGCCCCACGGCAGGACGCCGAGCCGGCGATGATGCCATAGACCCCGGACTCAGGTTTACGCCGAGTCGAGCCGGCGCTATGTTGGCGCGCACGCCGCACCTGCCGACCGCGTCCCGACCCACGCAGGTTCCTTCGTACCTGACCTCCTCCGGACTCAGCCCGCGGGCAGTACTATCACAGGTGAGCAGCGCGACGTTGAAGGCCATCTCTTCGGACAACTCCTGCGCCCGTCCCGCGCGACCCAGCCGCGCGTTACACCGGCGCAGCAGCATCGTGATGCGGAATACAAGGACGCGCATGCTCACCTCACCAGGCGTGGGACTGTATGACGCAGCCGATCACTACCCCCGCTTCTCGGACGTGACGCCGTAAAGGCACTTCTTGATCCCTACCCTTCGGCCCGCAATGCGATCACGGGATCGATGTGCGTAATCGACCGGGCCGGGATCGCGCTGGCAAACGCCGCGACGCCGAGTAGCAGGTCGGCCACGACCGCCAACGTCAATCCGTCCGTCGGGCTCACCTCGTAGAGCATCGCAGCGAGCAGACGGTTCGCGAGCACCGCACCGACTAGCCCCGCCCCCACCCCCGCCGTCGCTATCACGAGTCCGCGCCGGATCACGATGCGCCGCAGGTCGCCCGACGTCGCACCCAGTGCCATCCGCACCCCGAGCTCGCGCGTCCGCTGGCGCACCATCGTCGCCATGACGCCGAAGAGCCCGATGGCCGCCAGCGCCACGGCCGCACCCGCGAACATGGTGAGGAGGAGCGTGTTCAGTCGCGGCTGCGCTAGCGGTGCCTCGAGGTACGTCTCGAACGGTGCGGCGCTCACCAGCGCGACGCCGGGCGCAGCCTCGCCGATCACGCGCCTGATAGTCGGCACCAGCTCGGCCGGTGGGCCGCTCGCGCGGATGGCGAGCGAGAGAGGAGCGTAGGGGAAGATCGACTGCCGGAGCGGGAAGTAGACGGTGGCGCGCGCATCCCGCAGACTGCGGTAGCGCGTGTCGGGAACGATTCCGACAACCGTTGCGGTGTGTGCCGACCGAGGGGGACCCACCTTCAACCGCTTGCCGATCGGATTCGCGCCCGGCCAGTAGTGCCGTGCGGCGGACTCGCTGAGAACGATGACTCTGGGTGCCCCGTCGCGATCCGCGTCCGTGAATCGGCGCCCGTGAATGATCGGAATGCCGAGCGTTCGGAAGTAATCCGGATCGACGACCTCCACGTTGAGCATCGGATTGGCGGCCGCCTGCTCCGGTGTCTGGCCCTCGGCCGAGGGGCGACTGTCCCAGCCACCGGTCCCGGAGAAAGGAGCGGCAACCACGGGCGAGACGCCGTCCACGCCCGGCGTCGCCCGGAGCTGGGTCAGTAATGCCTCGAGCATCGCAGTCTGCTTGGCCACACTGTCGTACTGATCGAAGCGGATCGCCAAATCGCCGACCAGCAGATGCGACGGCTCGAGGGAGAGCTTGGCACGCTCGAGCTTCATGAGACTCCTTGCGATGAGCCCCGCGGCAGAGAGAACCAGTAGCGCGAGCGCTACCTGTCCGACCACCAGGACTTCGGTAACCAGTCGCGAGCGGCGGCCGGTACTCTGTCGCGAGTCCGACCGCAGGACCTGCTGCAGCTCGACGCGCGAAGTCATGACTGCCGGCGCGATGGCGAACAGCAGCATCGCGAGGACGGTGATAGCGAGGGCACCGCTTAGCGCTGTCGCGTTGAGGTGAATCTCATCCAACCTCGGGACTCCAGCGGGTGCGAACGCGACGAAGCTACGTACGGCGACAGCTGCCACCGCTACGCCGAGAAACCCGCCGGCGATCGCGAGGAGCGCGTTCTCGATCAGCAGTTGGGCGACCACCTGAGCGCGGCCCGCACCGAGCGCGGATCGCACCGCGATCTCCCGCACGCGAGCGAGGCCACGTACGAGTAGCAAGTTGGCGACGTTGATGCACGTGATGAGGAGCAGCAGCCCTGCCGCTGCACCAAACACGAGCAACGCAGGGCGGACGTCGCCGATGATGAGCCGCGGCAGCGTGCGGACTACGCCGCCGAGGTGATCGCGTACCCACTCCGAGGCCTCGGGGCGCGCGAAGAAGGCGGTCAGCTCGCGCTGTGCGGCGGCGGGCACGGCGCTGGGCCGGAGCGGCCCGATCACGTCGAGTAGGATGTACGACCGCTGCTCCTCGGACGCCGGTGCCCCGATAGGTGCCCAGAAGTCTGTACCGCTCGGGTACTCGAGTCCCTGCGGCATGACCCCGACGATCGTATACGTCACGTCATCGCCGAAGATCCGGAGCTGGCGTCCGAGGACGTGAGGATCGCCGGCGAATCGACCATTCCACGCCGAGTAGCTCAGCACCGCTACCGGCGCGGCGCCGTCCACATCATCCGAAGGGCGGAGCGTGCGACCGATCACGGGGCGTGTACCAAGCACGTCGAAGAAGTCGCCAGAGACGAGCGCGCGCCGAAGGCGCGTGATCTGGTCGCCGTCGCGCACCGGTTGCTCGAGAGCGCCATAGTAGCTGACGAAGGCGACCTGCTCTAGCGTCCGTGTGCGTCGCGCGAATTCTGTGGCGTCATCGAAGCCGAGCGGGTAGTGGACGAAGCTCTGTTCGCCCTGACCGCCCTGCTCGCGATCCTCGCCCCAGAGTACGACGAGGCGGTTCTGATCGTGGACGGGGAGCGGACGTAGGAGCAGTGCATCGGCCACTGTTAACACTGCCGTCGAAAGCCCGATTCCCAGCGCCAGAGTGAGGATTGCGACGAGCGCGAAGCCGGGCGTGCGGCCGAGGGTGCGCAGGCCGATGCGCGCGTCGCGAAGCAGGGTGTCGATCGTGCCGAGGCTCCACATGTCATGCGCCCGCTCGGCAAGCGCCGTCCGGTTGCCGAACTTACGGAGCGCCGCGGCACGAGCAGCCTCCTGGCTCAATCCGCCGGCGATGCCGTCTCGTGTCAGCATGTCCACATGGAAGGCGATTTCCTCGGACAGATCGCGTGCCTGCCCCGTGCGATGCGCGCGCGCGGAGAGGCGCCGCAAGAGCATACGAAGACGAAGAACGACGACATGCATGGCTCGCCTCATCCCGCGTCGGTCTGCATCACGCGCCCGATCGCCTCCACTAGCCGCTCGAACGCCGACGCCTCGAGGCCCAGCTGCTTGCGTCCCGCAGCCGTGAGGGTGTAGTAGCGCGCCCTGCGCTTGGTGGGTGTGAGCTTCCACCGCGAACGCACCCACCCCTTCAGCGTCATGCGCTGGAGTGCCGGGTAGAGGGAGCCCTCCTCCACCCGTAGCGCCTCCCCCGATAGCCGCTGGATGTTCTGAGCGATTCCGTAGCCATGCAGCGAGCCCATGCTCAGGGTCTTGAGGACGAGCATCTCGAGAGTCCCCGGCAGGAGCTGGTCGCTTCGAGTCGGATCGGGCATTCTCTATCTCCGTCTATCCATAGACGCGCCGTCCATAGGCTGTCTATATATGCGTACTACGAACCTGCCGTCAAGGGCAAGGACGGCGATACCGTCCTCGGACGCCCGGACGACGCGCCCGCCATTCTGGGTGTTTGTGCCTGGCGAGATCGCCTCGGATCAACCATCATCTTGCATTAGTAGCCGGCGCACACCGGCGGGCTCAATGTTGGGTGCCCACAGTAACATTCATCCATGGTCAGGCTTTTCCGCGCTCTGCTCGCCGTAGCCCTCGGCTCAACCATCGTCGCGGCCTGCACCTCCGGCCCTGCCACCGGGGGCGATGCCGAAGCGCGCCGCTGCGCCGTCCGGGCGGACACCATCACCGGGAGCCCTCTCCATGCGGCACTCCGTTGCGCGGCGGGGTTCGCCGCGCGCAATGGCTACACGGACTATAAGTGGAGTCGCCAGTACGAACGCCTCGTAGCACTCCCACTGTCCCGCCGCGAACGTCGCATCGCCGCGCCGCGCTGGCCGCTCGGAGACCCACGCCGGGCCTGTCCGCCGGGTCGAGCTGGCAACATCGAGGGCCGCTACCTCGTGATCTTCGAGTATGCTGGTTATCTCGGACGCCCGGCGCCCGCCGCACTTGGCCAGGGGATCGGCCGTGCGGTATCGATGGACACGACATTCGCTGACTTGCGGCTGGAACCCGCCGACTACAGCATCCGGCCGGAGGCTCGTTGTGTGCCGATTGGTGGGCGCTGAGGCGTGAAGCCGGTCCTGGGTAACCTACCGAGACACGGAACTCGACGAGCGGGCTTCGGCGCGTCACAAGAGGTTCCATGCTGACATGGAAGCGCTGACCCCGGAGGGCGAACGCTAGACCCACAATGGAGGCCGATGTCGGTCCGCACGTTTTACGACGAACTTGCGCCGCGCTACCACCTGATCTACGCCGATTGGGAAGCGAGTATTGCGCGACAGGGTGCTGCGCTCGCCGCGCTCATTGACGAACAATGGCCTGGGACGCGGGCGCTGTTCGACGTAGCCGTCGGGGTGGGCACGCAGGCCCTCGGCCTCGCAGCCAGGGGCTACTCCGTCACCGGCTCGGACATCTCCCCACTTGCTGTCCAGCGTGCGGTGGCGGAATCGAAACAGCGGGACCTGGAGCTTTCATGCTTTACCGCAGACTTCCGGGCACTCCCGGTACGCGCTGCGGCGACCGACGTCCTCATTGCCTGTGACAACTCACTCCCACATCTCGACAATCCGGACGATATCGCCGCCGCTCTCACCGAGTGGTTGCGGGTCGTCCGTCCCGGAGGCGGGTGCCTACTCTCGATGCGGGACTATGGCGCCCCGCCCCCGGCTGGTACGGTCGAAGTGCATCCGTACGGCGAGCGGATCTGGGAGGGTCGCCGCTACGAAGTACGGCAAGTCTGGAGATGGCAAGGGCCGCGTTATGAGGTCGCGCTGGAGATCATGCCAGAAACGGGTACTGAAGAGGAGGCGGCGACCGTGGTGACGGCGAGCTATCTGGCGATCACTCCAGCGCGTGTGGCGGAGCTCTTGCGCGCCGTTGGGTTCGCGCGCGTCGAACGGATCGACGGACGCTTCTTTCAGCCCGTGCTCGTCGGTTTCAAAGCGCCTGTGTCTTGACGAAGCGTTTCCTTTGGGAGCGGTTACCACTCGCCACGTACTACTCGAGTTTGCTCGTCATGACGTGCGGCATTGTCTTCGGCCGAGTTGAACTCATTCCCAGCGATCGCCGCGCTCGTAAAGCTGGCCGTCTACTCCGGTATGACTCGTCTGAACCACGGGTTCGACAGCCCTGGCGCGAATAGGCATCGACGAGCCGACGTACCGTCGCTTCCGTTCTGAGCGGGCCGTGGTACTCGTTCGGAACGACCCGGACGGCCATCTCGCAATCCGGGAGGTTTCCGAGACCATAGCGTCTGCGAGCACCTCTACTCCTCCCGTAGGGTCATCACGGGGTCCAAGCGCATTGCCCGCCATGTCGGGACCCAACATGCAATCGCTGCCACAACCCCAAGGAGGGCGGCGCTCGCGATGTACGATGCAGGATCGAGTGGAGCTACTCCGTAGAGTCTGGATCGCAACGTCTGCGACATCACATACGCTCCGCCCAGCCCGAGCAGCGTACCACCAACGACGATCGCGGTAGCGTAGTTGGCGACGAGCCGCCCGACGCGCCACGCCTCGGCACCGAGCGCCATCCGAACCGCGAGTTCCCTTTTCCGCCCGGCCACCACGAAGGCAATGACGCTGTAGAGGCCCACGGCCGCAAGGACAGCCGCAAGCGCAGCGAGCAGGAGGAGCAGGCGGCTGAGGGTCTGCTGCTCTCTGTGCGCGCTGGCAGCCGAAAGGGGCATGGGCTGTTCCACCGGCTGGTCCGGCAGGATCCCGCCCAGCGCGCCGCGAATGTTCTCGGCCAGCTGCGCATCGAAGCTCCGCGTCCGAACCACCATGCTGAACGCGCCCGATGTAACGGGTGGGAAAGCGTACGTCACGAAAACAACGTCTTTCGGCACATCGGGAGACTGATTCCCGGAGAGGTTCGGAACCACCCCGATCACGTGTGGCTCCGGACGGCCGAAAACTCCTCCGAGAGTACGGTCGACTGCGTCCTCAGATCCGAAGAGCTTCCGAGCCAGCGAAGCCGTCAGCACTGCGTTGTATGGTGGTCCCTCTCTCCAGTCGTCATCGCGAAAGAGGCGCCCGCGCATAGCCGCGATGTGGAAGATCCCAAACCAACTTGGCGTCACCGGTACGACACGCGCATCGACGCGCTGCTCCGGCGACGCACCTGGCAGCCCTATCTGCGCTCGCCCACCGTAGTGGGTGTCGAGGTCGGGCGGACCCATGGCCGCGGCGCCTACACCTGGCACGGCCTCGACGGCCGCGAGCAGGCGCCGAGCCAGCACGCTGCTCTCGGCCCTGCTCATGTCCACGCGGTGCGACTGCCACAGAGACACAACGCCGTGGAAGTCGAGACCCGTGTCAGCCGTGGTGAGGTTGTGCATCGTACGGACCAGAAGTAACGCGCCCACCCCCAAGGTCAACGTGATGGCGAACTGTCCGGCGGACAGCGCAGAGCGGAAGGTCGCCAGTCGTCCACCGTGCCTGACATCGGCCTGCCGCATCGCCAACCCGAGGTCAACGCGTCCTGCCAGCACTGCGGGCATGGTACCGAAGAGCAGCGTCGTGACCATCGAAGCCAGCACCGCAAAAAGAGCAATCCGATGGTCGAGCGGAAATCCGTGGAAGGCAGCCACGCTTCCCAAGCTCTGCCCGCGGAACAGGAAGGACACGAACCATCCGATGCCAAGGCCCGCCACTGCGCCAAGTATCCCGAGGAGCAGGCTCTGGACGAGGAGCTCCCGCGCGATACGCCCTGGCGATGCGCCTAGCGCCATTCGCGTCACCACCGCGCGGCGCCGGCCGACATTCCGGAATAGAAGAAGGTTCGTGACGTTGGCGCACGCGACGAACAGAACCAGGGCCGCGACACCCGCGAGTAGTTGGAGAAGGCTCTCGATCCTCGGCCGAATCTCGGGCGGCATCCCGAGGCCAAGAGTGAGCGTAGGCTCGACCTCCACCAGGCGAGCATCGCTGTCGTACGCCGGTTCGTCGCGGGCGAGGCGGCGGAGGATGTCGCGTAGCTGATCGGTCGCTGCCTTCTGATCTACGTCCGCGCGCATGCGGGCGAGGAGGAACTCATGCGGCGCGCCGCTCCTGCCGAAGATCTTGTCTACCGAATCGCCACTGATTGACGCGCTGGCGCCCATCGGGAGCCACACGTCGGCCTGCACATCGCGCCGGGAGCCGCGGAATCCGTCTCCCGCAACCCCCAGCACGGTCATAGGATGGTTGTTCAGGTAGATACGCTTGCCCACGGCGCCAGCAGCCGACCCGTAGAGCGAGGCGGCCAGCCGCTCGCTGATTACGACGCGCGTCGGGTCGCTGCCAGACCGGGTTTCCGCGGCTAGCAGCAGACGACCGGCTGCCGGCCGCACGCCAAGGATCTCGAAGTAGTCGCCGTAGATCGATTCGGCGTCTACGCGGACCCCATGCACGTCGCCGACCGAGACGTCGAACGTCGGGAAGTTGTGCGAGGCGAGCGCCCCGAGTAGCGTCGCTGCCTGACCAAGTTCGTCGAATTCCGGCGTGGTGAGCGCCTTCCCCGCCCCGGCAGGAGTGTTCAGTCGCAGGTAGGCGACACGTCCGCCGTCGCGCACGCCGGGGAGCGGTCGCAGGAGGAGCTGGTCCGCCATCCCAAAGACAGCCGCTGTGCTACCGATGCCCAAGGCGAGCGTGAATACCACCAGCGCGGCGAAGCGCAGTTCGTGGCGTAAGAAGCGCGTTACGCCGTGAAGTTCAGCGGGCAGGATATCCATCCGATCGCAGTGTAAGCGTGCGTTGGCCCCCGAGCGCTGCAGTCACCAAGTGCTGGCCGTTATGAGAGAGCTCAACGAAGGACGATCAACCCGAATAACCGCACAACGCGGCGAAAAGTCACTCCGTACAATGTCCGTGGTGCCTCGGACAGGTACTCCCCAGGCTGCTGTCAGCTCTGACGACGAGAAATGGGACGTCACTAAGCAGTCATCGAAACCATCGGGCCACACCTGCCCACGCGAGAGCCGGAGATGTGCTGCCTACGGCACACGATACTCCAATCATTTGGGCACGTTTTCTATGCCGTAGATGAGACAAAGGCCGACCCCTTCTCAGGGATCGGCCTTCGCATTTTCACCTCTCTCGATCAATTACCTAGAGCGGGCGACCGGACTCGAACCGGCGACGTCCAGCTTGGGAAGCTGGCATTCTACCAACTGAATTACGCCCGCGGAGAGCGGCTTCGCCGCTCGACATGCAAAGCTAGCGAGCCAGCCCCCGCGGTACAAGTAACTACA
>DASSNL010000278.1:0-30930 GCA_035688075.1 Gemmatimonadaceae bacterium
GTTCTGAGCAGCGAGAGAGCGGGGTCAGCTCCTGCCTCGTGCATGGGTCTCCGATCGGAGACCCATGCACGAGGCAGGAGCTGACCCCGCTCTCTCGCTGCTCAGAACTCGCGCCGGACCACCTCGGCCGTGCTGTCGGAAACGAGCAGCCAGCCGCTTGCCGAGTCTCCGATGACGAAGACCCACCAGCGCAGCTCCGGTTCACGAGAGAGCGCGAAACTCGCGGAATCGTGCGTGGGGCAGGGGTTCGCCTCGACCACCGAGCTGTCGATGCGCACGAAACAACTCCCTTCGGCGCGCGGCTGGAGGTACTCGAGCCGCTTGGACGGTGCAACTTCGATGGCCGTGTCGCGAAACGCATCAGAGTAGTAGCGCTCGCGCGAGAGGAAGTGCACCGCGCCCAGGAGGCGACCGTGAACCACGGCGCTATCGGCCACACGTATCGTGGCTGGCTCAATGGTCTGCAGGCGTGTGCTGTCGTAGGTGAGGCGAGATCCGGCCGCTACGCTCAGCGTTCCCGCTCTGGCAGCATCGGGCGACGGCGATCGCAGAAGTGGCAGCTCGTCCCGCACGACTGTGATCACGGGGATCCCCTCGCCCGGCCAGAGTTCCGCCTCGAACGGCGGCGCCGTGCGCGCATCCGTTCTCCGGGCGATGGAGTCTGCTGCCGGCCGTTCCCCGCGGCCGCACGCGGCGACCGTCAACGCCAGGAGTATCGGGAAAAAGCGCACGGGCATGGTGTCAGTACCGTTCCAAGGGACAAAGGTCGAGGTTCGCGGCTCGGGTATCTAGAAACGATCGCTGCTCTCAGGAATCTCCCACGTGGGTCCACTCAGGCCAAAGGTCGCGAAGATCTCCCGCGCCTCGCTGGCCGACCACTTTTTCCATTCAGGATCGCGGTGTCGTCCATACCACACTCTCGCGAACTGCCAGATCTTCTCGAGCGGCTGCACGTCACCGCGCGGCATCCCATGACGCGCACTCCAGCTCCCGATGTGTGCTTCTGAATCGAAGAGGAGCATGTTGCTGCACGTGTAGACGACGTTGTCCCACGCATGCTGCATCGGGATGGGGAAGTGAACGAGAAGGTCCGCGGGCGAGACGACCCCGTCCACGACATCCACGGTGACGTGCGTAGCTTCGCCGCCGAGAGTCGTCGCGACGCTGGCATCGGTGCCGAGCAGCGCGACGATTCCCATCGAGCACCATGCGCAGTTGCCCCACCACCCTCGCCGCGCGTTGCGTACCCAGAAGTTGGTGGGTGCAGATGAGAATGGATGGGCCACCCAGATCTCCGAGCTATCGGGGTGGAGAACCACGCCGTGCTCGGCCTGCAGAGCGTGGAGCGCGGTCGTCACCGACTGCCGCGGCTGGTCGAGCAGAGCGGAGAGCGTCGCGATCGATGGCGCGTACCCGTGCTCGATGAAGTGCTCGATGATGTCGTGGTGAAGACGCGATGTCTCGATCATGATCTCGTACTCGTTCGCGATCCGGCCCGGCCGGTCGGGTGGATCGTACTCACTGTCCGCATCGCAGCTCCCGGCGACTCGTTCCTGTCGGTGCGGTCTACGTCAGCGCGGTCCGCGGTCGAGCACCGGTAGGTACGCCCGCCACGGACCCACATCCTCGCGATACTGCTTTGCCATGACGCGTGAAGTCTGCGCCACGTGGCCCAGGTCGTGCGCCACCCAGGCGGAGAGCAGCTGCCGCAGCGTCACGGCGCCCAGCTCCGGGTGCTCCCCTTCGAGCGCGAGCTCCTCGTCGCTGAGCTCCCAGCCGCGCAGGGTGTCGAGATTGACAGCACGCAGCCGTGCGAACTCGTCGAGCAGCTCGGCGAGGCTCTTCCCTTTGCTTTCGTGGACGTGCGCGAAGCGATCGAAGGGGACGAAGCGCCGGTCGGCTCCCTGCTCGAGGATGATCCGGGCGCGGGGGATCCAGTCGGTGCGCTCGCCGTGAATCAGGTGTGCGAGATTGTCGAAGGGAGTGAAGGTGTCCGGGCCTTCGTTGGACAGCGTCCAGACATCGGGGAGTCCCGCCAGCAACGAGTGGAACGTGGCGGGAGTGCGTTCGAGGACGGCGATGGCATCGGGGAGATGAAAGGGCATCGGCTACGGCTCCTGGCTCTTCGAGGCGATGGACGGGGTCAGTCGTGCACGATGCAAGACCTGACCCCGCCATGTGCGGCCAAGTAGAATACGATCGACCTCTATTTCGAGATCTTGTTTGCTGCTACCAACACTGCTTACCAGCGCCATGGTTCCACTGCGGCGTAGCATCGCTGGGCAGACCCGCTTTCCGGTGCGCCGTTTCTGGCCCGCCGGGCTCCTCGCGCTACTCCTGGGAATCGCATCTCTCGCGACGGCCACTGCTGCACTCCGTGCCCAGGAGCCGGGCTCCAACCTCCGTATCTCGGTGATCACCATCGGGCCGGGTGCCCAGGTGTGGGAGCGCTTCGGGCACAACGCGATCATGCTGGAGGACACCCGCACGGGGCGGGCGGTGTGGTACAACTACGGAATGTTCGACTTCGGCGCAGCGGACTTCTGGCCGCGCTTCATGAAAGGGGACATGCGCTACTGGATGCAGAGTGGCCAGGTGCGCCTGGAGCTCCCCTTCTACTTCCAGAGCAACCGTACTGTCTGGGCGCAGGAGCTGGACATCGAGCCGGCGCAGCGGCTGGAGATCAAGCGCTTCCTGGAGTGGAACGCGCTTCCCGAGAACAAGTTCTATCATTACGACTACTTCCGCGACAACTGCTCCACACGAGTGCGCGACGTGGTGGATCGCGTCATCGGCGGCGCCATCAGGGAGCAGACGGAAGAGATCCCGGCGGGAACCAGCTTCCGCTCGGAGACCCGGCGGCTCACCGAGAGCAGTCTCCCCGTCTACATCGGGATCGAGCTCGGCCTTGCCCGACCCACTGACAAGCCGATCTCGCGCTACGAGGAGATGTTCCTCCCGATGGCACTGCACCGCTATCTGCGCGACGTCACCGTGACGGGCCCCGACGGCAAGTCGCATCCGCTCGTGAAGTCGGAGCGCACGCTCTACACATCCACCGCGACGCCGCCACCCGCCAAGCCACCCGCCTGGTGGCCGTGGTTCCTCCTCGCGGGGCTGATCGTGGGCGGATCACTCTACGCGATGAGCAGGTCCTTCGAGACGTCGGCGCCTGCCCGCACGGGCTTCCTCGTGCTCGGCGGTGCGTGGGCACTCTTCGCTGGACTCGGCGGGCTGGTGCTCGCCGCGCTCTGGGGGCTCACCGATCACTGGGCCACGTACCACAACGAGAACCTGCTGCAGCTCTCGCCGGTTGCGCTCTTCCTCGCGTTCACGCTCCGGCGCGTAGCGTGGCGCCCGCGAAAGCCGCACCGGATCGCCGAGCGTCTCGCGATGTTCGTCGCAGTCTCCTCGCTCGCCGGCGTCGCGCTCAAGCTTCTCCCCGGCGCGAGCCAGGTGAACTGGGAGATCATCGCCTTCGCGCTGCCGGTGAATCTCGGACTCGCCGCCGCCGTCATCCGTCACCGCGCGCGCGTAGGGATGCGTGGCGCAACCATGGAAACTGCGCACGCGGAGAGCGCGGGGGTGAACGGCGAGAGGACGTGGAGAACTTCTCTACGCTCAGGCCTCAGCTCGCCGTTCGTGAGTCACTCCGAGTGAGAGTCGGATGAGCTTTAGGGGAACTGCTCCCGCACCTCGAGTCCTGCCCGAGCGGGCAGAGCCAGAGGCGGGGGAGCAGTTCCCCATGTTCACATTGAGCCATCTCTCATCTGGATTTCCGAAGGGCATCGCGGTAGGCGCAGCCGCAGGCCGTTCTCCGCGTCCTCTCGCCGTTCACCTCCGCGCTCTCCGCGTGCGCCGTTTCGACGTACGCGAGCCGGTATCGAAGTAACGACCCGATCCCGTCAGTTCGTAACAGGCTGCACGTGCTCCTTCGTGGCGCCGATGAACGCGGCGATGTCGGCCTTGAGCTGCTTCGCCGATGCCTGGTTGAGATACGCCATGTGACCGCTCTCGTAGTACTTGAACTCCACGCGGTCGCGATACGTCTGATCGAAGCCGAGGTGCCTGAAGGTGTACTCGGCGTTCGCGAAGGGAGTGGCCATGTCGTAGTAGCCCGCTCCCACCATGACGTGCAGGTAGGGGTCCTTGGCCATCGCCTCGCGCAGCGCATCTACCTCGTTGGGGAAGCCGAATCCGGCGCCGGTGTAGTCCCAGCGGCCGGTGTGACCGCCCATGTAGTACTGCAGGTTGCTCTCGTACTTCAGGTCGTTGTGCAGGTAGCGCATGAACGCCGACATGAACGCGCCAGAAGGAGCGACGTCAGACGGATCGTAGTCCTCCCGCTGGTTCGCCGCGTTTCCGTTGATCCCGGTCATCCGACTGTCATACCGACCCACGGTCTTGCGCTGGTCGCGCAGCAGCTCGGTGCGGTAGTGGCCGGGATCGATTCGCAGATTGGTGTTGAGGATGAACTGCTCCGACACGCCAGTGAGCTGCGCGAGCTTCTGCGCGACCGCCTTGCGCTCCGCGTCGGGGAGCTCGTTCCCCTTCCCGAGCTCCACCATGTAATCGCCGAACGCGTAGTCGCGCGACTGCTGCACCACCTGCTCGAGCGACTTGCTCTGCAACTCGGCCGGAAGCCTTTTGTGGTACCACGCGGTTGCCGTGTACGTGGGGAGGAATGTCGAGTAGGCGATGTCGTTGATGGGCGACGGAGCGATGTACTGCCAGTCGAGCACAGTACCGAGGAGCATGATTCCGTTCAGCTCGATCCCTTCGTCCTCCTGCAGCTCAGAGGCGAGGCCCGCCGAGCGGAAGGTGCCGTAGCTCTCCCCGAAGAGATACTTGGGCGACGCCCAGCGGTCGTACTTGTCGAGGTAGTCGCGGATGAACTCCCCGAACATCTTGATGTCGTTCACGGCGCCGGTGTACTCGGTGGCTTTCACACCCTTACCGGGCCGCGAGTAGCCGGTCATCATCGCGTCGATCTGAACGAGGTCGGTGACGTCGAGGGGCGTGTTCGGGTTGTCGACGAGGTTGTACGGCGGCGCCGGCTGCGTCCCGTTCGGCCCCATCTCGGGGTGCTTCGGGCTCATGATCCCCATGTCGAGCCAGATGGACGCCGAGCCCGGGCCGCCGTTGAAAAAGAAGGTGACGGGGCGCTTCGCGGCCTCTTCGCCGTCCTTCGTGTAGGAGATGTAGAACACGGTCGCCTTCGGCTTCCCATCCTCATCGCGGAGCACCATGGTGCCCGCGTTCGCCGTGTACGCGACCGGCTTGCCGTTGATGGTGATGGTGTGCTTGGTGGTCGAGACCTTCTCGACGGCGGGAACGCCGGTGGTGTCCTTCTTCGTACCTTCGTTCTCCTGACCGCGCCCTCCGGGTGCCCCGGGCCGCTGCGCGGCCATGGGAGCGGCGACGAGAAGTGAAGCCGCGATCGCTGCGATCGACGCTCGTGCGTGCATTGCTGATCCTCCACTCTTGTTGACGGTGAATGCATGGTCCCTGGCGAACGAGGGCCGGGTGCGGGTCGCCGTCGTGGCGGGCGATCGAGCGGGGGTCTTTCTGGCCGCGGTCCTCGCGTCCACGACATTATCGCACGAGGGGGCGCGAGCGTTGAGGGGTGGCGGGAGGGTCGTGCGGGCGGCTGCCATGTGGACCGGAGCTCTCCTCGTGCGCCCGGGGGATCTTCGACGAATCCGCGCACTCCGGCAACCCTGCGTGCCGCTCGAACATCATAGGGAAAGGGGGTGCCCGCATCGGCTACCCTCGTCCGCCCTATTTCCTGCCGTCGCTCCGAGGACTTCGAATGACCCACCACGCACTTCCGCTCCTTCTCCTGCTCACCATCTCGGTCGCTCCCGGCGCCACCGCACAACAGCGCCCGCCCGGCTCCGAAGCCGAGCCGGCACTCGCACTCGACGCCGCACGACGCGGGGAGGTTGTGGACAGCATCGCGACACTCCTGAAGCGGATGTACGTCTTCCCCGACGTCGCCGAGCGGATGATCACCGAGCTCCATTCGCGCGCTGCGCAGAAAGAATTCGCCGACGCCGCCGACGCGGCTTCCTTCGCGCGTTCGCTCACCACGCGGCTACGGGCGGTGAGCCACGACAAGCATCTGCGCGTGCGAGTGGGGGAACCGCGCAGACGGGGTGCTCCACCGGGTGAGGGAGGCCGCGCCTCTTCCGATTCCAGCGAGAGCCGGCCCCGGCCCGCACGGACCGGGATGTACGGCCGCACGGAACGGCTCGACGGTGGCGTCGCCTACATCGAGATAGCGAGCTTCGCCTTCCCGCCCGAAGTCGTGCGCGACGAGACGCGCGAGGTCATGAGCGCCGCGGCCGATGCGAATGCGCTGATCATCGACGTACGCTCGAACGGGGGCGGCTCGCCGTTCACGGTCGCACTCGTATGCAGCTACCTCTTCGGCGATGATCCAGTGCTCCTCAACTCGCTCTACTACCGACCCGCCGACCGCACCGACGACTTCTACACGGACCCGAGGGTACCCGGGCGGAAGTTCGGTCGCGACAAGCCGGTCTACGTACTCACCAGCGATCGCACCTTTTCTGGCGCCGAGGAGTTCGCATACGATCTGCAGACGCGTAAGCGGGCGACGATCGTCGGGGAAACCACCGGAGGAGGCGCGAACCCGGGCGAGTTGGTACCGCTCCCCCACGGACTGGGGGTCTTCGTCCCCACCGGCCGCGCGATCAATCCGATCACCAAGACGAACTGGGAAGGTGTGGGAGTGAAGCCGGACGTCGCCGTCAGTGCAGGTGAAGCACTGGAAACGGCGCTGCGGCTGGCGCAGCGACTGCAGAGTCGATAGCCGCTTGCGACGAGGCATCGCCGGTCGCGTGCCTCGTCACAGCTACGGTCACGCGCTTCCGGTTGCCGGCCGCGCCCTCATAGAGGAGGCACCACCAGCGAGTTGGGCTTCGGTCGATGTCAGCTCGCCGCGCGAGCGCCAGAAGAGCCACGCCGTGATGCCGATCGTGATCGCCAGCGCCACGCCGAACTCGCTGGTGAGCCACGGCGTGGGTCCGGTGTCTACCGTGACGCGGTCGAAGAAACCCTGCACGTAGAGGTTGTGCGAGGCGTGTAGAAGAGCCGTGGGCCACACGCTCCCCGAGCGGAGCCGGAGCCACGCGAGCACCACGGCGAGCGCGATGACCATCACTGCGAAGCAGAGAAGGGAGTACCAGGTGGCCGTACCCGAGTTGTAATCCGCGAAGATGATGAGCGGGAAATGCCACACCGCCCAGATTGCGCCGCTCAGCACCGCCAGCCGCCCGAACGACATGCGCTTCGCGAGCGTCGGCACGAGGAAACCGCGCCAGCCGAGCTCCTCGCCGGTGGCGGAGAGCAGGCTCTGGATGCTGCCGAGTACCACGAAGGTGACGGCCCCCGTCTTGAAGCGGGCGAGATCGACTCCGCCGAGTCCGAGGAGCCAGACCGCGCCGTACGCCACCGTCGCATAGGCAACCGGGAGCAGATACGCGAGCGCCGCCCAGCGCGGCGCACCGAGCCTCCACCCCTCGCCGCGAAGATTGTGCTGGAAGACGAACCGCGTGATGAGCGCGCTCGCTCCCGGACACCACATGAGCGCGAGCACGTACAGGCCGCCGTGCGCGCCGAGGCTGCCCGCGTCGATGATCAGCCACCAGAAGATGGCGCTCAGCGCGAAGGTGAGAACCAGGAAGGTGGTCAGCGCCGCTCTCGTATCCTGCTCGCGCTCGTGCATGTAGCTACTCCGTGTGGTTAAGGACTTCGTCATCCTGATCAGCGCAGTGACGATGGCGTCGAGCGTTCATCACGGCGGCGAGGTGCCGCGCAGCTTCGCTCTCGCTTCCGCTCCCCAGTTGTGCACTACAAGCAGGCGCTGGCGCTCCCCCTTCAGCACGAGAAGCCGGGTGCCGTCCGGCGAGACATCGTAATTGGCGTGGGGAACCACGGACGGGAGATATTTGTCGTCCATGAAGTCGGCGCGCGAGGTGACGTGGAAGGTCGGCGTCGCGGAGACTTCGGCGACCTTGAACTTCCCCTCGCTGCGGTAGTAGATCTGGCGGCCATCGCGTGACCAGACAGGTTCGCTCCCTCCACGAATCGAGATCTGCACCTTCGCGCCGGGGCCGGGGAGCGGCTGCACGACGACCTGCGGTCCCTCGCTCTCGTAAGTGACGTACGCCACCCACTTCCCGTCGGGCGAGACACGAGGCTGCTCTTCGTCGACCGGTGCGTTGGCGATGGGCTGCGACACGCTATCACCATCAACGCCCCGCATCATCACGTTGGCCCCGGAGATGTCCACCTGATACACCAGCGTGCGGCCATCCGGGGACATGACCCCTTCGAAGTAGGACGTGCTGTCGTCAGCGAGGAGTGGCGACGCGGGGCCGCTTCCGTCGGACGGCTGCCACCAAAGCGCTGAACGAGCCCCGCGATCGGTACGGAAGAGTACGCGGCTCCCATCGCTGGACCACTCCGGACGCTCGTTGACGCTGCCGCCGGTGGTGAGACGGGTGAGATTGCCCGATGCCACCTGGTCGATCCAGATGTCCGACGCCGTGCCGGAGGCGATGGAGAGCGCCACCCGCTCGCCGTCCGGGGAATATCGAGGTTGTGAGTACATCCGCGCCTCGGCAAGCAAGGGTGTCTCGCCGGACGCGTTCGCCAGGACGAGCTTCGAGGTCTGGTCTCCACCCAGGTATGCCAGAGTACCGGTCGCTGAAAGCGTCGCCACCGCCGAGCCGAAGGCGGATGTGGCCACGCCGTCCCCCAGTGGGACGGGTTGTCCGCGCGTCTCTCCGGATTCCAGGTCGAGCGGTACAGCCATGATCGTTCCGGCCTGGTCCGTGAAGATCAGCTGCCTGTCCAGCATCCCGAGCGCGTAGATGCCAGGGACATCCAGCCGCCGGGCACGACCGGTAGAGAGGTCGAGCAGCCCGATGCGGGCATCTTCGGTCGACCCACGTCCCCGGCTCGTGTAGAGCACGTGCCTACCATCTGGGAGCGCATGCGGGAAGTACTGCGCCACCTCTCCGCGGGCGCTGTCCAATGGTGCTGCGGGGCGTCCCTGGCCGCCCGTCGCCGGCATGCGCATGAGCTGCGGCTGCGAGAGTGCGGCGTAGACGATCTCGCCGCCAGGCAACCAGCTTTCGGCCTGGATCGGACCGGGCTCGCCAACGACCTGTGGCGCACCTCCGTTGAGCGCGACCTTCTGAAACCGGTTGGCAGTCCAGAATAGCAGCGAGGTACCATCCGCCGAGAAGACCGGCAGGAAGGCGTTCTCCGTACCCGGAATGATGCGTCCTGCCGCCTCGTCCATCCGTCGTATGAAGAGCCGCCGGGCGCCCCGGGGGTCGGTCACGGAGAACGCCAGCGTGGTGCCATCCGGAGAGATGGCGAGGTGAGGCCCCTGGGTGTCCCACAGGGCGGGCTGATGATCCTCGGGAAGGTCCACAGCGAAGCGAACCACGCTCTCCGAGCGTGCGAGCCGGGGGGACGTCCGCTCGTGGAAGGCGAATGCCAGCGAAGCGAGAGTGACCAGGCCCAGCCCCCACACGATCGGATTCCGGAGCGTCGCCTTCCATCCGGGATGCGGCGCGGCGCGTCTCGTCGTGCGGGCCGAAACCGGGATGGCAATCGCCTTCCCCTCCAACGCCTCGGCGAATTCCCGCGCGGAGGAGAAGCGATCGGCTGGGAGCTTCTCGAGCGCGGTGAGCACCGCATCCTCGATCGCCGGCGGCACAGTCTTGCGGTACGTCGTCAGCGGTTCCGGCGTCGCCGTCACTACCTTGGCCACGATCGCCTGGGCGGTGGGACCGGTGAACGGGGGCTCGCCGGCCAGCATCTCGTAGAGCACACAGCCCAGCGCGTAGACATCGGTCCGGGAGTCGAGATTCCGCTCTCCCATCGCCTGCTCGGGACTCATGTAGTGCGGCGTGCCCAGCGACATCCCTGTCTCGGTCATCCGGTTGCCGGCGGTGTTGCTCACGGCGAGCGCGATGCCGAAGTCCGCAACCAGCGCCGAGCCGTCGTGCAGGAGGATGTTCTCGGGTTTGATGTCCCGGTGGATCACGCCGTGGCGGTGCGCGTAGTCGAGCGCGCTCGCCACTTCGCTCGCGATGCGGAGCGCATCGGGAATGGGAAGCTGCTTCTCGCGAGCCAGTCGGTCGCGGAGCGACTCGCCCTCCACATAGGGCATCACGAAGTACGCCGAGCCGCTGGCTTCGCCCGAGTCTATGAGGCCGAGGATGTGCGGATGCTGCAGAGCGGCTATGGTCTCGATCTCTCGGAGAAATCGCTCCACGCCGATCACGGCGGCGAGCGCGGGCCGCAGGACCTTGATGGCCACCCTGCGATGATGTTTGAGATCCTCGGCGAGGTAGACCGTGGCCATACCGCCCGCACCGAGCTTGCGCTCGACGCGGTAGCGCTCGGCCACTGCTGCGGCGAGAGGGGATATGGAACCAACCGCGTCGCTGGCCCTGGGATCGGGGTACGCCATTCCGGTCCGTCCCGTGTGGGAACAGGAGGGAGCCAATATGCGTGTCGGAGGGCCGGATGTCACGCCGCGAATATCGGGAGCGTGGGGAGCGACGAACCGCTCCACACGCTCTCGCCAGCCCAGCGACCTCGGCTACCGCGGAATCATGTACGTCAGCCCGGCACCGAACACTGTCTTCCCTCCCCGGATGAACGTCTTCTGAACTCCGAGATGTAGGTTCAATCCGGGCGCTACGTTCACGATTCCGACTCCGCCGCCGGCCGTGAATCGCACGCCCGATTCGGAATCGCCCTCGTCTGGCAATACGAGTCCCCACCCGAGCGATGGGATCACGAACGGGACGATCTGCGTCTCCCCCGGCCTCCTGAACCCCACGTAGATGGGTGTCCCCAGCGTGGCCGACCAGAGTGATCCGCCCTCGGGCTTGGCGAAGCCAAGCGACGTGTTGATGCCGAGGCCGAGCTGCGTGCCGCGTTCGTCGAGCACCCGCCGGAACAGGCCACGCTCGGCCGCGAGACTGGCCACGAAATTTCCCTTGCAATCCTCGCAATCCGCTGTGAGGTATCCGCCGGAGAAGGTGACATCGCCCCGGCCGCCCGATGCCGGGATCGATACACCCGCGACGATGGTGTTCATCTGCGTGTCTCCGGCCTTCACGCTCCCCCAGCGAGCGTCGATGCCGATCTCGCTCTGAGGGATGCCCGCCATCCATGGCCGGACGACCGGCGTGAGACCGCCGGTGGGGGTGAGGGTGAGCGCGACGTAGCCGGCTGCCGCGTTAATGCTCTGGGCCGCGCTCCTGCCGGCGACGCATGCCAGAGTGGCGATGGCCGCCGCCGCAACTGCGATCGATCTGTACATAGGTGCCTTCCGGTTAGGGACGAGGCCCAGACTAGCGACGGACCGACGCGCGCGAGATACGCGTGATGACGTAGAAGGCAAGGAATTATTACGTATCGCGCGACCTGGTTCGAGACGATCCAGCGCTTGGGCACCGGCGCCATGGTGCATACGTCATTTCGGACCTCCGAATACGTAACGTGACGGATCGAGCCGCCCGTTCGACGAGCGCACATTGCGCCTCACACAACGACGGACGGGTGACATGCGGGCATCGTTGGAACCGGCTCATCGACGCCGTCATGCTCGTGGAGGGGCGAGATGAGAGCGCGAGGACCTTGCATTGCGGGAGCGGCATACGCTTTCCCTGCCGAATCGCGCTCGGTACGCGAGCTCGAGGCGGCCGGGTTGCTGCAGAGCGATGCCGCCACGCTCGAGCACTTCGGTTTTGCGCAGGTGCACGTGGCGACGTCGGAGAGTCCTTACGACCTGGCGTTGCGCGCCGCTTCGGCGGTGCTGGCTGATCATGACGCCGCACCCGAGAGCGTCGACCTGCTCCTGTATTGCGGCACTCCCGCGCTGGCGTTTGCAGCGCGCGGCGCGCCCGACGATGCCGCGGCCGCTCTCTCCACCATGGATCGATTCAGATATCCCGCGACACGATTGCAGTATGACCTCGGTCTGACTCGGGCGAGTGTCATGGCGCTCGACCAGCTCGCCTGCACCACGCTCTTCAGCGCGGTGCGGGTGGCGCGAGCTCTCTGCATGAGCGAAGGGCTCGACCGCGTCCTCTGCGTGTCGGCGGAGTTCGTCCCATCGGGTTGCGGCCGCGAAGCGATCTACAACTGCACCTCCGATGCGGCGTGTGCTGTTCTCGTCGATCGCGAGGGCGCGCGCAACCACATCGTCGGGTCGGTACAGCTCACGAAGGGCTACTACTGGGAGTGCGACGAGCGCCGTGACGAGATAGTCGCGTCGTACTTCCCCACCGCGCGACACGTGATAACGGAAAGCGTGCGACAGGCAGGGTGGGACACCAGCGACGTGGATTGGGTGATCCCACACAACGTCAGCGCGCGAAGCTGGCAGATACTCTGGGGGCTCCTCGGATTTTCGAGAGCACGTCTCTGGAGCTGCAACATCGCCCGCGATGGGCACACCCTCGCTGGAGACAATTTCATCAACCTGCGCGACGCGCTCGATAGCGGCGCGCTGCGCCCGGGCGACCGGCTCATCCTCTTCTCGTACGGTTACGGGGCGCACTGGACCGCGCTCGCGCTGGAGGCGTGATGACTCGCAAAGGCCGCACTGTCCTCATCACCGGGGCCACCGGGCATCTCGGGTGCCACACGCTCGACAGGCTGCTCGAGCACGACTCCTCGCTCGAGGCCCTCGTCCTGGTTCGTGATCCCGTGCGCTGGCCGGCCATCGCGGCTCGTCTCGGGCATGAGCGTTCCGCTCGTGTCACGCCGGTGCTTGGAGAGCTTCGTTCTCCGGGACTGGGACTGTCGGCCGAGGCGCGCGCGCTCGTGATGCGCGCGGCAACCACTGTCATCCACCTCGGCGCCGACACGACCTTCTCGCGTCCGCTCCCGGAAGCGCGCGCCATCAACACGAATGGCACCCGCCACGCTCTCGAGTTGGCGAGCGGCTGTGATGCGATCGAGCGATTCGTCTACGTGAGCACGGCGTTCGTGGCCGGCCGCATGACCGGGAGCGTGCCGGAGCGCGACAACGGAAGTGGAGCTGGGTGGGTCAACGCATACGAACAATCGAAGTACGAGGCGGAAGCGCTCGTACGAGCGAGCGGTCTCCCCTGGCTGATACTTCGCCCGAGCACGGTGGTGTGCGACAGGCTGGATGGAAGCGTGGGGCAGTTCAACGTGGTGCATCGCGCCCTCCGTCTGTATCACCACGGGCTGGCCGCGATGATGCCCGGCAGCCAGGAATCTCCGGTGGACGTGGTAACGACGGACTACGTGAGCGATGCCATCGCGCGGCTGGCGCGCGACCGCGACGTCGCGGGTAGTACAGTGCATCTGTGTGCCGGGACCGGCGCGCTTCCGCTCGGCGAGCTCCTGGACATCACCTACGACGTGTGGGCCGCAGCGCCGGGTTGGAGGCGCCGTTCGATCGAACGCCCAGCGCTGGCGGATGCCGAGACCTACCGTCTCTTCGAGGGAACCGTCGAGGAAACCGGCGACCCGATGCTTCGGCGGGTCATCCACTCGCTATCGCACTTCGTGCCGCACCTCGCGCTCGAGAAGCGATTCGAGACCAGCACCGCGGATGCGCTGCTCGGGCATCCAGCTCCGATGGTGCGCGACTACTGGCGCGGGATGGTGGAGTACCTGGTCGCCACCGACTGGGGCTCGCGACCGGAGAGGGCGGCGGCATGAGGACCAGCGTCGATCGCGAGTCGTTCATCGCGGAGCTGGTGGCCTGGCTCGAGCGGCGACTGGCGCCGTCCGGGGTGCCGATCACGGCCGAGACGGTTCTGTTCGAGGATCGCCTGATCGATTCGATACGCATCCTCGAGCTCATCGCCTGGATCGAGCGCGCCACCGGGCGCCAGATACCCCACGCACAGATCGTGATGAACAACTTCCGCACGCCCGAGCGCATCGCGGACGTCTTTCTCGGGGAGGCCGGGGATGTGGCCGACTGACGAAATCATCCGCGTTCTGACCGAGCGCGGCGATCTCTGGCAGAGCGCTCCAGGCATGACAGGACTGCGCGGCAGTACACGCTCGCTCTGTGCGGAGATCGAGCGGGCGATCAGCGCGCTCGTATCGGGTGAGGGAGTCGAGGAGTGGCGTGTACCTCCGGCCATCCATCTCGAGGCGCTGGAGCGGGCCGATTACTTCACATCCTTCCCCCAATGGCTCACGGTGGCGGCACACCTCGATGCCGACCCGGAGGTCATGCAGCGGGTGGCCACGGATGCATCTCCGGCGCTGGCTTGCAGGAGCGCGCTGGCGCCGGCCGAGGTGGCGCTCATGCCGGCCGTCTGCTACCACGTCTACTCGGCGCTGGCCGATCGCGTGCTTCCCACCGCGCGTAGAGTCGCGGTGCGGGGGAGTTGCTGGCGACACGAGGGAGAGCGGCTCGCTCCGCTGGAGCGCGGTTGGGCGTTCACCATGCTGGAAGTCGTGTGTCTGGGGTCGCCGTCCGACGTGGAAGAGTTTCTCGCGTGCGGAGTGCGATGCGCCACCGAGTTCGCTCGATCGCTCGGACTGCGGGCGACGATCGCCGACGCGAGCGATCCGTTCTTCGCGCCCACGGGGCGAGGGAAGGCGCTCCTCCAGCGCATGAAACGTCTCAAGCGCGAGCTGCTCCTGCCGCTCGACTCGGAGCGCGGAATCGCGGCCGCCTCGTTCAACGACCACCAGACCTTCTTCGGCGAGTCGTTCGGCATCCGCGGCGCCGACGGCGCACCGATCTCGACCGGTTGCATCGCCTTCGGGATCGAGCGGTGGGTGCTCGCCTGGCTTGCGGCGTACGGGCCGGAGCCGGAGGGGTGGCCGGCGATGAACAGCGTCGTGCCCACCAACGGAGGGTACTGAAATGCCGACATCCAGAAGTCGAGGAGGTACGCGGCTCTATGCACGTCATGCAGCCGCGGCTGATCGCGGCAGGTGGTCGGTGGAGCGCGACGTTGCGTGGGAGCTGATCGATCGCGAGCTCGCGCTGGGGCGCCCCGATATCCTCGAGAAGCTCCGCGATGCGGCAATCATAGAGTCCTACCATCCGGTGAATCTGGCGCGGCTCGTCCGCCTGACCTGGGAGGACGTGGACGCCGGAGTGGTGTTCTCGCTGGAGATGTACGAGGGGTTCAAGCACTTCCACGCTCTGCGAACGTACCTGGATGCGGTGGGCTACGAGCCGGCCATCACGGACGACGAGCTGCGCGAGAGCCGCCGGGCCACGGCGCGCACCGATCTCGATCCGGACGATGAGATAAGACCGCTCGTGGAATTCATGCTGAGTGAGCACCTGGCTGCGTATTTCTTCCGCCGGCTTGGGGACGACGCCGAGGAGGCGGTGCTCGCGAAGCTGCTCCGGATGATCGCCGCCGATGAGGTGCGCCATGCGCAGGGCGCGTCGGACCTGCTCGCCAAGAGGATCGCGGCCGACCCCTCGAATGCGCGGCGCGTCCTCGACGCCGCGGTGCACTTCCGCCACTACGGCGAGCAAGCGGTAGGCTCCGTGCCGGTGGCGATGGCGGGGGACTCGACAGCCATCAGGACCTTCGCTGGCCGCATAACGCGTCTCTGCGGAACGCGGATGGTCGATCACCTCAAGTCCACCCTCGATGCTGACGAGCGAGTCGTGTCCGCGCCGGTTGCCGACGCGCATACGTCATCTCCGCGCACGAATACGTCAACCAGCGTATATCGACCCGATCGCTAACCGCGCATCGTCCACGCGTCCACTCACCGGAGTCGGGATCATGCAGATAACCCAGCGAGAGGCGGCTCTGTTGAACTTCTACAGAGTCTCGGAGCTCCACGGCGGACTCATTCTGGGCCAGCTCGCACGGCGGGTCCGCGATAGCCAGTTGATAGTCAACCTGACTCGCCACAGCGCCGAGGAAGTGGGGCATGCGCTGATCTGGTCGGAGACGATAGTCGCGGTAGGAGCGGAGCTCTTGCCGGAAAAGGACAGCTACCAGGCGCGCTACGCGGCGTCACTCGGGACGCCCACATCACCGCTCGAGATTCTGGCGCTCACGCAGGTATTCGAGCGCCGGGTCTACAGGCACTTCGTCGCGCACGCTCGCCGTCCGGGAACGCACCCGCTCGTGCGTGCCGCGCTCAGGCAGATGCTGGAGGAGGAGCGCGGGCATCTCTCGTGGGTGCGAGAGTGGCTCGACAGGCAGTCGCATGCTCGCGGAGACGAGGTGGCTGCTCTGCTACGCCGGTACGCCGAGCTGGATGAGAGAGTCTACGAGGAGCTCACGCGCGAGTTCAGGTGGCGGGAGGCAGCGTGAGCGCCCAGGGAGCGATCACCGCGCCGTCGCGCCTGGCCGACGAACCGAGTGTAGCGCGGCTCACGATGTCGTGTTGGCGCAACGACCGGTTGTACTTCGCGCAGGTGCGCGAGGACCCGCTTCTGGAGATGGAAGCGCTTCGCCCGACGGCGGCGGATACCACGGTGGTCGTGGGGTCGGGTGGGTGTACCGCGCTGTCGTTGCTGGCAGGAGGAGGGCGGGTGATCGCCGTGGACAACAACGCCACGCAGAACCATCTCATCGAGCTGAAGGTCGCTGCGGTCAGGCTCCTGCCGCCGCGCGACGCGGTCGCCTTTCTGGGCGGCGCGAGCGAGAGCAGCGCGCTCCGGATGTCGTCGTACGCCGTTCTGCGCAGCTCACTCACGCCGCCCGCGCGCGCGTACTGGGACGCGCATCCCGACGACGTGCGCGAGGGCGTCATCGCCTCCGGCGTCACCGAGGGCTTCATCAGGCTGCTCGTGCGTGTGCTGGAGGCGTGCGTCCATCCACGCGCGCGCATCGATCGCCTTCTCGCCTGCACGACGCTGGTGGAGCAGCGGGTTTTCTACGCCCGGGCGTGGGATAGCTGGCGCTGGCGCGCCTTCTTCCGGCTCCTGCTCGCCCGTCGGTCCTTCGCCCGCGTGTACGATCCGGCCTCATTACGTTATGCACGCAGCTCCAGCTTTTCCGAGCACTTCCTCCGTCTCGCCGAGCACGCACTCACGCAGCTTCCGGTCGCGAACAACTACTTCCTGCACCAGATGCTGACGGGCAGGTACCCGGCAGCGGTCGCCGGCGGAGTCCCGCCATACCTGAGCGAGAGGGGAGCGGCCGCCCTGGCCACGGGGGTGTCGTCGCTATCGGTAGTGGATGGGACGTACACCGAGTACCTGCGTTCCTGTTCCGACCGCAGCGTCACGGGCTTCGCCCTCTCGAACATCTGCGAGTGGCTCTCGCCCGAGGAGATCGACGAGCTCTTCGCCGAGGTCGTGCGCGTGGCGCGCCCAGGGGCCCGGCTCTGCTTCCGCAACTTCGTCGGCTGGACCACCGTGCCGGCGCGGTGGCGGGACGTGATAGTGGAGGACACCGAGTACGGCGAGCGACTGATCGCACGTGATCGGAGTCTCGTGCAGCACCGCTTCGTCGTGTGCCGGGTTGGTGAGGGGGAGCGATGACGATCGCGACGTCCACCCGAGGCGGCTTCGCCGTTCGCGAGGCCACACCGTGCGACAACGAGGCGCTCGTGGCGCTCGCCGCGGCGTGCCCGATGCGCGGGGCCATATCGCTGTGCGTGGACAGGGCGCCCGATTCCTTTGCGCTCAATCGGCTGGAAGGAGATCGCTGGCGGGTCGGCGTTGCCGTGACGGGCGGCGGCGACCTGGTCGGGTGCATCGCCGTAGCCACGCGTACCGCTTACGTGAGCGGCACGCCAACGCTGGTCGCCTACGTCAGCGATTTGAAGGTTCATCCGGCCCACCGAAACGGAGCGGTCGCGGACGCGCTTTCTGCCTATGCCAGCGGCGCGAGCCGCGAGCTCGGCGGCGACGACGTGCCGATCTCGCTCACGATCCTCGCGGGGAACAGGGCGATGGAGCGTCGCGTCGAAGGTCCGCGCGGGTTGCCCGTCCTGCGACGTGTAGCGACGATCCGCGCGCACGCGGTGAGCCTCCTCTGGCGTCGCGCGATCCCCTATTCGTCTGTGACGGTAGTCCGCGGTACGGAGCACGATCTGGAAGAGATGGCAGCGCTCTGGAAGAGCGTAGCACCGCGCCGGCAGCTCGCGCCGTTGTACGATGCGGACTCGCTGGCGGCATGGGTCCAAGCCGCACCTGCGCTCGACCTCGGTGCCTACCTGATCGCACGTCGTCGTGACGGACGTCTGGCCGGCTTTCTCGGGATGTGGGACCAGACGGAGTTCAAGCAGCTTCGCGTCATCGACTACTCGGCGCGGCTCGCCGCATTTCGTGTGGGATTCAACACCGTAGCTCCACTCATCGGCGCGGCAGCGCTTCCATCGGTGGGTGCGCCACTGCGCCATCTCACTGCCGTACATGTGTGTGTCGCTCCGGACGAGCCGCACGTGCTTCGCGCGCTGCTGCTCCACGCCTATGCCGCGGCGCGCGGGCGCGGCTACGCCTTTTTCACGGTCGGCCTGGACGTGCGCGACCCTCTCACCGTGGCGCTTCGCGGCCTGCTGGCACAACCCACGGACATCAACGTCCATGTGACGGCTCCGTCAGGGCGCTACCGCGGCCCTGACTTCGGCGAGTCTCCCTTTCACCACGAAATCGCTCTGGCGTGAGGTGTACCATGCCTCGTCCGACAGTTACCAGTATCGACCGCCGATCATCTCTCGATGCTGCGCTACACGGCGTCACCACCGAGCCCGGGACGGTGGAAATCGAGCGGCGTGGGCTCTCCAGTGGGGTCTCCGCATTTCTCGTTCGCCATCGCCGGTGGATAGCCGCGGCGTGGGTCGCGATTGCCGTGGCGCTCATCCCCGGCGCGGTGCATGTGGAAGAGCACCTCGATGTAGCGGCGCGCGCCGATGGGAGCGAGTCGGACCTCGTGGCGAAGGAGCTGACCGCGCGCTTCAGATCGCCCTTCGCCCGTTCCGTGATTCTCGTTGCCACGGGAATCCCGTCGCCCCGAGAGGCGAGTGGGCGCGAAGCGCTCGCTGATATCGTCGCCTCTATAGACCACGCCCCTGGCGTACGCCGCACCATCTCGTACCTGGACGACGCCGACACGCTCTTCCTTGGCGGAGGCGGCAGGAGCGCCTTCATCGTGGTGGGGCTCGATGCGCTCACCCGTCGTCCCGATACTCTCATCGCTCCGCTCAGAGCGGCCACCACACGGCTCTCCGACACGCTCCGCGCCCGCTACCCCGAGCTGTCGTTGCGCTGGACGGGCGAGGTGGCGCTCAACGCGGACCTCCGCAGAGTGAGCGCCGCCGACGCCCAGCGCGCCGAGCGTCGAGCGCTCCCGCTCACGCTACTGCTGCTGGTGCTCGCATTCGGGTCCGTCGCGGCCGCGTTCCTGCCGGTGGCGTCTGCGTTGCTGGCCATCGGCATCACGCTCGGTGCGGCGGCGCTCATCGCGCGCGTGTGGCCGCTCTCGGTGCTGCTGCAGAACGTGGTGACGATGCTGGGGCTCGGGCTCGGAACTGACTACGCATTGCTGGTAGTGAGCCGATTCCGCGAGGCGCGCGCTGCGGGACGCGACCGTGCGGAGGCGGCGGAGGAAGCGGCCCGACATACCGGGCGGACCATCGCTCTCTCCGCCCTCGCCGTGGGGATCGGATTCGTCGCGCTCCTGGCGGTGCCGCTGAACGAGCTACGCTCCATTGCGGTGGGTGGTCTGCTCGCCGTGAGTGTATCGGCGTCGTTCGCGACCACGGCGCTCCCGGGAATCCTCGCGTGGAACGGTCCGGGCATCGATCTGGGCAAGGTGCGACGCTATGGCAATCGATCGGGCGAACGTTGGAGGCGGTGGGGCCGCTTCGTCGGCGCGCATCCGCTGGCCGTGCTCGTCGCGTTCGGCATACCGGTGGGAGCGCTGGCGCTCCAGTCCACGAGGCTCCGCACCGAGCTTCCACGCGGCGACTGGCTCCCGCGCGACATGGAATCCGCGCGTGCGCTCCACGATCTCCGCGACATGAAGCGGGGCGGGGTGGTGCAGGAGATCAGGGTGGTGCTCGAGCTCCCGCCCGGCGTGCCGGCGACGAGTGATGCCGGCTGGTCAGCGACCAGCCGCCTCACGGAAGCTCTCTCCCGCGACAGCGCGGTAGCGACTGCTCGTTCCCTCCCATCGCTCACCCGCTCCGGGAGCGCGCTCCTCCCTCGAGCTGCCCTGCCTGCGCTGGTTCCAGACGATATCCGGAGCGTCTTCACGAGCCGCGACGGCAGTGCCGCGCTGGTGGAGATAATTCCGCGCGAAGAGGTGCAGGGCGCCGACCTCACCAGCTACATCCGCAGGGTGCGCGCTCTCGATGCAGGGGCCGCCAGCGGGCTCCCGGGCGCGCGGTTGCGAGTGGGCGGCCTGCCGGCGTTCAATGCGGACTACGAGGATGCGATCGGCGGGCGCTTCTTCGGGATCGTCGCCGCCATAGTGGGCGGTACGCTGTTGGCCCTCGCGCTGGGATTCCGTTCGCTGCTCGTACCGATCAAGGCAGTAGCGCTCAATCTGCTCTCGGTGGCGGCGGCATTCGGTGCGGTGGTGCTCGTCTTCCAGGAAGGCCACGGCGCTTCGCTCCTCGGACTGAGCGGAGGGGTGGATGGGACATTTCCCGCGATCCCGATCCTGGTGTTCTGCACCGTGTTCGGTCTGAGCATGGACTACGAGGTGTTCCTGGTCGCGCGGGTGGCGGAGGCTCGCCGTTCGGGGCACGATGAGCACTCGGCGATCGCGGAGGGGCTCGCTCGAACTGGAGGAATCATCACGAGTGCCGCGGCGATCATGGTGGTGGTCTTCGGGGCATTCACGCTCGGCAGCTTCCTGCTCATCAAGATGCTCGGCTTCGCGCTCGCCGTCGCGGTGCTGCTGGACGCCTCCGTGATGCGTGTCGCGATCGGACCCGCCCTGCTGGCGCTGGCGGGGCGGTGGAACTGGTGGCCGGGGGAGCGGCGCTCACGTGATGGTTGATGCGCCATCACTCCGTGCGCCTGCACACGGGGCTCCCCTTGTCGAAGACTATGCGCCATGTGCCCGATGTTCCTCGCCGCCAGATCGAGTTGAAGCGCCCGACGATGTTGCCCGCTGGATCGCTGACGGGTCCCGTGCTGAGCGCCAGATCTCCGGAGTCGAGCACCTGAACTTGGTCGGGGTCCCAGGAGAAGGGTGGATCCTTTCCATCGAAGAACGGCTTCCAGTGCGCAGCTACCGCGGCTTTACCACGCACGGATGAGTCCCCGTTGAAGAAGATCGCATCATCGGCGAGGAACGACGCGAACGCCGCGTGGTCGCGATCGGCCATCGACTTCGCGAAGGCGCGCTCAGTGTCCATCACCTGCTGGCGGAGCGAAGCGAGATCGGCCCGAGGTGCAGCGGTGCGGCAGCCGCAGAGGAGCGCGGCGGCGATGGCGAAGTGAACGAGAGTGCGCATGGGGAGGCTCCAGGTTGTTCTGCTTCGTGACTGTACGTGCGGCGGCCGCTCACATGCACGTCTCGTCATGCACCGTGGCCTGGCCGGCAGCACGTGGGGGCGAAGGCGCTCAACGAAATACGTCGAGATCCTTCGCGACTACGACTTGTCCATCGTAGTGCGATCGGATGAAGTTCAGGCCCTCCTCGTTGCCCCAGGGCGGCCGATGGTATAGCACGAGCAGCTTCGGTCGCGCGGCGCGCGCGACATCGACCAGGTCCTCCATCGAAGTATGAAAGGACAGTCGGTACGCGCCGGCGCCGTTGCGGTGGAAGAAGCCGCCCTCGTGGATCAGGATGTCGCAGCCATGGCACTGCTCGGGGATCGTGGTCGGCGGCGCGGCATCGCCGGAGAGTACGATGTCCTTGTCCGGTGTCTGGAAGCGATAGCCGAACGCCTGTGGCCAGGTTCCGTGATGCACTGCGAAAGCGGTGACGGTCACCAGAGAGTCGCGGTAGATCACTCCTGGCTCGATCTCATGAACCTCGACATTCGGCGGCGGCGCACCCTCGAGGTCGCCCCCCGGACCGGTCCGGATGCCTATGTCGCGCGCATAGGCGGCGAGCAGGTGGTCGGTCATGGAACGTAGTCCCCGCGGCCCGTAAACCTGTTGTGCCCCGAGCTGGCCGCCCTCCAGCGTCCACGAGGTGAGGATCAACTCGGCGTAGCCGAGCGTGTGGTCGGAGTGCAGGTGGGTGATGAAGACGCGGCGCAGATCCCAGGGACGGAAGCCGGTCTCGCCATCGCGGATCGCGGCCGCCCACCGCCTGACGACGCCCACGCCGCAGTCCACGAGATAGGCAGTGTTGTCCACGACGATCACCGTCGCGGGACCGAAGCGGTCGGGATCGGCAAACGGATTGCCGGTGCCGAGCATGATCACCCGCGTACGGGACGACGCGGGAGCGGCCGTCGGTGTCGCCGCGCAAGCGGCGAAACCGAGCGAAACCAGGAAGACGGCGCTCACGGCGCCAAGCACTGCTCGTGACATGACATCCCTCGCGAAGCTGCCCACAGCCGGTGCGACGCGCGTGGCGTCGCGTGAAAATCGGTAAGGAGAATCTCCGGAGTCTGTACTGCACGTCCCGCAGCCGCCAGTAGTGGGGCAGGGGTCATTATCTGATCCTTCGCCGATCTGGCGATCGCAGTGTACGCGTGCAAGTATTGTCGGTGTCTCCCTCCCGAAGCTCCGATCGGAGCTTCGTTCACATCCTCTCCATCAGCTCACCACCCGATGATGCGTACCTCAGCTCACTTTCTTTCACTAGCCGCTCTGTTCTACGCGTCGGTGTCTTGCAGCACGGCCGGCGCGGCATCCGTCGCGCCCTGCACCGAAGCTACCGAGGCGTGCGAGCAGTGGATCACCTTCGGTGACGGGCCGGCGCGCTCGATGGTGTACTCCACCTATCCGTTGGAAACGCAGAATCCGGCGATAACCCGCGCGCTGATCATGGTGCACGGTGCGGGGCGCAACGCCGACCACTACTTCGAGACCGCCACCGCGGCCGCATTCCTCGCGCGCGCTCTCGACAACACGATCGTCATCGCGCCGCGCTTCGCCGCCGGCCGCGATTCGGTGGCCGAGAACGAGGTGCTGTGGCCCCCGCGTGGCGACAGCTGGCGATCCGGCGGGATGTCGCCGTCGAATCCGGAGCTCTCGTCCTTCGACTTCGCCGACGAGATGCTTCGCAAGCTCGCCGATAAGAACATCTTCCCGAATCTCTCGAAGATCGTCGTCGCTGGGCACTCGGCCGGCGGGCAGTTCGCGACGCGCTACGAGATGGCCAGCAAGGCGCACGACTCGCTCGGCGTGCAGGTGAGCTACGTAGTAGCCAACCCGTCGAGCTACGCCTGGCCAGTCGCGAGCAGGCCGCTGCCGGTGGGCGACGCCGACACCGTCGACGCGTACAAGGAGTCGATGGGCGACGATGCGGAGGAGGTTCACTCGAACTTCAAGTACGGCCCCTTCGATTCCACGAAGGCGCCCGGGTACGATCGGTGGCCCAAGGGACTCGAGAACCGCGAGGGTTACACGGCGGGGATGACCGACGACCAGTTGCGGAAGAATCTCGTGGAGCGGCCGGCCACGTACCTGCTCGGGCAGATCGACGTCCTGCCGCTCGGCGGCTTCGACGACTCGCCGACCGCGATGGCGCAGGGCCCCACGCGCCGCGCGCGCGGTGAAGCGTTCATGGAGTACGTGAACGACTCGCTCGGCGCGAAGCACAAGGCCATCATCGTCCCGGAGTGCGGCCACAACGATCGATGCATCTACACCACCGACATCGTATTCCCGGTGATCTTCCCTTGAAGAAGGGGGAGGCCCCCGCATCGCGCATGTGGCGGCCGCCAAACCGTCATTCCCGCGTAAGTACCTAGCGTCATTCCCGCGGAAGCGGGAATCCATGTTGCTCGGCCGAACATGGGTCCCCGCTTTCGCGGGGACGACGTCCAGTGCACGATTCATGACCTGGCCCCGCCGAGCACCTCGCTGCCGAGCTCGCCGCATGATTTTTCGAGAATTGCATCCTTCGCGGCCGTGTCCAACACTTATACCGTCCCGTCCGTTCTGAATTAGCCCTCCGCCGCTCCTCGCGGTGGCATGATCGAGGTACCCGGTCGCACAACCCCGCCAACCCGGACGACACAACGTGTTACAGCGCACCTTCTCTACCGCCGTCAATCTCGGCGCGGCGCTCGCGCTCACCAGCGCACTCGCCTCGCCAGCTCGCGCGCAGCTCGCCTCGGCGCACGCCACGCACCTCTCCAGCGGGATCGACACCACCACGTTCGATCACTCGGTGCGCCCGCAGGACGACTTCTTCCGCTACGTGAACGGCGGCTGGCTGAAGACCGCGGAGATCCCCGCCGACGCCTCGAGCTGGGGCGCGTTCCAGGAGCTGCGTGAGAACAGCCGCACCGCGCTGCACGAGATCTTCGAGGAGGCGAGCAAGGCCCACGCTCCCGAGGGGAGTCCACACCAGAAGGTGGGCGACCTGTACGCGAGCTATATGGACAGCGCGCGCGTGGAGAAGGTCGGACTGCAGCCTATCCAGCCGCTCCTGGCGCAGGTCGCGACTCTGCGCAGCAAGGCCGACATCCCCACCGTCTTCGCGTACTTCGCGCGACGCGGCATTCGCGGGCCTGCATCCGTACGCGTGGGCGCCGATCCGAAGCACTCGTCGGTGAACATTGTCCAGATCAGCCAGTCGGGACTCGGCATGCCGGATCGCGACTACTATCTCAGGAAGGATCCGAAGATGACGACGACACGCGAGGCATACGTCGCCTACATCACGCGGATGCTGGAGCTCGCGAAGCAGCCCGATCCCGCGGGAGCTGCGCAGCGGATCCTCGCGCTCGAGACGGCGATCGCCACGCCGCAGTGGGATCGGGCGCGCAGCCGCAACCGTGACTCCACGTACAACCGGATGACCGTCGCCAAGCTCGCCTCGCTCACGCCGTCGTTCGGATGGAAGAAGTACCTCGACGCCGCCGGGCTCTCGAAGGCGAAGGAAGTCATCGTGCGCCAGCCCGACTATCTCGAGGCGCTCGACGAAGTCATTGCCAGCACTCCCGTCTCGACCTGGCGCGAGTATCTCACCTTCCACCTGCTCGACAGCTTTGCCGATCAGCTTCCGGCCGATTTCGGTGAAGCGAGCTTTGCCTTCCACGGCCACACCCTATCCGGGCAGGAGGAGATGGCGGCGCGGTGGAAGCGCGCGGTAGATGCCACCAACTCCACGCTCGGCGAGGCGGCCGGCGCGCTGTACGCGGAGCAGTACTTCAAGCCCGAGGCGAAGGCGCGGATGGATGCGCTCGTGAAGAATCTCCTCGAAGCGTACAGGGTGGGGATCGACTCCCTGGAGTGGATGAGCCCCGCGACCAAGGCGCGCGCCAAGGAGAAATTGGCGCACTTCAAGGTGAAGATCGGCGCGCCCGACAAGCCGCGTGAGTACAAGTTCGATGTGAAGCGCGACGATCTCTTCGGCAACGAGCTGCGCAGCCGCCTGTTCGAGTACGACCACATGACCAGCCAGCTCGGGAAGCCGGTGGACAAGGGCCGCTGGGGGATGACGGCGCCGACGGTGAACGCGTCGTACAACGCCACGGCCAACGACATCACCTTCCCCGCCGGGATCCTGCAGCCGCCATTCTTCAACGTGAACGCCGACGACGCCGTGAACTACGGCGCGATCGGCGCCGTGATCGGCCACGAGATCGGACACGGCTTCGACGACCAGGGCCGTAAGTCCGACGGCGAGGGGAACCTGCGCGACTGGTGGACGGCGGCCGATGCGAAGGCGTACGAGGCGAGGACGGCGAAGCTCGGCGCGCAGTACGATGCCATCAACCCCATCGACGACCTGCACATCAACGGCAACCTCACGATGGGTGAGAACATCGGTGACCTTAGCGGTCTCGCGCAGGCGTACCGTGCGTACAAGGTGTCGCTGCATGGGAAGGAGGCGCCGGTGATCGACGGGCTCACCGGCGATCAGAGATTCTTCATGGGCTTCGCGCAGGTCTGGCGCGGCAAGATGAGAGACGATGCGCTTCGCCGCCAACTCCTCACCAACCCGCATTCGCCCGGGCCGTACCGAGCCTTCGTCCCGCTGATCAACAACGACGCCTTCGAGAAGGCGTTCGACGTGAAGCCGGGCGATGGGATGTGGCTCGCGCCGGAGAAGCGGGTGAAGATCTGGTAGCGGTTCCGGTGCGTTCCGCCAGCGTTGCGCCGAGTGCTCCGGGGAGCGCTCCGGGGAGTGCTCCGGTCCTCGGCGCCGCGCCGCACCAGGCGCTGCGCTCCCACGTCTCGCGGTACGTCCAGCTCGCGCTCGACGTACCGCGGGCCGAGACGATGCGGCACCAGCTCAGCGCTTTCACCGGGTCGGTAGCCGCGGTGATCTGGTCGGGCGAGGTGAACATGGAGGGGGCAGGCATCAGCGGCCCGATCATGCAGCGCTGCATGATCGGGCCGCTGACTCGCTGGCACGACAACGCTCTCTCGGGATCGCTGCGCTCGTTCTGTGTTCACTTCACGCCGCTCGGAGCCAACGCGCTGCTCGGGCTCTGCGGCGGCGGACTTGACGATCGAGCGGTCGCGCTCGATGACGTATTGTGTCAGGGGCGCGCCGCGGAATCTCGCGCATGGGCGGACGAGGTGATGCACGCCCGAAGCTTCGATGAGCGCGTGGATGCGACCGACCGCTTTCTGCTGCGACGACTGCGGTGCGCGGCGCGACCGGTGGATCTCGTCGCCTGCGCCGTCACCCGCCTGGTGCGCTCGGATCAGCGTATCGACCGCGTCTCGACGCTCGCGGCAGAGCTCTCGTGCAGCGAGCGCACGCTGCGCCGACACTTCCACCGGGAGCTCGGGCTGTCGGTGAAGACCTTCGCCCGGATAACGCGCTTCCAGCACACGCACGCCTTCCTCCAGGGAACCGCTCGCGCGCACTGGTCCGAGGCGGTGGCGCGCTTCGGCTACGTGGATCAGGCGCATCTGATCCGCGAGTACCGGGAGTTCGCCGGCACCACGCCGCCGCGCTTCAGCGCGCACGAGCGCTTCCTCGACGCGGCCCTCGCGACGGGGTCAGGTCTTTGATTTCGAGCGGGCTGAGCAGTTGCTCAGCCCGCTCGAAATCAAAGACCTGACCCCGTCGGTCCCTGGCCGATTTCTACAAGACTTCCGTGGGTGCCAGCGGCAAATTCGCGTGTCTCCCCGTGCTCCCCAGCGAGAATTCCGTTTGCCGGAGCGAGCACTGTTTCACACTCGTAGACCGACACGCCCAGAACCGCGCGCATGGCCCCAGCCGGTGTCCGTACCCGCCGTGCGACCGCCACGAGGTCGCGCAGCATCGTCATTGTCGCAAGCATAGCAGCGCCTCTCGCGGCCTTCGCCGTAGGGGGGCGAAGCTTCGTCGACGCCGCGCCATCCGTCGGGATCTTTAGCCCGAAGCCGACCGTCTCCGAGCGGATACTCGCCAACGACAACCGCGTCGCGGCCGGCAAGCTGCACGATGGCGTCCTGACTTTGCGTCTCGTCGCGCGCGAGGGGCGCTGGTACCCCGAGTCCGATTCGGGAAAGAGCATCGTCGTGCAGGCGTTCGCGGAGGAGGGGAGTGCGCCGCGCATCCCCGGTCCGCTCGTGCGCGTTCCTTCCGGTACGCTGATACGAGTCTCCGTGCGCAATACGCTCGGCAGGACGCTCGTCGTCTTCGGCATGCACGAGCGTCCGAGCGACTCCGCTGATACGCTCGTCGTCCTCCCCGGCGCCACTCGGGAAACGACTTTCCGCGCCGGAGCACCCGGCAGCTACTTCTACTGGGGGAGCACGAGCGGGAACGGTCTGCGCGATCGCGAGGGCGATGACAGCCAGCTGTACGGCGCGTTCGTGGTGGATTCTGCGGGCACCGCGTCGCCGCCGCGCGACCGGATCTTCGTCATCGGCGTGTTGGGTGAGCCGCCGCTTCCGCCGCCCTACCCGATGGTCATCAACGGCAAGTCGTGGCCGTACACGGAACGCCTCTCGTACCAGGTGGGCGACACGGTGCGCTGGCGCTGGCTCAATCCGTCTTCGCAGCCGCACCCGATGCACCTGCACGGTTTCTACTTCACGGTCGGCAGCCGGGGGAGCTGGGCCGCGGATACCGTCTACGCGCCAGATGACAGACGGCTCGCCGTCACCGAGCCGATGATGCCGGGCGGTACGATGGCCATGAGCTGGGTTCCCGATCGTGCCGGCGACTGGGTATTCCATTGCCACTTCGGCTTCCACGTCTCCCACTTCCTCGCCATGGACAGCGTGCCGCCCGACAGGGAACCGGACTCGCCGGCGGAGGTGGACCACAGCGCGTCGGGGATGGCGGGCTTGGTACTGGGGATCGTGGTGCACGACGCACCCCGCGGGTCAACGAACGCGCCTGCGCGCGAAGTCGCCTCGCGAGTGGAACCGCGGCGCATCCGTCTTTTCATGCAGGCGACACCGGCGTTCACGCCGCCGGGGACGGATCTGAAGCTGCACAACTATGCCTTCGTGGTGCAGCGGGGCACGACGCCTCCAGCGCCCGATTCGGTTCCCGAGCGGAGCGATCCGCTCGTGCTCCGGCGCGGCGAGCCGGTGCGCATCACCATCGTGAATCGCCTTCCGTACCCCAGCGCCGTGCACTGGCACGGGATCGAAGTGCAGCAGAGCTACATGGACGGCGTCCCCGGGTGGAGCGGCTCGTCTGGGCGCGTCGCGCCGATGGTGATGCCGGCCGACTCGTTCGTGGCGGAGTTCACGCCCACGCGCGCGGGCACCTTCATCTACCACTCGCACTCGAACGAGGGCTTCCAGGTCACCGCGGGGCTCGCGGCGCCGCTGATCGTGCTCGAGCCGGGCGCCGCGTACGACACGCTGACCGACCGGACGATCCTGATCAACGGCGGACTGGACAACTCCGGCCGGATCAACGGTGTGGCGAACCCCGACACGCTGCACCTCGTCGCCGGCACGCGGTATCGCTTCCGTCTCATCGACATCTCCCCGGACTGGCGCGTGTTCGTCTCGCTCGTGAGCGCCGCCGGGCCGGTGCGCTGGCGCGCGATCGCGAAGGACGGCGCCGGTCTCCCGCCGCATCAGTCCATCGAGCAGCAGGCGCGCGTCCCGCTGCAGCCAGGCGAGACGGCGGACTTCACCTACTTACCGGCGTCGCCCGGCAACCTCGTGCTGGACGTCACCACGCAGGTGCCGGGGTGGAGCATCCGCGTACCGGTGCGAGTCACCAACCCTGGTCGAGAGAGGCAATGATCTTCATGGTAAACACGTTCGCGGTATCAGCGCGGGGGGTGCGCGCGTCGACGCTGGCAGTCATCGTTGCCCTCGCCGCCTGCGCGAGAGGCGCCGACTCCTCGATGGATTCTGCGGCGGCCGCACGCGCCATAGCCGGAAGTGAAGGCGCTCACACCGGAGCCGACACCGCTCGCCAGCGGACGGGCGATGCCGGAAGCATGGCCGCCGGTGCGAGCATGGCTTCGTCTCATGAGCCGCCAGTCGTAACGGTCATCGCGCACGACTACGCGTTCTCCACGCCGGCACCGAGCTCCGTTCCTGCGGGGCCGGTCACCTTCCGGATGATCAACGCCGGAAAGGAGCTGCACATGATGGGCGTCGTCTGGCTCGGCGCGCACACCTTCAAGGACTTCGTGGCCGCGGTGCAGGGCGATAGCACCTTTCCAGGCCCTTACGAAGTGGGTGGCCCCGATGCCGTGATGCCGGGCGATACGTCGTACGCCACGGTGATCCTCGAGCCAGGGCACGTGGCGCTCGCATGCTGGGTGGAGGGCGAGGATGGGAAGATGCACGTGATGAAGGGGATGATGACCGCGCTCGATGTGGCGCCGGCCGGCGCTCGCGCGGCAGAGTTGGCAGAGGCAGACGTCGCGCTCACGCTCCGCGACTACGCGATCGACATGTCCGGCGCGCCCGCGCCGGGCCATCGTACCTTCCGTGTGGAGAATCGCGGACCTGCCGAGCACGACGTGGAGCTCTTCCGGATGGAACCGGGTGCGACGATGTCCGATGTCGACGCGTGGTTCCATCATCCGGGGAAGGGAAGCTCGAAGGCGCGGCCGCTGGGCGGGATGGTGGGGCTCGAGCGCGGGCACCACGGTTGGTTCACCGCCGACCTCGCGCCCGGCGATTACCTGTTGGTGTGCTGGATTCCCGGAGAGAAAGGAGTTCCGCACTATGCGGGGCACGGGATGCTGAAGCGCTTCCACGTGGCCGCCAGTACGGCGAGCGACGCGGTTGGTGCCCTGTGAATCTCGCTATCGCGCACGCTCGCCAGATGCACTTCGAGGTCGGGATGGTGGGCGAGTTCACCGTTGCATGAGTCACTCCCCACCAGAACGACGGGGACAGGTCTGCACGAAGGCTGCTATTCCGACGGCTGCAGGAGAGCAGTCAGCTGAACGGTGTGTACGTGACACTCGTCGCGAGTTACCCGTACACCATCCCTGGACCAGCGCGCGTACCCCGACTTCTGCACGGTCACCTCGAACTCGCCGGCTTTCTCGTGCGCCAGCTGATAAGGGCCAGGGTAGTCATCGTACGTGATCGCGCTATAGACGGAGGCACCGTTAGTGGCTGTGATCGTAGCGCCCTCTCCCACGGGCGCATTGGTTACCGAGTCCAGCACTTCCACGGTGATCGCGGCCCGGGCTTCGGTGGTGCAGACGAGCGGGTCGAAGGCGCTGCAGCCAATCGACATCGTGGCAGCTGCGACGATAAGCGCGTTGCGGATGCGTGAGGGCATACGGCCTCGCTGGTTGATCGAATGCGAGACAACTGGTTCAATGCCTTACCTCTCGCCACTATAACGCCGGATCGTCGCCCGGGACAGCCCTGCGTGTACAGCGTCAGCTCCTGCATCGTGCATCGACGGCGCCGTC
>DASSNL010000279.1:0-16698 GCA_035688075.1 Gemmatimonadaceae bacterium
TGCCAGAAGGCAGCCGATGCACGATGCAAGACCTGACCCCGTCGTTCGTGCATGCCGATTCTACTGCTCCTGCTGCATCGATGATCCCGCGCCTCCCGCACCGAAGTCGTACGTGAGAGCGAACATCACCCGGCGCGGAAGCACGGGACGCGCGAGGAAGATCGGGTTGGCGCCGGTGCTGAGCAGTCGCGGATTTCCCTCCTCCAGCCCTTTGCTCTGGAACGCGTTCAGCACGTTCACGTCGAGCCGGGTCCCCTGACGCAGCGTGTACGACGCGCCGAGGTTGAAGTAGCTGTACTCCGGCAGCGCGGTACCCACCGTCACGTCGACGAAGCGTGAGCCCACCCAGTGCCAGTCGGCCGAGAGCTGGAGGCCCGAGTTGGCTACGTCGTACGTCGCCGAGAGGTTGCCGATCGAGGTAGGCACGCCGTTGATCCGGCTCCCGATGTCGGCGCCCGCTCCGGAACCCAGCTTGGCGGTCAGGAACGTCCCGCTACCGTAGAGATTCAACCCCTCGAACGGGTTGGCCGTGAGCTCGACTTCCGCGCCGTACGACTTGTTCTCGGGGGAGAAGGCCACGATCCAGGTGGAGCGGCCCGTCGTCGAGTCGATCACCAGACCCTGGCTGACGATGTTCTTGAGCTGCGTGTAGAAGCCACCGACCGTGAAGCCGAGCGGACCAATCACACCCTTCACACCTCCCTCGCCCGACCACACCTCACGCGACTCGAACAGGTCCACCTGCGCCTGCGCCGCCGCGTTGAGGAACTCGTCGAGCGCCGGCATCTTGTACCCGCGCGACCCCGCCGCGTAGAGCGACAGGTCTGGCCTCAGAGTGTAGTTGAGACTGAGCGAGCCCGCCCAGTCCGTGAAGCTCTTCTGAAAGTGGCGGAAGCTCCCATTCCCGTAAGTCTCGTTGTCGAAGGTCGTGGTGGAGTCGCCATCCAGGTCGAAGGTCGACGTGTTCTCCGAGCTCTGCACGAAGTCGTCGTACTCGACGCGCACACCCACATCGGCACGCAGCCGGTCCGTGAGCTGGAGCGAGCCGCCAATGACGCCCGAGACGAGGCTCGTCTGCCCGGTGCCATTCGTATACCCGGAGAGAAAGTTCTGAAAACCATTCCGGGTGACGGGCGTTGGCGAACCGCCCGGGGCGGTCACCACCGCATCGAGGAAGCGCGGATTGTCACGCACGTCCGTGAGGACCTGCGTGAAGTACCACTGGTTGGTCTGCGAGTAGTTGGCTGCGTAGAGACCGAGCGAGAGGTGATGATCTCCGAAAGCGCGACTCAGGGTCAGCTGGTCCTGTACCGCGGAGATGGGCTTGGAGACGTGGATCAGCTGACCGGGGGCGACGAGCCCGTTCGGCGTATCGAAGGAGATCGGGTCTCCCAGATCGTTGAAGTGGTTGGTGTAGGTGAGCTGGAGCGTGGACCCCGCCGGCATTCCCAGGCCGCCCTGTCCCTTCGGGCCATTGAGGAAGTCCGCCACGGTCATGGCGTTCGACGGAACGAGAGCGTTCCACTCCTGGTGGTTGCCCATCACCTGCCCGGAGTTCCTCAGGTGCCAGTCGTTCGCCAGATCGAACGATGCATCCACCGTGAACCACCCGGCGTTGGTGCGCAGGCCGTTGCCCAGCGGCAGCGTCAACTCCCCGACCGGCGTCCGCACGCTAAGATCGAGCGCCTCGTTGGTGTTGAATGAGCCGTAGTCGCTGAAGCCGGGGACGAACTCCGGGTTCTGAGGGTTGGTGAACGGCAGGTCGAGGATGAACTGGTTGCGGTCATTGATGACCTTGCCCGATAGCCGCACGTAGCCGTTGTCGAGCAGCCGCGTGACGCTGGCCTTCATCTGGCCGCCGCGGATGCCGGGGAAACCCGGATCGCGCACTCCGTGGTCGTAGCGGTAGAAGCCGCCCACGTTGAAGCGCCAGTCCTCGCCGATCGGTCCGTTGGCGTTGACGTCGTACCGGGCGTACCCCTTGGTGCCGCCCGTCGCTTTCATCGTGCCGGTGAACTCGTCGCCGCCCGACTTGTTGATGTAGTTGATGATGGCGCCAGGCGTGTTGGATCCGAAGAGCGCCGAGCTCCCGCCGCGCACCACCTCCATCCGCTCGAGGTTAAGGTCCGGGCGGAAGAGGTTGTCGGCGTTCATGAAGAACGTGTGCATCGTGGGGAAGACCGGGAGTCCGTCCTCCATGAACATCACGTACTCCACGCCCAGGATCCCGCGCATGCTGATGTTCTCGTTCACTTCGCCGCCCGAGCTTTCGACGCGGGTGAATCCCGGCACGTAGCGCAGCATCTCCGTGGTGCTCCGGGGCGACGCCCGCTCGATTTCCGCGAGCGGCATCGACGTGATGGCGACGCTGGCCTCGATATTCATGCGCGGCGTCTGCGTTCCCGTCACCACCACCTGCTGCAGCTGCAGCGGGTCGCGGACGAGAGTGAAGTCGTGGGTCGTCGTCTGTCCGGCCGTGACGGTGATACTGTCCGCCCGGGTCCGGTAGCCGATTATCCGTGCGCGCAGGAGATGCGTGCCGACCGGCACGCCGTTGATCTGGTATGCGCCGCTGGCGCTGGAAACCGCGCCGACGGTGGTTCCTTCGACGAAAACCTGCACGTTGCTCAAGGCTTCACCACCTTCGCCCGTGACCCGGCCGGCCACGGTGCCGGTCTGGCCCGCGCCCTGCGCCGGCGCTCCGCTAAACGGGAGAGCGCACAGGATCGCGAATGCCGCCGCAACGGCGGTGGTTAAGAGGAGACGACGCCGATCCAAACACGATTGCTCCAACATAGGCATACCCTCCTGGGTTGCGTGAAAAGGCAATCGGGAGCTCGCGACGCGATGCGGCGCTCGGGGCGGATGCACGACCGAGCCCGCGCCCGCGGGCGGAAGGCAACTGGCTTTGTCTCTTTGTCAGGAATCGCGGCACACTGCCCGCCGTGTAGCGGGGGTGCGCTGGCAGGGTCGCGGCCCGAACGGGCCGTGTCGAAGCGCGAACAGTCGTAGATCTGGCAGGCGCCTCCCCGGGACGGAAGGTACGCACACGAGTATTCGTTCACCGTATCCTATATGGTGAGGTGCACGATCTTTCACCGGAGCCGCCGAGCCCGCTCGGCTCCGACCACTCGCGATCGCTGCAAGAACACCGCCAGATGAAGGGGAAATAAGAGGGCAGACAGCAGAAAGTGGGAACTGAAGGAAGCAGAAAGCAGAAAGCAGGAACGGCAAGGAGACAGGAAACAGGAAACAGGAAACAGGAAACCGCCTCGGCGGTGAGGGCCGTACCCGCGGGAGCCGGTACCTGTTTCCTGTTTCCTTTTCCCTCTCTCCTCACCTCCTCGGCCGTTCCTGCTTTCTGCTTTCTGCTTTCTGCTTTCTCGTTATATATTCCCCCCATGGCAGGCCACTCCAAATGGAAGCAGATCAAGCATTACAAGGCAGCGGCGGACGCGAAGCGGGGGGCGATGTTCACCAAGCTCATCCGCGAAATCACCGTCGCCGCGAAGCAGGGGGGCGGGGACCCGGCGGGTAATCCGCGCCTGCGTACGGCGATCGACGCCGCCAAGGCAGCGTCGATGCCCAAGGACAACATCGAGCGCGCGATAAAGAAGGGCACTGGCGAGCTCGAGGGCGTGGATTACCAGGAGATCACCTACGAGGGGTATGGCCCCGGCGGGGTGGCGCTCCTGATCCACACCCTCACCGACAACCCCACGCGCACGGTGGCCGACGTCCGCCACAAGCTCTCGCGCGGCGGCGGAAACCTCGGCTCGACCAACTCGGTCGCCTTCATGTTCGACCGCAAGGGGCAGATCTACATCGACGCCACGCGATATGGTGAGGAAGCCGCGCTGGAGGCGGCGCTCGACGCGGGCGCCGAGGATCTCCAGCTCGAGGGCGACCAGTTCGTCGTCACCACCGATCCCACCGCGCTGCATGCGGTGAAGTCGGCGCTCGAGGAGGCCGGGATCGAGACGCGCGAAGCCGAGCTGGCGATGATCCCGCAGACCACCATCCACGTGGAAGGGAAAACCGCCGAGTCGCTCCTCAAGCTGATGGAGGAGCTGGAAGATCTCGACGACGTGCAGAAGGTGGAGGCCAACTTCGACATCGACCTGGCCGAGATGGCCGGCGCGTGAGCCGGCCTTCGTGATAGTGCTCGGCATCGACCCCGGCACGGCCGCCACGGGCTACGGGGTCGTCTCGGGGGAGCCCTTCGGCTCCCTCTCGCTCATCGAGTGCGGAGTGATCCGCACCACCGCTCACGATCCGCTCCCGGTTCGCCTGCGCGAGCTGTACGAAGACGTGAGCGACCTCATCGAGCGGCACCGCCCTGACTGCGTCTCCGTAGAAGACGTGTTCTATGCGAAGAACGTCCGCACCACCGTCGTGCTGGGACATGCGCGCGGCGTTATTCTCCTTGCCGCCGCGCTGGCCGGTGTGGAGATCTACGAGTACCCGCCCGCGGAAATAAAGAAGGCGGTAGTGGGACGCGGCGGCGCCACGAAGGAGCAGGTGCAGTTCATGGTCACGCGCCTCCTCCGCCTCAAGAGCGCGCCGCGGCCGAGCGACGCCGCCGACGGCGCGGCCGCAGCGCTCGCGCACATCATGGGCGCGCGCCTCCCTCGCCTCACGCCGCCGCGCGGCCGCACGACGTGATCTCGCAAATAGCCGGAACGCTCACGGCGAAGGAGCTCGATCGCGTGGAGCTGCTCACCTCGGGCGGCGTGGGATACGAGCTCGCCATCCCGCTGGGCGTCTACGAGAAGCTCCCCACCGTCGGCGAGGAGGCGTCGCTCTTCACGCATCTCGTGGTGCGCGACGATGGGTGGCTCCTCTTCGGCTTCAACACCCCCTTCGAGCGCAGTGTCTTTCGGCGGCTCCTCACCGCCAACGGCGTGGGGCCCGCGCTCGCGCTCGGAATGCTCTCCACGCTCTCCGCGGAGCGTGTGGTACGCGCGATCGTGGAGCGCGACATCCACACGCTGCAGGGGATCCCGCGCGTGGGCCGCAAGAAGGCGGAGCGGCTGGTTCTCGACCTGGCCGAGAAGATGGCCGACATCGGCGTGGAGAGCGCGGCGGGCGGTTTGCGATCCGAGGGAACCGCCGCCGAGGATGCGATCCGCGCGCTCGTCTCCCTCGGTTACACCACCGCAGATGCCGAGAAGGGAGTGCGCGCCGCGCTCGATTCCGGCGGCCGCGGAGTAAGCGCGCCGGAGCTGATCCGTCTCGCGCTCGGCAAGGTGGGTCAGCGCTAGCTTCCCTCCGCGCGGCCTTGACGCCGCGCGGAACTACAGACAGGCTACCGGAGATGCGCCAACGCCGGGCGCTCACGGATTACCGCGCTCCGACTCGCGCCGTGCAGCGCGCCTGTCGTCACCTCGCTCCGATACTACACTCGCGGGATACTGTCGATGATCCTCCGCTCTCTCGCCGCGCTCGCCCTCGTCTGCACACCGCTCGTGGCACTCCACGCACAGCGAACCGCCAAGCCGCAGCTCCACGCCAGGCACTGGATAGCCATCACGGGGAAACCGCTCAGCGCCGAAGCGGGCGCGATGATCTTCCAGAAGGGTGGCAACGCCGTGGACGCGGCAGTCGCCATGCTCGCCGCCGGCTGCACCATGTGGGATACACTCTCGTGCGGCGGTGAGACGCAGGCGCTGATCTACAACCCGCATACGAAGGAAGTGATCGGGATCGACGCACTGGGCGTGGCGCCAACGGGTGCTACCGCGGAGTTCTACCGCTCCAAGGGCTACCGCTATCCGCCCGAGTACGGCCCGCTCGCAGCGGTCACTCCCGGCACGCCGGGCGGCTTGATGGTGATGCTCGCGGAGTACGGGAAGCTCTCGCTGAAGGACGTGCTCGCACCGGCGATCCAGATGGCCGAGGGCTACCCGATGGAGGCGCAGCTCTCGCGCACCATCGAGCGCAACAAGGACTGGATCAAGAAGTGGAAGTACTCGCGCGAGATCATGCTCACCCATCCGGGCGCGGAAGAAGAGGCGCCGCAGCCGGGCGAGATCTTCGTGCAGAAGGATCTCGCCGCCACGTGGCGGAAGCTGGTGGAGACCGAGCAGCAGGCGCTCGCCGCGGGGAAGAGCCGCAAGGAGGCCATCATGGCCGCCTACGACCGCTTCTACAAGGGCGACATCGCGCGTGAGATAGTACGCGGCGTGCGCGAGGAGGGCGGTCTCTTCACGATGGAAGACCTCGCGAACTGGGAGGTCAAGATCGAGGAGCCGCTCAGCACGACGTACAAGGGAATCACCGTCTACAAGCTCCCCATCTGGCAGCAGGGCCCCGTGATGCTCCAGGCGCTCAACATCCTGGAGAATGCCGACCTGCAGTCGATCGGCTACAACTCGGCGAAGTACATCCACACGCTCTACCAGACGATGAACCTCGCCTACGCCGATCGCGACTTCTACTACGGCGATCCTTACTTCCCGCCCGAGGAGCCGGTGAAGGGACTCCTCTCTAAGGAGTACGCGAAGGCGCGCTTCGCCACCATCGATTGGGATCGCAACGATCCGAAGGTGAAGCCCGGCGACCCGTACAAATACCAGGGCGGCACCAACCCCTTCAGTGAGCTTCTCGCGAAGTGGACCGTGGTGCCAGCGCCCGACACGCTGCGCCCCAGCGGCCAGCAGGATCGGGTCGTGCCGCAGGGTGCATCGACTGGCACTGGGCTCGATGCGACGCGCTTCGCTTCGACCGATGACGCGGCGCTCTCCGACTCGGCGTTCAAGGACCAGTTCTACCGCGGCACCACGTCCATAGAGGCAGCGGACGCGGAGGGGTGGGTCGTGTCCGTGACGCCGAGCGGCGGCTGGGTGCCGGCTGTCATCGCGGGCCACACCGGGATTGGTCTTAGTCAGCGCGCCCAGAGCTTCGTCACCGTCGCGAAGGATGGTCCGTACAACGTCATCGAGCCGGGAAAGAGGCCGCGCGTCACGCTCACACCGACGTTGGCGATCAAGGATGGCGCGCCCTATCTCGCGTTCGCCGTTCAGGGCGGCGACACGCAGGACCAGAACCTCCTGCAGTTCTTCCTGAACATCGTGGAGTGGAAGATGACTCCTCAGCAGGCAGCCGAGGCGGCGAACATCAACAGCTACCAGATGCGCTCATCGTTCGGCGAGCACGAGGCGCGGCCGGGGCGGGTACTGATCGCGTCTTCCACCCCCGACTTCACCCGCTTCGAGCTGCGGCGCATGGGATACACGCTGGAGGTCGAGGACCTCACCTCCGGGCCCATCAACGCGATCTACTTCGACCGCGAGCACGGCTCCTTCTGGGGTGCGTCGAGCAACTACGGCGAGGACTACGGGATCGCCTGGTAGCTCGCGGCGCCCCTGGTGGCTCTTCGGCGTATATTCGGTGTATATTGAGATGCATCGCGCCTGTACATAACTGCGCACGCGGAGGTCGCGGAGGGATATAGAGAGGACGCGGAGAAGGGCCTGCGGCTGCTGGCACCGCGAACCCTCTCGAAAATCCAGGGAGGGATGGCTCCGAGTGATCAGGGGAAACTGCTCCCGCACCTGGAGTCCTGCCCACCCGGGCAGAACCGGGATGCGGGGGAGCTGTTCCCCAAAGCTCACCTCACTCTCACTCGGCGGGAGTCACGGACGGTGGAGGAAGTCCTTCCTGTAAAGCAGTTCTCCGCGCCCTCTCTTTATCCCTCCGCGACCTCCGCGTGCGCAGTTATGTGCCGGAGCGATGAACTTGAGGTCTGGTCAGGACCCGCCCCCGTCACCGCAGAACAGCAGCTAACCGTGCAGCCATGACCCGCGCCGAGATCACCACCCCCGAAGTAATCCCCGACGAGTCGGTAGTCGAGCTCTCGCTCCGTCCGCAGCGCCTGGCCGAGTTCATCGGCCAGGGCAAGGTGAAGGAGAGTCTTCGCATCTACATAGATGCCGCCCTCGAGCGGCGCGAGCCGCTCGACCACACGCTCTTCTACGGCCCCCCGGGGCTCGGCAAGACCACGCTCGCGGAGCTCATCGCGCGCGAGCTCGGCGTCAACATCCGCACTACCTCGGGGCCGGCGCTCGAGAAGCCCGGCGACCTGGTGGGCACGCTCACCAACATGCGCGAGGGCGACATCCTCTTCATCGACGAGATTCACCGGCTGCGTCCGATCATCGAGGAGTTTCTCTACCCCGCCATGGAGGACTACCGGATAGACATCCGCCTCTCCGAGGGGCCGAAGGCGCAGACCATCACCATGCCGATCGAGCGCTTCACGCTCATCGGCGCCACCACACGCTTCGGGATGCTCACGCCGCCAATGCGCGCGCGCTTCGGGATCATCGAGAGGCTCAACTACTACCCGGTGGAGGACCTCGAGCAGATCGTCACCCGCTCGGCCGAGGTGATCCACGTGCCGGTGGAGGATGCCGGCGCGCTGGAGATCGCGCGGCGCGCCCGCGGGACTCCGCGCGTGGCGAACCGCCTTCTCCGCCGCGTTCGCGACTTCGCGCAGGTGCGCGCCGATGGGAGGATCACGAAGCCCGTGGCCGCCGACGCTCTGGTGATGCTCGACGTGGACGAATTCGGCCTCGACGACATGGACGCGCGCGTCCTCCGCACGATCATCGAGAAGTTCGAGGGCGGCCCGGTGGGGATCACCACCATCGCCGCCGCGGTGGGCGAGGATGCCAGCACGATCGAGGAGGTGTACGAGCCGTACCTGGTTCAGAACGGGTTCCTCCAGCGTACTCCGCGTGGACGGGTCGCGACGCCGCAGGCGTACCGCCACTTCGGCTACACGCCGCCTCAGGCGGAGGGGAGCCAGCCGAGCCTGTTCTGAGGCGAGCGCGCGGTGCCAGGCAGCTGTACCCTGTCTGGCGCGCACACGCTGCAAAGAAGGGAGCCCGCCGGCACCGGTCCACGCGGGTCGCGCTTCAACAGCTTGACAGACCCCGGTGCACTCTTCGTAGGATATAGCATGCGCCGCTTGCTCCTCCCTTCCGTGCTCGCCGGCGCGCTCTCGGTAGCGCCGCGACTGACGTATGCGCAAGCCGCCCCTGGCGTCGTGCCATCGGCGTCGCTCGTCTCGCGTAACGACTCGCTGAAACAGCTGCAATCGCTCGACGCCGCCATCCAGCGCGCCGATGCCGGATCGGACACCTGGCACTACCGCGGTATGCTCGCCTGGGGACTCTCCGACGCCGAAGGACGCACGGGCTTCATGGAGCGCACCGCCAACGACTCGCTCCTGGATGTCGCCGAGGAGTCGCTGAAGCAGGCGGTACGCGAAGAGAACGCGGGTTACCTGGTGGACCTCGGTCGCTTCTATCTGACGTCGAATTCCGCGAAGGTTCGCTCGCGCGCCAAGGGACTCTTCGAGAAGGCGCTCGACGCCGCCCGCAAGAGCGGCGACAGCGTAGCTATGGCGCGCGCGCAGGACGAGCTGGGGATGACCTGGTGGCGCCGCTACGTGGACCGCGCCAACCGGCACATCTACAGCTACATCCTCGACAACGTGAAGGACCGCACCTTCACGAAGGACCCGCGCTCCATCGCGTACTTCATAGACAACCAGACCATCCGCGCTGCGGCGCAGGACTGGTCCGGCCAGCGCGAGTACCTCCGCGCGTGGGATCACTTCTCCGACGCGCTCGCCGCCGATCCCGCCAACGCGGGCGCGCTCCGGCACACGTACATGGCGCTCGCCGACCGGCAGCGCTGGGTGGAGCTGGAGCACGTGGCCCGCATGCGCCTGGATGCCGACTCCGTGGACGCGTGGGCCTGGCTCGCCAGCGGGCTCGCCGAGCATCGGTTGGGCAACGACCTGGCGGCCGACACGGCCTTCAATCGCGGGCTTGCCGCGCTCCCCGCACGCGAGCGCGAGAGGTACGACCGCCTCGGTCGCATCTTCACCCCACGCGACTCCGCGGGTGCCGCGCGTCTCCCCGACTCCGAGCGAGAGAACCTGAGGCAGATGTACTGGCTCATGGCCGACCCGCTCTGGAGCACGGAGGACAACGAGCATCGCCTGGAGTTCCTGAGCCGGGTGGTTTTTGCGGAGCTCCGCTTCTCGGTAGAGGAGTTCGACGTCCACGGCGCCGACACCGAGCGCGGCGAGGTGTACGTGCGCTACGGACCGCCGCCGGCCGTGATCTCCTTCCCGCCCGATCCCGTGCGTCACGAGGAATCGCGCATCCAGGTGCTCTGGTGGTACAGCGCCGACGAGTCGTTCCTCTTCCGCGAGCTGCCTACCTACGGCGTAGCCACGCTCGCTCCTCCCGACCTGCGCGAGCTGCGCCGCCTGCGTGATACGGTTCCCGTAGTGTGGCGCAACGCGGGCGACGATCACTACGTGGACTCGATCCCCGTGCAGCTCGTTCGCTTCCGCGCGTCAGCCGACTCGGGCGACGTCTTCGTGGCCGCTCGAGTTCCCGTGCGGCGGCTCATCAACGGGATAGACCTCGCACGCGGCGCGCTCGACCTGGACTTCCGCGCTTATAGCTGGCGCGCGGAGCCGGTCTTCCACGACAGCACGCGCCAGGTGCTCGACTTCCGGAACACGGCCTCCGGCGAGCTGAGGAGCTGGAGCACGCGCGTTCCGACGGGAACGTTCCTGTACAGGGTGGAGGCGCTGCAACCCGATGCGGGGCGCGGGGCGCGAGGCGCGAGCCGCATCGAAGTGAATCCGTACCGCGGCTTCGGGATAAGCGACCTCCTCGTGGCTGCAAAGATCACCCAGCGTCCCGGCTCCACGTCGGGTCGCTGGTTCGACTATGACATCGATCCCAACCTCGGCGTGGTGAAGAGCGGACAGCCATTCTCGCTCCTCTGGGAGACGTACGGACTCACGCCGCGCGACGGCAGCGACGAATACGACGTGAATATCAAGGTCGAGCGCGTGCGACGCGGCGGGATCGGAGCGCTCGCGGCGAAGATCGTGGGCGGTGTGGCCGGGCTGGTGGGGATCTCGCACGGCGGGAACGACGAGGTCACGCTCTCCTTCCCCAGGCGCATTCCCGCTACGAACGTGGCGCTCGACCACGTGACGCTCGACCTCGGCGACGCTTCGCCAGGGCGCTACGACCTCGAGGTGACCATCACCGACCGCGCCACCGGGACCCGGGTGGTGGAGAAGAGCTCGATCGCGGTGGTCGAGTGACCGCTGGCGATCGCACCTCGGACTACGACTTCGAGCTTCCTCCCGACCGCATCGCCCAGTATCCCGTCGAGCCGCGCGACGAGAGCCGGCTCATGGTTGTGGAGCGCGCGAGCGGCAGGATCTCGCACCATCGCTTCCGCGAGCTGAGAGAGATCATCCCGGCTGGCGACGCGCTGGTGCTCAACGCCACGAAGGTCTTCCGCGCGCGTCTCCTCGGGAAGCGCGACTCCGGCGCGCCGGCGGAGGTGCTCCTGCTCCGGCAGCTCGGCGACGGCCGTTTCGAGGCGATGGTGAGCCCTGGCGGGAAGCTGCGACCGGGGCGCGTCGTGCACGTGGCCCCCGGACTGGATGTGGAGATCCTCGCGATCACCGATCGACGCACCCGCATCGTGCACGTGAGCGCGGCAGGGGGCGACGTGACTGCGGCGATCGAGCGGCACGGCCACATCCCGCTCCCGCCGTACATCGAGCGCGCGGATAACGAGAGCGATGCGCAGCGCTACCAGACCGTCTACGCGCGCGAGTCCGGCTCGGTGGCTGCGCCCACGGCGGGACTGCACTTCACCCCCGAGCTCCTCCACTCACTGGGTGAGCGCGGCGTGCGGCGGGTGGAGCTCGTACTCCACGTTGGCGCGGGTACCTTCAAGCCCGTCGAAGTGGAGAACCCCGCCGAGCACGTGATGCACGAGGAGTGGTACACGCTCCCCGAAGCCGCAGCCGACACGCTCAACGCCACGCGCGCGAGCGGAGGGGCGATATGGTCGGTGGGCACCACCAGCACCCGCTCGCTCGAGAGCGCGGTGCGCCTGGACGGGAGCTTCGCGCCGAGCTCTGGTGAAACGGATATCTTCATCCGTCCACCCTATCGCTTTCGCGCGGTAGACAAGCTGATCACGAATTTTCATCTTCCCCGCTCCACGCTCGTGATGCTGGTAGCCGCCTTCGCGGGTTACGAGCTGACGATGCGCGCGTATCGAGAGGCAATTGATGGAGGGTATCGCTTCTACTCGTACGGCGATGCGATGGCTGTCGTATAGCCGCATGGTTGCGATATCGCTCCTCACAGCATGCGTACTCGGGACGACGCGCTTCTACACGCCACGCGCGTCGCAGGCGCGCATAACGCTCGAGGAGATGCGCGCACGCGCCGATGCCATGCTCGCCGTCGAGTGTCCGCGCGTGGTGCACGGAAAGAACTCCGTATTCGCCGCAACGGACATCATGATAGATGTGGACTCCACCGGCGCGGTGCAGCGCGCCGAGATCGATCGCGGCTCGGGCGACGCCACGCTCGATGACGTCTTCGGCGCACTCGCCGCGCAGCTGCAGCTGCAGCCGCCGCCCGCGCGCCAACCGTCGGCGGCAGCCGCCGCGGCGGCTGCGCAGTCCGACCAGCCGCAGCCAGCTCCGCTCCCCACCCCGCTCGACCGGCGCCACCTGGTCGTTTCGTACGCCTGCGCCTCCGACGCCGGCTCCGTGGCGCTCGAGCTCCAGAAGGGCGGCACATGAGCGCTGGCCGCTTCCGTTTCGAGATCGGTGCGACCGCCGGCGCAGCGCGCGCCGGCGTTTTCACTACTCCTCGCGGCGCAGTGAACACTCCCGCTTTCATGGCGGTCGGCACACTCGCCACGGTGAAGGGGCTCGACCCGCGCGACCTGCGCGAGATAGGCGCGCAGATGATCCTGGCCAACACCTACCACCTGCACCTGCGCCCGGGCGAGGAGGTGGTGCGCGAGCTGGGGGGTCTGCACCGCTTCATGGCGTGGGACGGCCCGATCCTCACCGACTCCGGCGGCTTCCAGGTTTTCTCGCTCGAGACGCTGCGCCGCGTGTCGGAGGAGGGTGTGGAGTTCCGCAGCCACATCGACGGCTCGCGCCGCTTCTTCACGCCCGAGAGTGTAATCGGCGTGGAGCGCGCGCTCGGTGCAGATGTGATCATGCCGCTCGATCACGTGATACCGGGGCAGGCCGAGGAATCTCGAGCGCGCGACGCGAGCGAGCGGACTCTCCGCTGGCTCGCGCGGGCGCGGCACGCATTCGCGGAGAACGCGGGGAGCGATGATCTCCCGACCAGTGCGCAAACGCTCTTCCCCATACTGCAGGGCGGGATCCACGCGGAGCTGCGGCGCGAGGCCGCGCGTGAGATCGTCGCGATGGGAGAGTGGGACGGTTACGCCATAGGCGGCCTCTCCGTGGGCGAGTCGAAGCCCGACATGTACGCCATGCTCGACGTCGCGAACGAGGCGCTCCCGTGCGGGCATCCCCGCTACCTCATGGGCGTCGGCTTTCCCGAGGATCTGGTAGAGGGAGTGCGGCGCGGCGTGGATCTCTTCGACTGTGTGGCGCCTACGCGCATGGGCCGCACCGGCACCGCGTTCACCAGCACCGGACGCATCAACGTGCGCAACGCGCGATTGAAGGCGGATCCGCGTCCGCTCGACGAATCGTGCGACTGTTCCACCTGCGAGCGCTTCAGCAGGGCCTACATACGCCACCTCTTCGTGGCGTCGGAAGCGCTGGGGCTGCGACTTCTATCGCTGCACAATGTACATTTCATGATCTCCCTCATGCGCGACGCGAGAGACGCGATCGCCGAGGGGAGCTTCGACGCGTGGAGCCGCGACTGGCTCCTCCGCTACCACAACGGACCCGACTCGTGACCATGATCGCTACCCACGCTTCGCTCTCGCTGATCCTGGCGGCCCAGGCGCCGAGTGGCGGCGGCTCCTTCACGCCGTTCCTGCTCCAGATGGCGCTCATCTTCGCCATCTTCTACCTCCTGGTGATGCGCCCGCAACAGAAGCAGCGGAAGCAGCATCAGCAGAGTCTTCGCGAGCTCAAGAAGGGCGACCAGATAGTCACCGCCGGCGGCATCATCGCCGAGGTCATACACATCAAGGAGTCGCTCAAGGACGGCGCGCCCGTGGTCACGATGGAAGACCGGATCACCATCAAGTCCGGAGAGTCGCGTCTCATAGTGGAGCGCGGCCGGATCGCCAAGGTGGCCACTGCCGCCACCGAAACCACCACCGCGGCATGAGTCTGCTCGACATCTACGTGCTCGGCGCGCCGATCCTGCGCGAGGAGACGAAGGAAGTGGACGAGATCACCGACGAGCTGCGCGAGTTCATCGATGATCTCTTCGAGACCATGTATGCCGCGAAGGGGATCGGGCTCGCGGCGCCGCAGGTGGGGCGCACCGAAAGGATCGCCGTGGTGGATGTGGACGGAAACCCGCTCGTGCTCGTGAACCCCGAGATAGTTCTCTCCGAGGGGAAGGCGCGCGACGAGGAGGGGTGCCTCTCGATTCCCGACATCTACGGCGACGTCGATCGCGCCAAGCGCGTGGTGGTGCGCGCGCTCGATCGCGACGGGAAGCCCTTCGAGGTCGACGCCGAGGATCTGCTCGCGCGCTGCATGCAGCACGAGATCGACCACCTTCACGGTCGGCTCTTCATAGACTATCTCAGTCTCGTGAAGCGACGCGCGGCGCTCGCGAAGTGGGACAAGCTGCGCAAGGGCGAGAAGTCACACACGCGCAAGATCGTGCCGGAGGGCGTGGCGCGGCATCACCACCGCGACGAGGAATTGTAGTGCGCGTCCTTTTCTGGGGGACGTCCAACTTCGCGCTTCCTTCGCTCCGCGCGCTGCTCGGCGAAGGGTTCGAAGTGGTTGGAGTGGTCACGCAGCCCGATCGCCCGGTGGGGCGCTCGCGTTCCAAGCTGGCCGCACCCCCGGTGAAGGAATGTGCGGAGGGCGAGGGGGTGCCGGTGCTGCAGCCCGAAAAGCCGCGCGGAAATGAGTTCATGACCGCGCTGCGCGCGCTGGAGCCGGACATCTCGGTGGTGGTTTCGTACGGTCACATCCTCACCCGCTAGGCGATAGATCTGGCACCCGAGGGGACCATCAACGTGCACGCATCGCTGCTGCCCAAGCTGCGCGGGGCAGCACCAATTCAGGAGGCGGTGCGTCAGGGCCTGGTGGAAACCGGCGTGACCATCATGCGCATGGTTCCCGCGCTCGACGCGGGCCCCATCATCCTCCAGGCGCGCACGCCGATCGCGATAGACGAGACGGCGGGAGAGCTCGAGTTGCGGCTCTCCGAGCTGGGGGCGCTCGCCCTCATCGAGGCGCTCACGCTTCTGTCGCTCGGCCAGGCGAGTGAGCGCGAGCAGGATGAGGGTGCGGCGACCTACGCGGGAAAGATCTCGCGCGAGAGCGCGCGGATCGCGTGGAACGAGGGGTGCGGCGTGGTGGCTCGGCATATCCGCGCGTACGATCCCAAGCCCGGCGCGTACACCACGCTCGGTGGAAAGGAGATCAAGCTCTTCGGCGCTGCCGAGACCGAGGAAGCTGGCGACGAGGGCGGACGCGACGCCGGCGAGGTGCTCGCGATAGACGAGCGCGGGATGCTAGTAGCCACGGGCGATGGCGGCGTACGTATAGCGTACGCGCAGCCTGCGGGAAAGCAGAGGTTATCGGTCCAGGAGTGGGCGCGCGGGAGAGGGGTGGCGGTTGGGGGGAGGTTCGAGTAGGGGATACGTCGAACAGCATGCGGATGGCAAAGGCCTCGAAGTCGCTCGACTTCGAGGCCTTTGCCATACCCGCAAGCTCCCCCTCTTGCCATCCGCCCCGCCCGCACGAGTATTCCGTCCTATCAGCCGAGCCAACTCGCCACGCCCCTATCCCCGCAGGCAGTTCACCGCTTTCTGCTGTCTGCTCTCTGCTTTCTTCCCCCGAGCCCTGCCTCCTGAACCCTGCAGTGACTCCTCCCGCCCTCCACGCCGTCACCAACGACGCCATCATCTCCAGGCCGAATTTCTTCGGCCTGGCGGTGCGCGTCATGTGTGCATTGGGCTCCAAGGGCGCTCTCCAACTCCGCACCCGCTGGCTGCCGGCAGCGCGCCTCTACGAGTTGGCAGCCGCTCTCACCGAAGCCGAGCGGAGCACCGGCTGCTGGGTGATCGTAAACGACCGGCTCGACATCGCGCTCGCGAGCGCCGCACACGGCGCACAGCTCACCTCACACTCGCTCACGGTCGAGCAGGCACGCATCGCAGCCCCAAAGCTCCCTCTGGGCGCCAGCGTTCACTCGGTAGAAGAGGCCGTGGCAGCAGCTAACTCAGGCGCCGACTGGATCGTGGCCGGCCACGTCTACTCCACCCCCTCCCACCCCGGCCAGCCGGGCCGCGGCGTCGAGCTGGTCAGCGCGATCACTGCCGCCACCACTATCCCCTGCATCGCGATCGGCGGCATCCGCCCCAAGCACGTTCCCGCCCTCCGTGCAGCGGGCGCGCACGGTGTCGCGGTCATTCGCGGTATCTGGGACGCGAGCGATGCCGAACGCGCCGCTTTCGACTATGTTTCGGCTTATGACTCACACTACCGTTCCTGACGGCGGCGTCATCGCCCCCATGGTGAACGGCGAGCGCCGATCCGTCGCAGCTGGCTCGACCCTCGGTGATCTGCTTCGCTCGCTCGAGCTCGACCCGCGTACGGTCGTCATCGAGCACAACGGCGTGGTGCTCCGCGACCGAGATGCCTACGACTCG
>DASSNL010000282.1:0-4517 GCA_035688075.1 Gemmatimonadaceae bacterium
GGTCTTCAATTTCGAGGGGGCTGAGCGACTGCTCAGCCCCCTCGAAATTGAAGACCTGACCCCGTCGTTCAGCGCGCGACGGATGGGACGAACTTCTCCAGGCCTCTTGGCGGGAAAGAAAGGGTGCGTCGCTGCTCGGCGCTCATGTAGGCGGCCATCAGGATCTTCACTACGTCCAGGCCGTCCTCGAAAGTCAGGGCGGGAGATTCCTTTCCGAGGAAGGCACGGACGAAGTGGCGGTCTTCCGCTTCGTAGCCGTAGGCGGCTGCCTCGTTCGCGACCACGGGCATGAGGCCCATCTCGGCGTTCTGCTTTTCCACCAGGTCCTCGCCCGCTTTTCCCTTCACCTCGCGGCTGAAGAAGAGATGGAGGCCGCTGTCGAGCGTGTTCCACGACATCGAGTACTCGGGGCCCAGCAGCTCGGCAGATAGTCGGAGGCCGGCGCCAACGAAGCTCCACGAGGTGGATGCTTCACCGATGACCTTGTTCCCCGCATCGTCCTCGAACTCGATCAGGATGCTGGCGAAGTCCTCGGCGGGATGCTTCTGGTAGTCCACATCCTTCCCCATGTCGCGCGCAAGCCGGTGCGCGTACACGGGGCGCGTCCACTTGAGACTCGCGACGTGTCCAGTGATGCTCACCGGTCGGAGCGATGAGTAAGGGGCGCCGGGCTGGGTGAGGAGATGGCGAACCACGAGCGCGGAGTGGCACATCATGTCGTTGAGGACGCCGCCGCCCTGCAGCTTCCCCTGCCAGAACCAGGGCATGTGCGGGCCGCTGTGCTCTTCGGCAGCGCGCGCGAGGTAGGGGCGGCCGGTGAGCTTCGCGCCGCGCGCCCAGATGATCTCTCTGCCGCGCTCCACCTGTGGAGCGAAGAGCTGGTTCTCGAGGTAGCCGGTGAGCACCCCTGCTTTCTTCGCGAGCGCCACTACTCGCTTCGCCTCCGCCACGTTGCGCGCGAGCGGCTTCTCGCAGGCTATGCCGACGAGCGACCCGCGTCCGGAGTCGATCGCCTCTACGATCTCCTCCATGTTCTCGATGCGCTTGTGATTCGGGCCGCAGATCCAGATCGCGTGGATGGCGGGATCCGCAACCATGTCGCCAATCGACCTGTACGCTTTCGCCTCGCCAACGCCGAGCTTCCGCGCGAGCGCGGCCGCCGCGGCGGCGTTTCGTGAGCTGGGACTCCACACGCCGAGCACGTCTGCATCGCGTACGCCGACGAATCCCTGCAGGTGGAACCTCGCGTTGAAGCCGCTCCCGATAATCCCTATGCCGAGTCGCTGGGGACGCATGGCCTCACTCATTCGCGACCGTCCGGGCGTGCGTGCTCGATGCGCATCATATCACTTCCCTCGTGATGGTCTGTCACCGTCGGTGTCCCACTTCGTGCCGTAGCTCACACCCAGCTTCGCGAGCACCTTGTCGGGGCAGCCCTTCCATACCGGGACCACCGTGTTCCCTTTGTAGCGCAGATCCGCCACGCCCATCTTGCTGGAAAAGAACCCCGACGCAGTGAGATCGCGGAAGCGATTGAAGAAGGCGACTCCCTGGCTCAGCTCCGGCGCCGCCTTGTCCGGCCATGCGATGTCGTCGACGAGCGCCGTCCGCTCCGCGACCGAGCAGGCGACGAAGCTCTTTTTCCATCGTTTCCTGCATTCGGTGTCGAGCCACGCGAGCCCACCGCGCATCGGGAGCTGGTTCGACGGCCGGTCCGTCATCATGAAGTCCATGAACTCCGGCACCCCCGCCTCGGTCGCGCTTCCCGACCGCTCATCACGCGGGAGCACCATGTCGGCGAGCACCCTCACCGTCTTCCACTCGTGCGCAGTGAAGAACTTCGGCGCGTACGCCGCCCCGCTCGCGGCACTCTCCCCGATCGCTACTTCTGCCGCCCTCGCCGCCCTCTCCACCACCGACGTCCCGCCCCAATCCCACGCCGCCATCACCGGCACCATCGCCATCACCCCCAGCGCCTCCCTGCGTCCCATCCCTGTCTCCCGGAGGTGTTCACTGCTTCCTGCTTCCTGCTTCCTGCTGTCTCTTTTGTCGCCTTCTCTCATATCTCCCCCTTCCCCCGCCGCTCCGCGATGTACTCGCTCGTCCGCATCGAGAGCGCGAGTATCGTCCACGTCGGATTCTTGTCGGCCTGCGACACGAACGGACCGCCGTCGGCCACGAAGAGGTTCTTCACCTCGTGCGCCTGGCCGAATTCGTTGACCACCGACGTGCGCGGATCGCGCCCCATTCGCGTGGTGCCCAGCTCGTGGATGATCCGCCCGCCCGGCGCGATACCGTAACCCTCATCGGCGCCCGGCATCGGGTCGAACACCTCGCCGCCCATTTCGGCGATGAGCGAGCGGAAAGTCTCCTGCATGTGCTTCACCTGCAGGTACTCGTGATCGGTCCACTTCCAGTGAAAGCGGAGCACCGGGATTCCCCAGCGGTCCACCGTGTCCGGATCGATGTCGCAGTACGAGTCCTCGTTCGGGATCATCTCGCCGCGACCGGAGAAGCCGATGGTCGCGCCGTAATAGCGCCGGTAGTCCTCCTTGAGACTCTTTCCGTAGCCGCCGCCCGAGGGGTAGCGCTGGATCCCGCCCATGAAGCCGTACGAGGGCATGCCCAGTCCGCCCCACACTTCGATGTGATAGCCGCGGGGGAAGTCGAGCTTCGCGTTGTCCAGCCACCAGGGCATGTAGACGTGCATCCCGCCCACGCCGTCCTCGTTGTGCGGGACGTGGTCCATCATCTTCGGGATGAAGCCGGCGACGTCGGTACCGGTGGTGTCGGTGAGATACTTGCCGACGACGCCACTCGAGTTGGCGAGGCCGTTCGGGAAGCGCGAGGAGCGCGAGTTGAGGAGGAGCCGCGCGGACTCGCAGGCGCTCGCGGCCAGCACTACGACACGCGCGCGAACGTGCTCGTCGGCGCCGTTGTTCTTGTTGATGAACGACACGCCGGTCGCGAGCCCCGATGCGTCGGTTGTGACCTCGCGCGCCATCGCGTTGGTGATGAGCGTGAGCCGGCCGGTCTTCAGCGCCGGCGCTATGAGCACTCCGGGGCTCGAGAAGTTGGCATTCACCGCGCATCCACGGTTGCACTGCCCGCAGTAATGGCAGGGTGCGCGACCGTTGAGCGGCTTGGTGATGATGGAGAGGCGGGAGGAGATGCACGTGACGCCGAGCCGGTCGCATGCATCCTTCACCAGCAGCTCGTAGCAGCGGGGCCGCGGTGCCGGTTGGAAGATGCCGTCGGGATGATTGGGGAGTCCCTCCCTGCTGCCGAAGATCCCGATCAGCCGGTCGATCCGATCGTAGTACGGCGCCACATCGTCGTAGCCGATCGGCCAGTCATCGCCCAGCCCATCTCGGCTCTTGCCGCGGAAGTCGTCGGGCCCGAAGCGGAGCGAAATGCGTCCCCAGTGATTCGTGCGGCCGCCGAGCATGCGGGCGCGCCACCAGTCGAACTTCGTTCCCTCGGCGCGCGTGTACGGCTCACCCTCGATGTTCCACCCGCCAATGCACGCGTCGAATTCCCCGAAGGGGTGATCGGCGGTGGATGCGCCGCGGCGCGGGGAGTCGTAGTTCCAGCGGAGCATCGTGGAGTCGCGCGTGCTGTACCACTCTGGTCCCGCCTCGAGCATCACGACATTGGCTCCCGCCTTCGTGAGCATGTACGCCGCCATCCCGCCACCCGCGCCGCTTCCCACTATGCAGACGTCGTACACTGGGCGCTGCAGCCGCAGCGGAGTGCCGCGCCGGCGCGCGGCTGTCAGGGTGGTATCGGTGGCTGTCATCGCGGGAGGGATGCTGGCTTCGATCGTTTCAGCCGCGCCACTCCGATTTCGGCGGCGTGGCGGCTGATGCTGTGCGGACGAGCGAAGCTACCACGCGCGCCGTGGTCAGGCCACCCCGGTCACCCCGCCCGACACCACGAAGGCCATCACATCGGCGCTGTCCAGCCGGACCGGTGCCACTCTCTCGGCGGCGCATATCAGCACATTGCCCGCCCACCCGTACGACTGCGGGACGTACACCGCCACCGAGCGCTCGAGCCCGAGCGAGGCGAGAGCATCGCGCGTGACGAAGCCGAGGACGCGCACATCGTTGGCGGCGGTGAGCGACACCAGCACCGGACGGTCGAAGCGGCGCTTCTCGCCCACGAAGGCGTCGAGGAGGTCCCTGGTGGATGTGTAGATGAGGCGTAGGAATGGAAGCCGGGCCATCACACGCTCCACCATCGAGATGGTTCCCCGCGTGACGAGGTTCGTGGCGAGGAACCCGACTAGCGTGATCAGCACCAGTGTGAGCACGAAGCCCACTCCAGGAATCGGCAGCCCGAGCCAGCGGTCGATGGTGCTGAACACGGCCCAGCAGACGTAGAGCGTTATGGCCAGCGGTCCTACCACCAGGAGTCCCTGGAAGAACGAGTTCACGAGTCGCTTCATGCGGCTTCCTCTTGTGGGACGCCCATGGGGGCGTAATGTTGGCTGCAGGATACGGGATCGAGTGGCA
>DASSNL010000284.1:0-11581 GCA_035688075.1 Gemmatimonadaceae bacterium
GCCTCGCGCTCCTTGAGCGAGGAGAGCGACTCCTCGATCGCCTCGGTGAGCGCCTTCTCGAAGGTCTGCTCGTCGGGCGTGGGATTGAGGTTGTCGGGGAGGTAGTCGAGGAGGCGGTTGTCCTCGCCCGGCGCGAGCGGAGCGTCGAGGGAGAGGTGAGTCTGCGAGATGGAGATCGTCTTCGCGACCTCGTCCTCGCTGATGTCCATCTCCTCGGCGATCTCCTCGTGCGTGGGCTCGCGCCCGAGCTCCTGGAGGAGCGCGCTGGCGCGCTTCCCGATCCGGTGGAGCGTGCCCGCGCGGTTGAGAGGTACGCGCACTATGCGCGACTGCTCGGCGAGCGCCTGCAGGATCGCCTGGCGAATCCACCACACGGCGTAGGAGATGAACTTGATCCCCTTCGTCTCGTCGAATTTGTGGGCAGCGCGGATGAGGCCGAGGTTCCCCTCGTTGATCAGATCGGCCAGCGCGACGCCCTGATTCTGATACTTCTTCGCCACCGAGACGACGAAGCGCAGATTGGAGCGGACCAGCTTGTCCAGGGCATCGAGGTCTCCCTGGCGGATTCGCTGTGCCAGTCGTGCCTCCTCTTCGCGTCCAATCAGCGGATAGACGCTAATGTCGCGGAGGTACTGGTCCAGCGAGCCCTCATCGTACGACGACTTCTTGTGCGTGGTCACTGCCATACGGACGGCGGCTCCTGCGATCGGGCAACTCTACCACGCGGCGTCGCGCGGCACGGGAACGAACCGGATCCCGGTTCGACTACGGCGTTGGGAATCAGTGGATGTGGGTCCCCAGACGGGCCCAACGCACGTCAGTCATCCACGGGTATTCGTGCGATGCGTCGTGCTTATAGCTGTAGTAGACGATCAGCGGCTGGCCGGTGACCAGGGAGTCCGGTACGAAGCCCCAGTAGCGGCTGTCGTACGAGTTGTCTCTATTGTCACCCAGCACAAAATAGCTCCCTTCCGGGACGACCAACGGACCCCAGTTGTTACGTGATGGATGGCCGCCGTCGCTGGCCTGCGCGCCCTTCACGAGGAAGTCGCGCTGCCATCGAAACTCCTCGCCCGCGGGGTCGGTGTTCGGCTCGGTGTGCAGCACGTAGTCCTCCCTCTGGAGGCGTCCGTCGATATAGACCCGGCCATCACGCATCTCGACCGTGTCGCCCGGCATCCCGATGAGGCGCTTGACGAAGTTCTTGCTCGGATCGCGCGGCCACTTGAATACTATCACGTCGCCGTGATCGGGATGGCGAAATGCCGGAAGGTGCTTGCTGGTGAAAGGAATCTCGGCGCCGTAGACCGCCTTGTTCACGAGCAGGAAGTCACCCACGAGGAGGGTGTTCTCCATGCTTCCAGTAGGGATCTTGAAGGCTTCGATCACGAATGTCCTGAGCCCGAAGAAGAGCGCCGCCACCGCGACCACCGCGCGGGCGTAGTCCCAGAATACCCGCGCCTGCCAGTTCGTGCGATTGGTGGCACGCAGGGCTTCCGCACGCCGCTCTTCCGAGACGGTCCGGACGGTGGCGGGGATATCGGCGGAGGCGCGATCGCTCATGTACTGCTCAGCCAGGCGTCGGCGAGTGCTCGTGACAATGTGTCCTGCTCGAAGCCATGCGCCGACCGGCCCGCGGACCGGCGACGACACAAGGCACTTGCTCAATTAAGTAAGACGCGTGGGGAGCGTTATGCAAGAGTGAGGAGCCGACGCGTTGGCATCGGCTCCTCCACTCGGTCAGTCGGGCGTCCCGAGGTAGGTATCGATCTGCGCCTTCTGCAGCTGCCCCGAGAAGTCCACGTACCCCACCTTGGTCTCCGAGTAGAACTCGTAGACCTCCCAGCCGCCCTCGCGGTGCCCGTTCCCCGTCTGCTTCACGCCACCGAAGGGGAGATGCGCCTCGGCGCCGATCGTGGGCGCGTTGATGTAGGTGATGCCGTTATCCAACTCGTTGAGCGCGCGGAAGGCGGTGTTGACGTTGCTCGTGTAGAGCGACGACGAGAGACCGTACCTCACGTCGTTGTTCACGGCGAAGGCCTCGTCGGCCGTCTCCACGCGGACCACCGAAAGCACCGGACCGAAGATCTCCTCCTGCTCGAGGCGCGACCCGGCCTCCACGCGAGCGAAGATCGACGGCTCGAAGAAGTTTCCGGCGTCGAGCCCCTTCCCCTTCGCGCGGCGCCCGCCGCAGAGGAGATCGGCTCCCTCCCTCTGGCCGATGTCGATGTAGCGCTCCGTCTTCTCCACCGCGGCCGCGTTGATCATCGGTCCCACGTCGGTCCCCTCCTTGCGCCCATCGCCCAACGTCAGCGCGCGCACTCGCTCGAGCAGTCGGCTGAGGAACTCGTCGTGGATCCCGGACTGGAGGATGAGCCGGCTCGTGGCCGTGCACCGCTGACCGGTGGTCCCGAACGCTCCCCAGAGCACCCCCTCGAGGGCCAGGTCGAGATCGGCGTCGTCCATCACGATCTGCGCGTTCTTCCCGCCCATCTCGAGCGATAGGCGCTTGTGCATCCGCCCGCAGATCTCACCCACGATGCGGCCCGTCTCGGTGGAACCGGTGAAGGAGATGAGCGGTACCGCCGGGTGCTCCACGATCGCGGCACCGACCTCCTCGCCGATTCCGTGCACCAGCTGGATCACTTCGGGCGGAAGCCCCGCCTCGAGCATGATCTCCACGAGCACGGTCGCGGTGTGCGGTACATCCTCCGCCGGCTTGAAGACCACCGAGTTACCGCAAAGGAGCGCCGGGAACATCTTCCACGTGGGGATGGCCATCGGGAAGTTGAAAGGAGTCACCAGACCGGCCACGCCGATGGGACGACGATAGCTCATCGCCCACTTGTTGCGCAGTTCGCTCGGTACGGTGTGCCCGAAGAGCCGGCGTCCTTCCGCGCCCGCGTAGTACGCGGTGTCTATCCCTTCCTGCACGTCGCCGCGCGTCTCGTTGAGCGGCTTCCCCATCTCACGCGTCATGAGATCCGCGATCTCGTCCTTGCGACGGGTCATTATGTCGCCGGCCTTGCGGATGACATCCCCCCGCGCGGGCGCCGGTGTGCGCCGCCAGATCTCGAAGCCTCGCTGCGCCGACTCGATCGCGCGCTCGGCGTCCTTCTTCCCCGACTTCGGGAAGCGCCCGATCACATCCGTCGTATCCGCCGGGTTGACGTTGTCGAAGTACTTGCCCGTCGCCGGCTCGGACCATTTACCAGCAATGAAGTTCTTGAATGTTTTCATGACGTTGGTGAGAGTGGTCAGGTTTGGTTCCGGAAAACTAGTCCGGTATCGTCGGGCGTGCTCGTTCCAGGTGGCTGGGACGCTTGGTTCTCAGGGCGGGGGCAGCCCTAGCTTCATCGCGGCTCGTCTGCTTGGTCTGCGTGGGAGGGGGCAGCCCGCGGTTCACGCGGAGGTCGCGGAGGGAACTGCGAGAGGGCCGCGGAGAGAACCCTGTGTGACGAGTACTCCGGTCCTCTTCAGAGATCGGGACAGGGATAGCTCAGCGTGAATGGGGGAACTGCTCCCGCACATCGAGTTCTGCCCGGGTGGGCAGGAACCCGTAATGCGGGAGCAGTTCCCCCAAAACTCACCCGACTCTCACTTGCAGTGATGTAAGAAGGGAGAGCGGAGGCCCTCTAGTAGAGGAGCCCCCTCCGCGTCCTCTCGCAGTTCCCTCCGCGACCTCCGCGTGAACCGCGGGCTGCCCCCTCCCTGAGAACCAAGCCCACGTAGCCGCGATGAACCCTATTCACACATCCATATCGCCGGATGCCTGGCATCGGGGATGGCATACCCTACACGCGGCAGTATCTCGGTAGCCCCGAGTACGACTCCCCACACGATGAGGAGCAGCGACAGTACGTGCGCCTGGCCGGATCGGTGGCGCCAGCTCCAGATGGATGACCAGACGCCGGCAACCACCACCATCGACGCCGCGCCGAGGTAACCGAAAAGTCCCACGCCGCAGCGCGCGGAGTAGGGCCAGAACAGCATCCCCACGCCGAGTGCCACCGCGAGCACCAGGCGCGCGAGGACGCCGAGCGTGGTGGTCTTGTAGCGCTCCTCCTTCACCTCGTGCTTGCGCGCCTTGCGCGCGGCAGGGGATGGCTCGCGCGCGGAGTCATCGGGGAGGAGCGCCTCGTCCGAGATTCCCTCGAGCGCGCGATCGACCTGCGCCAACTGCTTGTCCCACTTGGTGGAGTCCATGGGTCCTCCATCCTCTTCGGTTGATCGTTACGCGCGCTCTCGGGTGAGGCCGTAGCGTTCGATTTTCTTGTAGAGATTCGAGCGTGGCATGTCGAGGATGCGCGCTGTCTCCGACACGTTCCACTCGTTCTCTCTCAGCTTGGCGAGCAGGAAGCTGCGCTCGGCAGCATCCTTGAACTCTTCGAAGGTAGCGCAGTCGGCCAGCGAGCCGATGCTCGTCTGCTCCGCGGAGCGCTGCCCCACAAGACGATCTACGTCGGCAGCAGTGATGGTGTTTCCGGTCGAGAGGATGAGAAGCCGCTCCACCGTATTGCGCAGCTCGCGCACGTTTCCCGGCCAGTCGTACGTGGTCAGCCGCTCCACGGCGTCGGACGCGATCGTGCGCGGCGTCATCCCCTCGCGCGAGGAGAGGCGCGCCACGAAGTGCGCCAACAGGAGCGGGATGTCCTCGCGCCGCTCCCTGAGCGCCGGTACCGCGATCGGCACCACGTTCAGCCGGTAATAGAGATCCTCGCGGAAGCGCCCCTCGGTGATCTCGCCCTCGAGATTCTTGTTGGTGGCGGCTATCACTCGCACGTCCACCGACACCGGCTTCGCGCCGCCGATCCGCGTCACCACTCCGTCCTCCAGCACTCGCAGCACCTTGGCCTGCGCCGAGAGACTCATGTCCGCGATCTCGTCCAGGAAGAGCGTGCCGCCGTCGGCCTGCTCGAACTTTCCCGCGCGATCGGCGACCGCACCGGTGAAGGAGCCCTTCACGTGGCCGAAAAGCTCGCTCTCTATCAGCTCGCTCGGGATCGCAGCGCAGTTCACCTCCACGAAGCCGGCACCGCTCCCCTTCCGCCCGGAAAGCCGATGGATCGCGCGAGCGACGAGCTCCTTGCCGGTGCCGTTCTCTCCGGTGATGAGCACGCGCGCCGGTGTAGGCGCTACGCGCTCCACCTTCTCGATGAGCGCTCGAACCGCGAAGGACTTTCCGACTATCTCGTAGCGCGACTCGATGCTCTCGCGCAGCCGGTTGTTCTCCTCGCGCAGGTTTGCCGTCTGCAGCGCGTTGCGCACGGTGAGCAGCACGCGGTCGGTGTCCAGCGGCTTCTCGAGGAAGTCGTAGGCGCCAAGCTGCGTCGCCTCCACCGCCGTCTGGATCGTACCGTGCCCGCTGATCATGACCACCACCGCCGCGCCATCCAGCTCCCTGATTCGCTTGAGCGCTTCGAGGCCGTCGATCCCGGCCATCTTCACATCCATGAAGACGAGGTCGGGGCGCCAACGCTCGTACTCGGCGATCGCGTCCGTCGCGTTCCCCACGGGGCGCACCTCGTACCCTTCGTATTCCAGGAGCTGGCCGAGCGCGGCACGGATTCCCTTCTCATCATCGGCGATAAGGATACGGCGACTCATTGGACGGTCTTGTAGAGCGTGATCTTCCCGTTCTGGATGCGTACGTCGGCGATGTAGTCCGGCACGAGCATCGGGAGCGCATCATCCGCCAGACCCGGCGGTCGTGATCCGTGCTCCACCCTGCGAAGCAGCTTCGAGATCATCGGTGATGGTACCGACATGTCACGTATGCGGAGCTCCTTCACTCGATAGACGGCGAGCCCCGGGTTCACGATAGCGAGCGTACCGCCGAACATCACCGGCTCGGCCTCGCCGAAGAATCCTCCGAGAGGACCGAGCTCGCCCGGCCCGCCAAAGTCCGAAAGACGAACCTGCGCCCGAACCCAGAGCTCGCGGTCGAAAACCGCTGCTTCCACGTCGTGCGCGGAGGGCGGGAGCTGCTTGGAGAGCTCCGAGAGGATGTACGCTGTTAGATCGCCCGGAGGGAGGTTGGTGAACACCGGTCCCGATCGCGTGCCCAGTTTGGCGACCGCCTCCTTCGCGCGCGCCGCGCCCTCGGGAGTCGCCGGCTCCCAGACCACTGCGGAGGCGGAATCCGCCGCGTTGGCGGTCGTGCCCCGGTGCAGCAGCGGCAGCCAGTCGGCGCGGAACCACCAGGCAGCCACCGCGATCACCACCACGAGCACCAGACAGCCGATGCTTCGCAGACATCCCATCTCTCACTCTCCTCGCAGCGGAATCGCGGCCACTACACTGTACCGCGCTCCACTCGGGAGCAGCCGGCTCTCCATGATATCCACGCTCGTCGCCTCTACGGTGGCAGACCAGGTGACGGCACGCGCCGCCGTCGTGAGCGCGCGCGCTGCCTCCGCCCGCAGCGGAGTACGCGCACGCCCCAGTGTGATGTGCGGCCTGAACGCGCGCGCGTCGCGCTCGTAGCCCAGCTCCGCGCACGCTCTTGCCAGGTCGTGGTGGAGCAGCTCCAGCTTGGGGTCGGGTTCCACGCCCAACCATACGATGCGCGGCGCGCGAAGGTTCGGGAATGCTCCGAGTCCACGAAGATCCAGAGTGACCGGTGCATGGCCCGCGGACGCCCTGGTGAGCGCGGCCTCGAGCTCCGGTACGGCATCGTCGGTTCGATCGCCCAGGAACTCCACGGTCAGATGCAGCCGCTCCTCGGTCACCCACGCCAGGCGGGGAGCCACCTCGCGCATACGAGCAGTGGCGTCCATGATCGAGCGGCGGAGCGCTGGCGGGAGGTTAATCGCGATGAAGAGCCGCACCTTCTCCCGGCGGGTGGTTCACCTCGAGAGCGAGGTTGGTGAAGTCGTGCTCCGATGCGATGGCCACTAACCTGGCGCGCAGCTCCGGATCGCGAAACGGAGCGGCGTCACCCTCGAGGGAAAGGATCGCCAGAGCTCCACGCGCTTCGACGCTGCCATGAATGCCCAGCGCCGCAAGCGCCTGTTGCAGCGCCTCCGCGCTCAACCGGCGCTCACTCCACCGAGCACGTTGAGCGACCCCGATCGGAAGCCCCTCAGGTCCACTGCCACGCGACGGAAGCCAGCATCAGCAACCGCCGCCGCGAGAGCCGCAAGGCGCGCCGGCTCGAGCCATTCATCCAGCTCGCGCTGATCGAGCTCCACGCGTGCGAGGTCGCCGTGGTGGCGCACTCTCAGATCGCCCAGCACCCCGAGCTCACGAAGCGCTTCCTCGGCGCGTTCCACCTGACGCAGACGAGGCGCGGTGACTGGAGTACCGTACGGGAGCCGCGAGGAGAGGCATGGCGACGACGGCTTGGACCAGGTCGGGAGTCCACTCGCGCGTGAGAGGTATCGGATCTCGGCTTTTGTGAGTCCCACTTCCGCGAGCGGTGACCGCACCGAGTGCTCGTTGGCGGCCTTCGCGCCGGGTCGCCAGTCGGTGCGGTCGTCGGCGTTGCCGCCATCCAGGATCGTAGGGAATCCTCGCTCCGCTGCGACTCGCCCGAGGAGCGTCCAGAGCTCCGACTTGCAGAAGTAGCACCGGTTGGTCGGATTCGCGGCGTAGCGCGGGTCGTCCATCTCGTGCGTATCGATTTCGAGGACCGGCAGCCCCACGCGCTCTGCTACTTCGCGCGCTGTCGCCCACTGGGCTGCGGGATACGAAGGGCTCCGACCGATGACGGCGAGCACTTTCTCCGGACCAAGAGTCTGAACCGCCACACAGCCGAGGTAGGCAGAGTCGACGCCGCCGCTGAAGCCGAGCAGGACGGGAGACCGCTCGCGCAGCCAACTCGCCAGCGCTTCCTCCTTCCCCCGTGCGCGGGCTGCAAGGCCGGTTTCGAGAGTCTCGTCCATTCGGCAAACTATCCCCTCGCGGGCGAGCTTCGGAAGGGCGTGGCGTGTGGACAAGGCGAGTGGGTGGAATGCTCCTGACGGAGTGGCGGCGCGAGGGTGCATTCATTGCAGATGAGCCGGCACACTGACGACGTAACGTCAGGTCGTAGTACGGTCCACGCCTCAGCGCCTTGATGAGCGGAACTGCAGAGAGCGGTTCCCTGGTGAAGGCACTCGCGAAACCGTGGGTTCCTCGTGCCCGCAGGAGGTCTGTAATGCACCGTCTCGTCCTGTACAGTTCCGAGGTCCGTTCGTGGAGAGGCCCGGGTGACGTGCCCGCGAACGTACCAGCTGACCGTCCAGCACACACCCGGCATCGCAAGAGCAGCTCGCTGCTGCGAGCCACGATCGCCGCGATGGCTGCCGCGGCGATGTTCGCCCCGGCGGCACCGCTTGGAGCACAGGCGCAAGCAGGCGCCTCGATGCAGGGGCAGACAGTTCCACCGCACGGCAACGACGGCAACTGGCTGATCCCCGGCCGTACTTACGAGGGCACACGCTACAGCCCTCTCAAAGAGATCACCACCGAGAACGTCTCGAACCTGAAGGAAGTCTGGAGCTACAGCACCGGACTCAAGGACGGGCACGAAGGTCAGCCACTCGTGGTCGACAGCACCATGTACATAGTGACGCCCGTACCCAACAAGCTGATCGCATTCGATCTCACCAAGCCCGGACCCGCGGTGAAGTGGGAGTACAGCCCACCGATCGACCAGGCGTCGTACGGGAAGGCGTGCTGCGACACGGTGAATCGCGGCGCGTCGTACTACAACGGGATGATCATCTACAACGTGCTCGACAACCACACGGTGGCAGTGGATGCCAAGACCGGCAAGCTGGTGTGGCGTAGCGCCGCTCTGGATCAAGTCAACACAGGCTCGACGATCACCATGGCACCGCTGGTCGTGGGCGACAGAGTGATCGTCGGGAACAGTGGTGGAGAGATGGGGGTCCGCGGATGGCTCGCTGGCCTCGACGCGAAGACCGGGAAGCTTGTCTGGCGCGCCTACCACACCGGCCCGGACAAGGACGTCCTCATCGGCCCCAACTTCAAGCCCTACTACAAGTCGATGCAGGGGAAGGACATGGGCGTGAAGAGCTGGGAAGGCGACCAGTGGAAGCTCGGTGGCAGCACCGCGTGGGGCTGGATCACCTACGATCCCGAAACGAAGCTGATCTTCTACGGCACGTCCAACCCCGGGGCCTGGAACCCCGACATGCGCCCCGGCGACAATCTCTGGTCGACAACGATCTTCGCACGTGATCCGGTCACCGGGCAGGCGAAGTGGGCGTACCAGATGGGGCCGCACGACATGTACGACTACGATGGCGTGAACGAGAACATCGTGGCCGACATCCCGATGAACGGTCAGACGCGCAAGGTCATCGTCCACGTCGACCGCAACGGCTTCATCTACACGATCGACCGTACCAACGGCCAGGTGCTGGTGGCGGAGAAGTTCAAACCGACCAACTGGGCGACCAAGGTCGATCTCCAGACGGGGCGTCCGGTAGAGGTGCCCGAGAAGGCCACGCACCAGGGGAGGCTCACCAAGGATATCTGCCCCTCCGCGAGCGGAGCACGCGACCAGCAGCCCGCCGCGTACGACCCTGAGACGCATCTGATCTACACGCCATCGACCAACCTGTGCATGGACTACGGCGGGATCGAGACCAAGTACATCGCCGGCACGCCCTACGTTGGCGCCGCGGTAAGGATGTACGCCGGCCCCGGCGGCAACGACGCACGTGGCGAGTTCCTCGCGTGGGATCCGGCGACCGGCAAGAAGGTCTGGGGGATCACCGAGAAGTATCCGGTGTGGGCTGGCGCGCTCACGACAGCAGGTGGCCTGGTGTTCTATGGCACGATGGACGGCAACTTCAAGGCGGTGGACAAGAAGACCGGCAAGGAGCTGTGGAAGACGCACTTCGAGTCGGGTGTCATCGGCAACCCGATCACCTACAGAGGGCCCGACGGTAAGCAGTACGTGGCCGTCTACGAGGGTGTGGGTGGCTGGATGGGAGCGATAGTGCCCGGCAACCTCTCGAAGGACGACCCTTGGGCCGCGCTGGGCGCCGTGGGTGCAGTGCCCGATCTGCCAGACGACACCAAGGCAGGCGGTGGGCTTCACGTATTCGCCCTCTCGGGGTCGTGATGCCGGAGCGGGACGCGAGGAGCTGTAGCCCGGGGTGGCGCGGCCGGCTGATTGGCCAGCGCCCTGGCCAGCGCGTCTTTGCTCTCGTCGCGGTGGCGGCGCTCGCCGCCGCCGCCGCGGCCGCGTCCCCGCCACGGGCTCTGAAGGAGTTTCGCGTTTGCTCCGACCCCAACAACCTCCCCTTCAGCAACAAGGAGGGCGAGGGGTTCGAGAACAAGATCGCCGAGCTCTTCGCCCGAGACCTCGGCGCAACAGTCACGTACGACTGGCTCGCCATGCAGCGCGGCTTCTCGCGCAAGACGCTGAAAACGGGGTCATGCGACGTGATAATGGGCGTACCCGCGCACTACGACCCCGTGCTCACTACGAAGCCGTACTACCGTACCACGTACGTCTTCGTGTACCGCGCGGCAGATGGTCCGCGGGTCACGTCCTTGGATGACTCGATACTGAAACACGTCAAGATAGGGATTCACGTAATCGGCGATGACTACGAGAACACACCACCGGCACAGGCGCTGGCGGTGCGCGGAATCATCTCCAACGTGAAGGGCTATCGGCTGGTGGACGACTACTCCAAGCCGAACCCGCCGTCGCACATCATAGACGCGGTGGCGCGCGGGGATATCGACGTGGCAATCGTGTACGGCCCGTTTGCCGGCTACTTCGCTCCGAAGGAGCCGGTGAAGCTGGACGTCGTACCCGTTGCGCGATCCGTGGATTCGGTATCTGGGATGCGTTTCACCTTCGAGATCGCTATGGGAGTGCGGAAGGACGACTCTCGACGTGCAGCGATGCTCGATTCTCTCATCGACCGCGAACGGCCGGCCATCGATAGCCTGCTCGAGCGCTACGGCGTTCCGACAGTGCCGCTCGATCGTGGACCGCGCGCGGCCACGGGGCATGAGTAAGCTCCATCCGGAGCACCAACGATGAATTGCCTACGGAGAGCACCTATGCGAGTTGCACAGAGGATGATTCTAGGAGTAGGGAGTGCGGCGTTCGTGGTGCTGGCGCTCGGCGCCTGCAAGGCGAAGGAGAATCAGGCCACGGCCGGCGCCGCCGGTGAGGGCGGCTCCGCGGCCGGCGTCGAGAACGTGGCTTTCCATCCGTTCGAGGGAGACCCGACGCAGGCCAAGCGAGGACGGTACCTCTTCGTCGAGTACAACTGCTATGGCTGCCACGGCGGTCTGGCGGGCGGCGCCATGGGACCGAGCCTCCGCGATACCGTCTGGAAGTACGGCGGCACCGACGAGCAGATACATGCATCCATCGCCGACGGCCGACCGCTGGGGATGCCATCGTGGAAGACTACGCTCTCGGACGCGCAGATCAAGGACATCATCACCTACATCCGCTCGATCCGGACGACCGCCGAGCCGAAGTTCTTCTTCATCGGTGCAGGGATGAAGGATTCACTGAGCATGCAGTAGTCCGTGCGAGGGGCGATCGGCTGTGCCCTGCTCGACCCGTCGGATGATGAACGAAGCCCGGAGCGCG
>DASSNL010000047.1:0-3118 GCA_035688075.1 Gemmatimonadaceae bacterium
CAGGGAACAGGGGGAAGGCATGGTGAGCACCTCGACGACGAAGAGCAAAGCCAAGAGCAACAAACGGCAACATCCTTCGTGCCATCCCCCACTCACCTCAGCCCGGCGCTGTCCATCCGCGCCGGAACCGCTCTAAAGACCTGACCCCGTCGTCACGAGCTGGGGTGAATGACCAAAACCACGGGGTAAAAGTTCTGGCGCCTCATCTGTCCATTGTTACAGTTGCACACTGCGATTTCCGAAAGGTGCGACGGCACACTCGACAGACTTCCCGGTGGAGGCGGCCATGTCATCACGCGCAATATGTATCGTAATCCTCACCCCTCTCATTCTCGTCGCAGCAGCCTGCCGTGACGAACCCGTTCGTCCGGGGGACAGGGCGGTGAATGCCAGCATGACCGCGCAGCCAAACGCTCAGGCGAACGCAAATGCCGGCACGCCGGCCGTGAGCGTGTATCGGGTCAGCCTCTCCCCGCTGAACGGCTCCGGCGTCCACGGCACGGCGACCATACAGGTGAAGGGTTCCGATCTCGTTGTCGAGCTGCAGGCGGTGGGACACGTACCGGATATGACCCATCTGCAGCACATCCACGGCTTCACTGACGGCACCGACGCCACCTGTCCGCCACCCGAAGCCGCTGGGAGCGACGGCGTGCTCTCCTTCGCGGACGGTCTGCCGTTCTACGGACCGGTGCAACTTCTCCTGACCCCGTTCCCGGCACCCGCCAACTCGGCGGGAGCGTTCCACTACCGTGGCACGTTCCCCCAGGGCTCGCTCGCATTCGGCGCGTCGGAGCTCGAGCTCAAGACCATGGTTCTCCACGGCGACTTCGTTGGGAGCGCGTTCGATGCCTCGCTGCCGGTGGCGTGCGGCACAGTCGAGCGGGTGAACTGAATCGCGTGGGGTCCCCCCTGGGTATGTCGCTGGGGAGGCTCATCGCGCCGGCACATAACTGCGCACGCGGAGGTCGCGGAGGGGTGAAGCGAGGACGCGGAGAACTACTCTACGGGCGGGCCTCCGCTCCGCGTTCGTGAACCACGCCGAGCGAGAGTGACGTGAGCTTTGGGGGAACTGCTCCCCGCTTCTGGTTCTGCCCGGGTGGGCAGGACTCGAGGTGCGGGAGCAGTTCTCCCAAAACTCACCTGACTCCCCTTCGCAGAGATGTCGGAACCGAGAGCGGAGGCCATCTCGCAGCGGAGCCCCTCCGCGTCCTCGCTCTACCCCTCCGCGACCTCCGCGTGCGCTGTTTCTATGGATGCGCCTGATGCTTTCACTTCCGGGAAGTGCCGTGGCGCGAGGAGTACGACACAGACGGTAATGAGCGCAATGATCACGGCACCGGCGTAGACGTGGTGCGTGGCGGCGTACATCGCGCGGCGCAGGTAGTCGTCGGCGGCACCGGTGAGCTGGTGGCCCTCCAGGGCGCCGATCACCGAATCGACCTCCCGCGGGAGTGCGGACCGCAGTGAAGCTGGCGCGCTCGCGAGCTGGCGCGCCATTGCATTGTTGAATACGGCGCCGAAGAGAGCGGCCCCGAGGCTCTGCCCCAGATATCGCGAGAAGATGTTGGCGCCGGTCACGACGCCGCGGTCGTGCCACGTCACGGTGGTCTGCACGCCAACGAGGAGTGGAGTGGAGAGGAGACCGAAGCCGGCGCCGAGGAGCATCTGATCGATCAACAGTGGGAGTAGCGCGCCGGGGTAGGGGACGAGCAGGAAGCCGATCGCGGCCAGAACCATGAGCGCGCCGCCGGCGAGCGCGGTGTCCCGGAAGCCGATGCGGAGGTACAGTCGTCCCGACAGCGAAGATGCCGTTGGCCAGCCGATGCTCATGCTCGCGAGGAGAAAGCCGGCCGCGATCGCGCCGAGCCCGAGCACCGATTGGCCGAAGGTCGGCAGGTAGGTGTTCGGTCCCATCATGACGAGACCCATACCGACCATCGCGAGGTTGCTTCCAGCCAGCACGCGGTGGCGCCAGAGCCAGGAGGGCATGATCGGCTCTGGCGCCGCGCGCTCACGCCAGATAGTGGCGCTGATCAACAGAATCGCGACCACCAGCACGACTACACTCGACGCGGAGAACCAGGGCCACGCCTGTCCGCCCTGCAGCAGACCGAAGATCAGCGTACCGCCAGCGAGGAGCATGAGCAGCGCGCCGGGATAGTCGATGCTGTGCCTGTGGTGCGGCGCCTGCTCGTGGAGGTAGCGAACCATGAGCGTGAGCGCCACCGCTCCAACCGGAACGTTGATTAGAAAGATCCAGCGCCACGACGCGTACTCGGCGAAGGCGCCACCGAGCGTCGGGCCCACGATTGCGGCAACGCCCCAGACGCTGGAGAGCCACCCCTCGATGCGCGCGCGCTCGCGCACCGAGTAGAGATCGCCCGCTAGCGTATTCACGGTAGCCATGATCGAGCCGGCACCGAGCCCCTGCAGCCCGCGGAATGCGATCAGTGTGACCATGCTCCACGCGAACGCCGATGCCACGGATCCCACGAGGAAGATCAGCGTGCCGACGATCAGGATCGGCTTGCGGCCGAAGATGTCGGCGAGCTTCCCGTAGATCGGGATCGTCACCGTCTGCGCGAGGAGATAGATCGAGAAGACCCAGCTGAAGAGGGCGAAGCCGCCGAGGTCGCCGACGATCTGCGGGATCGCCGTGGAGACGATGGTCGTGTCCATCGCCGCGAGCATCATGGTCATCATGAGCGCGGCGAGGATCCAACGCCGCTGTCCTCTGTCGAGAGCGTCAGGCAGCATCTTCAGCTGTGCGGCGGACGGGAGGGGCGGAGTAGTCACTCCCGCAAATGTATGCGCGTGCCCTGTCGCGTTCCGGGAGTGGGCTATATGCTACGCGTCATGCCGCGTACCTCGCTGGGGCCGACGCTCGTGGTGATCGGCGTGCTCGTGGTAGCCGTGGGGCTGCTCGTGTGGGTCGGCGCTCTTTCGTGGTTCGGGCGCCTCCCTGGCGACATCCGCGTGGAGCGGCCGAACGCCAGCTTCTACTTTCCGATCACGTCGATGGTGCTCCTGTCCATCGCGTTGTCGGTGGTGCTGGCGATCATCCGGCGGATGAGGTAAACGACGGGGTCAGGTCTTTAATTTCGAGCGGGCCGAG
>DASSNL010000057.1:0-37138 GCA_035688075.1 Gemmatimonadaceae bacterium
CCCTGGGCAGCCGTCGCCGCGTGCGGCGTGCTGCTCGGCGCCGGCGTGTGGGGAATCCTCGATCGGAGCAAGGCCCTACCGTCCATCCGCGGGCATCGCATCCCCACGCCCTTCGTCACGCTCACTCGCATCGTCGCCGGTCTGGTGGGGCTCATCTCCCTCCTCGTCCTGCTGCTCGGCGCCTTCGGGATGTGCTTGGGGACGTGGATATCGTAGGGTCCCGTGGAATGTCGCGGCTGGGTGAGGAGGTCGCGACGGATCGCTCATCGCGCTGAACTGCGCACGCGGAGGACGCGGGGGGGACTGAGAGGACGCGGAGAACATCCTGCGATAGCAGCCATCGCGTTCACGGTACCTGCCAGCTCAGCACGTCCCGGCTCCCTTAACCGCGAAAAAGGGAGAACGGCAAGAGAGGCAAGGAGGCAAGGGGAAAGGCTTGAGGCCTCCGGGGTCCCGATCCTCCTCGGAGATCCAGGTAGAGAAGGTCCCTGGTGATCAGGGGGAACTGCTCCCGCACCTCTGGTCCTGCCCACCCTGCGCAGGGTGGGCAGAACCGGAAGCGAGGGAGCAGTTTCCCACATACTCACCTGACTCTCTCTCGCAGCTATCCAGCCAGGGAGCGAGGAGGCAAGGAGCACAAGGCGGTTCTCCTTCCCTCCTTGCCGTCCTCTTGCCGTTCTCCCTTTTTCGCAGTTCAAGGAGGTCGGATTCGGCGAGGGAACCTGCCTGGCTAAGGCGATGCTCGATTGTAAGGGCGTTCTCCGCGCCCTCTCAGTTCCCTCCGCGACCTCCGCGTCCGCAGGTCCGCGCGATGCACCAAGCCCCCGAGATGCTGCCGATCAGCCACGCTAATTTCACCCACCTCTTACGAGCCGCATGACCGCGAACATGTCTGCCGGATCCGACCACCGATCGGCTATAACCAAGCCGGCACGACGCGCTAGCTCGTCGAGGCCGCGCCAGGTGTACTTGTATGACGACTCCGTCCAGATGCTCCCACCGCGCTCGAAGGAGATGCATTCGCCGGCGACGTTGACGAGCTGTCTGCGGAGACTGACGAGATGCATCTCGACGCGGCCGGCGACCGGGTTGTAGTAGGCGTAGTGGCGGAACCCCTCGAGATCGAAGCTGGCTCCCAGCTCGCGGTTGAGACGGCGCAGGATGTTGAGATTGAACTCGGCGGTGAGCCCCTCGCTGTCGTTGTACGCGGCGTGGAGAATCGCCGGATCCTTCCGGAGGTCGGCGCCAAGAATGATGGCTCCGCGGCGGCCGCAGATCGCGGCGAGACGCTCGAGGAAGTCGCGCGCCTCGGACGGGTGGAGGTTGCCGATCGTGGAGCCGGGGAAGAACGCTACGCGTCGCGCGCCGCGCAGTTTGGGCGGGAGCGGAAGCTCGTCGAGCGAGGTGTAATCCGCGGCTACCGGGATGATCGGGATTTCCGGATACGCTTCTCGGAGCTCGGCGGCTACCCGCTCGAGCTGGTCGGAAGACACATCTATCGGCACGTAGGCAGCCGGGGCTGCGGCGTCGCGCATCCGGTCGAGGATGAGCCGCACCTTCTCCGCCTCGCCGCTCCCGTACTCGAGGAGCACGGAGCCACGACCGATGCTCGCGGCGATGGCGGCGGCATTGTCGTGCAGGATCGCAAGCTCGGTGCGCGTGAGGTAGTACTCGTCGAGACGCGTGATCGCGTCGAAGAGTGCCGCGCCGCGCGCGTCGTAGAAGAGCCTCGCCGGAAGCGTGCGTGGCGTCTGCCGCAGGCCGGCGAGCACCTCGTCGCGCAGCGATTCTGGCCGCGCCAGCATCTGCTCCTCGGCGGCACCGGAATTCGTACCTGCTCCCATCAGTTATCGTCCGCCAGTCGAATCCCGCTGAACTGCCAGCGCGTGGGCGCGTGGAAGAAGTTGCGGTACGTGTGACGTGCGTGCGAGCGCGGCGTGGCGATAGAGGCGCCGCGCAGCACCCATTGATCGGCCATCCACTTTCCGTTGTACTCGCCTATCGCGCCGGCGGCCGGCCGGTAGCCGGGATACGGAGTGTACTGGCTCCCCGTCCACTGCCATACATCGCCGTAACACTGCTCGAGCGAATCGTTCGATCCGCCGTCGCTCGGGGTGTGCGGGTGGAAGAGGCGGGACTCGGCGAAGGCGCCATCGACGGGCGCGGATGCTGCGCCGACCTCCCACTCCGACTCGGTTGGGAGTCGCGCGCCGGCCCAGCGCGCATATGCGTCAGCTTCGAAGAAGCTCACGTGTGACACCGGCTCCGCGCCGTTCACCGGCTCGGTGCCGTGCAGCGTGAAGGCGCTCCACTCTTCGCCGGAGCGCTCCCAATAGAGCGGTGCTTTCCACCCCTCGGAGCGAACGGCGTCCCAACCCGACGACAACCAGAGCTCCGGACGGCTGTAGCCGCCGTCCGCCATGAACGCCATATAGTCCGCGTTCGTCACGAGTCGGGTGGCGATCCTGAAGGGCTCGAGGAAAACGCGATGCGCCGGTCCCTCGTTGTCGTACGCGAACCCTTCGCCTTCGAAGCCTATTCTGTAGACACCGTCGGCGATGTCCAGCCAGGCGCCCGATCCGCCTCGCGCTCCCTCACCCTTCGTCGGCGCCCGCTCGCGGTAAGTGGGGCGCAAGGGGTTCATCCAGAGGACGTGCTTGATGTCGGTGAGCATCAGCTCCTGGTGCTGCTGCTCGTGGTTGAGGCCGAGGATGATCAGGTCGCGCAGCTCCGAGGCGCTCGCGCGCCCGGCAGTATCGAGCGAGTCCGAGTCGAGCGACTCGATGAGACGGAGCATGTGCTCGTCCACGTGCGCGCGATACTCGTACACCTGCTCCACCGTCGGTCGCGTGACCAGCCCCCGTTGCGCGCGGCAGTGTCGCTCGCCCGCCTGCACGTAGTACGAGTTGAAGAGATAAGCGTAGCGTGGGTCGAGCGGTTTGTAGCCGGCCAGATGCGGAGCCAGCACGAACGTCTCGAAGAACCAGCTGGTGTGCGCGAGATGCCACTTGGTGGGACTCACATCGGGCATCGAGCTCACCACGTAGTCTTCGGTCGTGAGCGGCTCGCAGAGCGAGTGCGTCCACGCGCGCACCTGGCGGTAGCTGTCGGCCAGCGGTCCAACGAAGATCCCAGTGCGCATGGCGTGTGGAGCGCGCTCCTGCCGCATAGCGGCGCGATCGCCGCCGATGACGGGTGTGCTCATCCCTCTACTCCTGACTTCTTCGGTTCATGCGACACGACCGGCGCACGCTCGAGCGCGGCGCGATCCCACTTCGCAAGGTTCGCGGCGGCCTCGTAGGTGCTCTGAAGGAAGTCCATCAGCGTATCATCCGGCGATGGTGCGAGGCGCACCGCGTCGTACGGAAGAATGAACTCGCCCATCGCGCGCTCGTAGTAGGCAGCCTCCGGCTTTACTAACGCGTCGGCGAACCCCGGAGGTTCCGGGTACGCGTACGAGTAGAACGCGGGCCCGTCCACGGCGCCGCCGCCCGGCCAGAAGCCGGCGCTGCTCAGCTCCCGCGAGTACGCCTCGCGCATGACCCAGTCGCCGACGTTCGGCGAGCCGCCCGGGTGCGGCGGAGCCGTACGACCGGAGAAGCGCGTGGCCGCGAGATCGAAGCTTCCCCAGAAGAATTGAACCGGACTCGCCTTCCCCAGGAACCGTCCGCGGAAAGCGCGCATGACGCGCTGCGATTGCACGAGCACACGCCAGAATCGGTTGACGGCATCGGGATCGTACGAGCTGTGCTCCCGGTCATCCGCAAACGGCGTGACTTCCGGCAGTTCGACGGGCACCGGCCAGATCTTCACTGACACGCCGAGACCATCCAGCAGCTTCATGTACTCGCGGTAGAAGTCCGCGACCGAACGTGGCGCGAGCGCAAACGAGGCGGAAGCTCCGTCGCTCGTACGCGCCACCAGCTGGTGTTCCACGAAATCGAAGTCCACCTGCACGGTTCGCCGGTCGAAGGGCATGGGCGACGTCGTGAGGCCGCGCGAAGTCACGTAGAACACGACGTGCCACCAATGGTTCTCCATGGGGGCGAGCGCGAGCCGCGACTTCCCGACTATCTGGGAGTACAGATGGAGCGTGGCGTAGCTGTCCCGCCATTCGTCGAGCGGCAGAGCGGGCCAGACGTCGCCCGAAGAATGGGATGTCATCTCCATGTGCCCTTCACCGCAGCCGGGTCACTTCGACTTGGCGCTCTTCGTCTTCCGCTTCCGGTCGTCAGGCACCACTTCGAGCGCGGTGGCCAGATCGATCTGATGGTCCTGTTCCTGCCGGACTATCTCCTGCAGCACCTCCGCGAGGGCGTACTCGCCGATCGCCTCGGCCTGCTGGATCCGCTCGCGATAGTTCTTCACCGTCTCGTCCTCGGCACGAAGGTCGATCCAGAGCATCTCCTCGTTCTCTTCGGACACCTCTACCCTGTCCGGCTGGTGCACCGGGTATTCGCCGAAGTAGTCGAGCTGCCGCGCGATCTGCAGCGCATGGTCCAGCTCCTGATGCGCGTGCTCCTCGAGCTGATCGGCGATGTTCATGTACCTCGCGCCGTCCAGCTTCTGGCTGAAGATTATGTACTGGATGATGGCCTTGTATTCACGAGCGAGGTCCGCCTGCAGACCCTCGATCAGCTGCTCCCGCGTGTTCGTCTTGCCACTGGCTTGACTGGTGCTCATGCTCGCTTCCTCTCGGTAGAGTGTGTCCGGACATCGCGCATCCGTGCGAATCATACATCCGTGAGCAGGAATCCTGCCTGCGATCGCGGATGCTCCGTAGCGAGCTGAACAGCGTTCGTGAAGTCAGTTCGAGAGCGTCTTCCCCGTGTCATCGAGGTCCGGCATGTACACCTTCAGCGCACCGTCGAGCGTGTTGCGCGAGTAGCCTGCCACGAGCTGGCGGTTGTAGTCTTCGATGCTGAAGTCGAAGGGATCGTGCTGGTCGGAGTCGATGATCTGCATGTCGGCGTGCACCATGAAGAGCTTGCCGAAGCGAAGCGTGCCGCCCATGAAGCGCATGAAGTTGACGGCCGAGGAGTCGAGCGATGCGATCTCGGCGGGCGCTCCATCCCCGCTCTCGTGGTCGGCGGTGTCGCGCCCGAAGATCTGCACCACTTCGCCGTTCTCTACGCTGGCGGCCACCACCCGTCCCGCGATCGCCGGCGGCGGGAGGAGCTTCTCGGGATCGAGCAACAGGTCGTTCCCCTGCACGGTCACGCCGCGAGCTCGTCGCAGATCGAGGAGGCCCTGCAGCTGTATCCCGAGCGCTTTCATGAGCCCCTCACCATCCACGCCGAAGATACGCATCGCCGTGGGATGGATGCGGATACGCCCCTCATCCGTCACGCTCAGCGCAGCGGTGATCTCGAAGGGGATGTCCACCACCTTGTGCAGCACTCCCGACTGTACGAGCTGGCCATCCTTCACCTTGAAGCGCAACTTCCGCAGCGGCGCGCCGTCGTAGGCGAAGACGTGGTGGTTCATGAGGTTGGACAGATTCACCGGCGTGAGCCCCACACGCGCGGTGTCGATCTGGATCAGGAACGACGACTTGTCGTCGAACACGACTGGCTGCCCGGTCACCACACTCCGCATCGCGCCGTCGAGGTAGTGGATATCGAGCACTACATCCGACGTCATGTGGAATTCCACATTGCGGAACTCGGCGCGAGTGTCTCCGCCTCCCGATGCCTGCAACACCGGGGGTGGTGCGGCGGTGATCACAACGGGCTGCATGCTTGCGAGTCTGCTCCAGTTCGGACCGACATCGTCGGTGGGAGGCGAGCTCGCGCACGCGCAGAACGCCAGCAGCGATATCCAGCGTATCGCCGCACTCGCGATACGCGAACCGTGATTCCTGGCCAATCGGAGCGACGCCATCGCGGACCTCGTGGTTTGAGAGTCGAGGAGCGCTCGAATGTTGGCGGCGAAGACACGAGAAGGAAGCGATGCGCGGCAAAAAGCCAGCCGCGAGGGGCGAAGGCGGCATTTTGCTCGGCGAAGGGTGACGAGCTCATCGCGGTGCCGCCAACCTGACTGGCGTCAGCGCCGCGTAACGATCTCCACTCTCCGCATCACATCGCCCTCGAGAATCCGGTCCACCGTCGCCATCCCGCTCACGACCTGCGCGAACACCGTGTAGTGGTGATCGAGTCGAGGAAGGTCCACCAGGTCGACGAAGAACTGCGCGTCGCCGGTGTCACGGCCACGTGTCGAGATGCCGACAGCCCCACGCCGATGCGATCGGAGTCCCACTTCGTCGCGGAGAAAGGGGCCATCGCCCGTGTACTCGTTGGCGCCTGGGCTCCCGCCCTGCACCACGAAGTTCGGAACCACCCGATGGATCGTGAGCCCATCGTAGTAGCCGCTTCGCACCAGGCGAATGAAGCGGCTCACGGTGAGTGGTGCATCCTTCGCGAAGAGCCGGAGCTCGAAGCTGCCCCCACCCGCGTCGGCGGCCATGGACACTCGAACACGGACCGCGCGCAACGCCTCGATATCGGTGAGCGGCGCATCAACCTCCGGAAGTAGACGAGGCGCGCTACGATAAGTGCGCCCCGTCCACGCCGAGACTATTGCAGCCGCGCTGTCGGCCACCACGGGATCGAAATCCACCAGGTAGGGGAGCAGCGGCTCGGCCAGCTCCGCCGAGCCGATCTCGCGCACTGTTTGCAGAATTGCCAGGCGAGGATCGCGCGATGTCTCGCGCTTCTGCGCCGTGATGCGCGCCAGCGATGTTTCGAGCGCCGCGATGGCGGCGGCCGGATGCGGCGCGCCACGCAGCGCCTGTGCTGCCGTCAGCACCAGCTGATAGTCGGCGGACGAAAGCGCCCTGACGTAGACGCTGTCCGCATCGTGACCCGCAACTCGGGAGAGACCGGATATCGCCTCGGTACGGACATTGGGAGCTCGGTCGCCAGCCAGCGACAGCAGCGTGGCCGTGTCCGACAGCACCGCGGCGGCACGGGCCGCGTACATTCTGGCCTGCCACGCATGCGACGAGACCACCGCTTCGAGCAGCTCCGCCGCTCTCGACGGCGATAGATGTGCGAGAGCGACTATCGCGTGCGCAGCACGGTGCATGGCGATCCGATGCTCGACGCCGGGCGCAGCGTCACCGGTAGCCTCGTCCGCCCCCTCGCGGACTAGCTTCACCAGCAAGCTCTCCGCAGCGTCCCCTGCCTTCCCTGACTCGTTCGCGCACGCCGAGCCAATGGCGTCTATCGCGCTCACCGAGCTCTGCGGCGCGCTGTCGGTCGCCATGACGAGCAGCGGCGCGCACTCCGCTCCGCTGCCACGCGACCATACGCGCGCAACCTCGGTCCGCACCATGGGCGCACCGTCGTGCACCAGCGCTCGCAGAAGCTCTCTTGCGCCGGCGCTGTCGCCGAGCGCGCCCGCGCCACGCGCGGCCAGCATGCGCAGTTGAGCGTCATCCGAGTGTGCGGCCGCACGCAGCGTTTCCCCGTCCGCTGAGCGTGATGCCAGGAGCGCGAGCATCGCCAAGCGCCGCGGCCAGATGAACGCGCTGTCCGACCACTTTCCTCGCAGATCAACGTAGCTCGACGCTCGACCGCGTACCCTGGAGCGAAGCACACCAATCGTGCGTGCCGAGGGCATATACGTCTGGCCGCCGCCGCTCAGGAGCGACAGCAATCCCCTGGCCGAGCCCGCGGCGACGAGTGAGTCGCCGGTGGTCTCGAGCTCCCGTGCGAGCAGCGATTCAGCAGACGCTCGCTCCGGAGCGCTCCAGTAGGGGAGGCGCCCGAGTGCCTGCGCGAGTGACGCGGTCGACGCCGGATCACGCTCGCCTGCGAGTCGTGAGCGGAGCGCCCTGGACACCAGGGCAACCACACTGTCGGCGTCCTGGGTGGGCGCCGCTTTCGCGAGTGGCCAGAGTGACTGCGCCAGTGCGTTTGCTGCCTCGGCCCGCACGGCGGCCGACTCGGACGCCAGAAAGGGGAGAATCACCGAGACCATGTCGGCCCGCTCGAGCCGACCCAGCTCTCGCACCTCTTCCGCCGACGCACTTTCCGCTGATCCTCCGCTTCCGCTCCCCTGGGCCGGGAGCACCGGCACCGCGAGTTGAACCGGGATGATCGTAAGCAGTGCGACCAGTACGGTACGCGAGCTAGCGAACGAAGGCGAAGGGGAGACGTTGCGCATACGGTGTCGTGATTCTCGGACGCGCGCCGGGCACGCGCCTGGCCCCGGCCGGTGTTTAGATTGATGCGAAGCGATAACGCCAAAGAGTAGCGCTCGCGGCAGGCACGCGCCATTGAACGGGTCGATGGCGGGGCGATCGCCGGCCTTGCTCCCAGCACCAGCATGACCGAATCCATCTCCACTCCCTCTGCGCGCGAGCGCGACACGATCGCCACTACCGGCGAGCATGGCGTGCGCCCACCGCCGGCCGAAGAACCGTACTACCGACCGATCTCCAACGAGATCGAGGTGTTCTCCGTCTGCCACGCGCGGGGACTTCCCGCGATGCTGAAGGGTCCAACCGGCTGCGGGAAGAGCAGGTTCGTGGAGCACATGGCGTGGCGCCTCGGAAGACCGCTCGTGACCATCGCCTGCCACGAGGATCTTTCGGCCAGCGACCTCACGGGACGCTACCTGATACGCGGTGGCGAAACGCTCTGGGTGGATGGCCCGCTCACCGTCGCAGCGCGCCTAGGTGCCATCTGCTACCTCGACGAAGTCGTGGAGGCGCGCCAGGACACCGTGGTCGTCATGCATCCGCTCACCGACGACCGGCGGATTCTTCCGATAGACAAGACCGGCGAGCTGGTGACCGCGGCGCCCGGTTTCCAGCTCGTGATCTCCTACAATCCCGGCTACCAGCACGCCACGAAGGATCTCAAGCCGAGCACGCGCCAGCGCTTCGTGACGCTGGAGTTCGACTTCCCTCCCCCCGCGCTCGAGGCGGAGATCGTGATGCACGAGGGCGGAGTGGACAGGCGAACCGCGAAGGAGCTGGTGGAGCTGGCGCGGAAGATCCGCGCGCTCCGCGACCAGGGTCTCGCCGAAGCACCGGGGACGCGACTCCTGGTCTCTACCGCCAGACTCATTGCCAGCGGCGTCGCCGCGGACCAGGCGTGCGCAGTGGCGCTGGTCGGCCCGCTCACCGACGATCCGGATCTCGTGGCAGCCATTTCCGACCTGGTCACCGCTACGCTCTGAGAGCGTGCGAGCGACGCGCTAACGACCCTTGGCCAGCGCCACACCACGAAGCCGCGGCCGACGCGGCCGCAGCGGTTCAGTCGTGCGTCGGATCGCGTCGACGCCAGGCGCGCGCCGCGTGCGCCGCGCCTTTCTGCATTCGCGGTCGAGCGCAGAAGAGCAGTGGGAGCAGTGGCTGCGACGGATCAGACCAGCGGTGGTGGAGCTGGAGCAGTTACGCCGTCGCCTCGAGTTACTCGTAGCCGCGTACTACGGCAGGATCATCCCCATCGAGGCCGCGGACATCGCGCCGCATGTGGGTTGGCTTCGTCGCTACGTTCTCAGGGCGCACGGGGAGCGAGTGGCGAGTGACGCCCTGCCCTCCACGGATGGCGAGCGGATCCTCCTTCCCAGGGCACTCGACGCGTCGTCCGGAGAAGCGGCTACCATCGCTCGATACAAGCTCCTCGCCATGGAGCAGGCGGAGCGCATCACGCGCGGAACGGTGGCGTCGCTCCCCGGCCCCAACGAGCATCCCCTCCTCCGCGAGCTATACCTCCTCTCGGAAGGCGCGGCGATCGAAGCTCGTCTCGCGCGTGAGGTGGGTGGTATCCGCCCGGCGCTCCTCGGGGCGCGCACGGCTTCATTGCAGCTGCGGCCGCGCGTGCCGCACTTCCTGCCCGCACAGAGGGCGGTGGAGGCCCTCGTGCGCGCATCGCTCGGCGCCGCGCCTGACGCCGCGATCGCTGGGCTTCCGCACGCCGCCACGCCCGCGGAATCGCTCGAGTGGGCGCGGGCGACGGCCCTGCAGCTCGGAACTAACAGACGCTACGAGCGCGTGCGTCCCGTTGCGCACTGGGGGACGGTGAACCCACAGCCGCGATGGGACCCCGACGCCGACATCCCCGACGTGGACGATGTGCTACTCAATCTGATTCCGCGCGCTCCCGTCCTGCCGATGACGAGCATCGAGGCGTACGGCGGTGACGGCACGGGCGACGGAGCGCAGCTCACACCGAAGCGTGATGGCGACATTGCGGTCGAGCGGAGTCGCCAGGGCGCGGCGGCTGGAGAATCGGGTGAGGGAGCCCCCCCGGGTGCGCAGGCGCGCCCGGTAGAGCGGGAGCACCGCGAGGCGCGCGACGAGTCTCAAGTCGATGCACGCGATGATCTGGCGAGCACGCTCGCTGGCATGCGAGCACGCTCGGCGCCGGTCGCGGCACCCGGACACCAGTACGCAGAGTGGGACTACGTCACCGCCCGATACCGGGAGCGTGCGGTCACCGTGCGAGGGGGGCGCGTCGCCGAGGGGACCACGGAATGGGCGCGATTGCAGATGAGCCGGCACGCGGCTGCCATCCGCAGCATTCGCCAACGCTTCGAGCGTTTGCGCGCCCGCCGGGTTCGTCTGCGGCAGCAACTCGATGGAGAGGAGCTCGATCTCACCGCGTGCGTGAACGCGTTGGTGGATCGGCGCATGGGTCGCTCGGGCGATGAGCGGCTCTACATGGCGACGCGCGCCACGCGCCAGCCGCTCGCGATCGCACTGCTGGTGGATGTGAGCGGGTCAACCAGTTCGCAGGTGGGCGATGGCCGGCGGATGATAGATGTCGAGAAGACGGCGCTCCTGCTCGCGAGCGAGGCGCTGGCCGCACTGGGTGACCGCTACGCGGTCTTCACCTTCACCGGACGCGGATCGCAGGATGTGCGCGTCCATACGGTGAAGGACTTCGCCGAGGGGAATGGAGACGCGGTTCGACGGCGGATCGCCGGCCTGCACCCCGGTGGCTTCACGCGCCTCGGTGCCGCCTTGCGACACGCGACAGCGGAGCTGACGCGAGAGCGCGTGCGCCACCGCCTTCTGCTGATACTCTCGGATGGTCGGCCGAACGACCTCGGCCACTACATGGCCGACTACGGAGTGGAAGATTCGCGGCAGGCAATCAACGAAGCGCGCGCGCGAGGGATCCACCCTTTCTGCCTGAACGTGGATCCCGAGGGGCCCGAGTACCTCGCGCGAATCTTCGGGCCCGTGGGCTACGTGACGATTCGTCACCCGGAGCAGCTGCCGCGCGCTCTGCTCCAGGCGGTGCGCACGCTCATCGAGTAGACGGCTGTTCGCTCGCACGAGATGCGCACCACGGAGTATCTCGTCGGAGTCAGGGCTGGTGCATCATGCTCTCGTGAGATGGTGCATCATCGGACATGGGCATGGATGGCCGCATGGCGGCCGCCATCGGATCGAGCAGACCGTAGCTTCCCATGCGCATCGACCCTCCGCCGAAGAAGAGTCGCATCCCGAACGAGAGGCTGAAGAAGCTCGATGTCCCGTACAAGGCGTGCGGCCCTGCCGGTCCACGCTCGCGACGAACCTTGTCGAACTGGAGCTCGATGTAAGGTCGCACGCTGACGGGGAGCTCACTCGCGCTATAGGCGTAGCCGACGGTATTGACCAGCCAGCGAGTGGCGCCCACCGGAGTATCGTCGTGATGGTAGCGGAAGTAGCCATCTGTCCCCGGGAGGCCGTGGCGTACATACTCCGGGCGGGTGGCCAGCTCGAAGCGATAATAGGGACGGTGCCGGGCACTCCGTCCGAGAGCGAGGCCGCTCTCGCCCAGCAGCGAGTAGTATCCCTCCCCGCCCTCCGGCCAGCTCCGTGACGCTTCCGCCAGCGCGTAGAGATTGCCGAAGCCGTACGACCGCTCGTGGCGAAGCGCCACGTTCGCGAGCTCGGTCCTGTCCGACCCGCCGTGTCCCTTCTGCTTCACGTTCGCGTACGAGGCCGACGCCTCCCACGACGCCGACGGGCCAGATCCACTGCCGAAGCGCTGCCCCACGCGAAGCGACCACGAGTCGCCGAAGCCGTGGATGTTCTCGAAGTCGTACGGCCCGGTTGGCTCGGTACCGCCGAAAAGCCCCGCCTCCACGCTAGTCCCCCCGCGCGATAGATACTGCGCGTTGAGCGTCCAGCGCTCCAGGATCTGCGAGAGGTGATGATTGATGGGATACTTTACCGGAGGACGCGACATCGGGTCGTCGGTTCCGTACGGAGCGAAGCCCTTCCCCGCCGACAGCGAGAACGCGCCGCCGGGCGCATCCCAAACGTTGGCACTGAGCATCATCTCGTGCAGCAGAGTGTGCGGGTGGCGGCTGTCGATGAAGCCCTCGCCCCACGCACCGAACGACGTCTCTCCGTCACGCTGCGTGAGCCCCTCGAAGTTGAGCGTCACGCGAAGGGCGAAGCGCGAGCCCGGCGAGAGAACGTCCGCCATGATGGCTGGCTGCGTGAGGTACAGCTCCCACGTGTGCGGCGCCACTTCCGTGCCGCGCGGCTCGCTCCCCGAGAGGGTCGGAATGGCCTGCGCCATCCCGCTCAGACTCCACCCATCGCCGAGCGGCAGCATCCACATGTCGTGCGAGGCGGAGTGTGAGTCGCTCTGAGACTCGCGAGCGCGGGAAGTGGTATCCGACGGCGGTGCGTCTCCGACCGCGTGAGAGTGCGGGTGCTGCGCCGCGGCCGACGGAGCGATCGCCGCCGCCGCCACGATTATCATGGTGAAAAATCTCGAATACACGAAAGCTCTTCCTCAGCGGCTGTGCTTGTACATCATGTCCACCAGCTCGTCGTACATCGCATCGGCCTCGGCCGGGTCGTCAGAGCGTATCGCGGCGGCCGCGCAGTGCTTGAGATGGTTGCGTACCAGCTCGCGCCCCACCGCGCGCAGCGCCTCGTGCACCGACGAGATCTGCGTGAGGATGTCGGCGCAGTAGCGGTCAGCCTCGACCATCTTCTGCAGCCCGCGCACCTGCCCCTCGATCCGGCGCAGTCGCTTGAGGTTCCGATCCTTGATGTCGGGATCCACGCCCACGGCCTTTCGGCCATCGGCCGATGCGTCGCCCTCGAGCACGCAGCCGCAGGTAGGAGCCGGCAGCGCCTCGCGCAGTGGCATCGCTTTCGTGGACCTGGTCGTCTTGCTCGTCATTCTCTTCACGCTCCTTCACATCTGAGGTTGTGCCTCATGCTATTCGTGCTCTGCGCAGCCGCAGACTGTTCGTCACCACGCTCACAGAGCTGAATGCCATTGCGGCGCTTGCGAGGATCGGGCTGAGGAGAACCCCGAACGCCGGGTAAAGGGCGCCCGCCGCGATCGGGATGCCGATCACGTTGTATATGAACGCCCAGAAGAGGTTCTGCTTCATGGTGCGCATCGTCCGCCGCGAGAGCTCTATCGCCTGTGCGGCGCTGCGCAGGTCGCCCCGCATGAGCACTACATCGCCTGCCTCCACGGCGATGTCGGTGCCGGTGCCGATAGCCATCCCGACGTCTGCCTGCGCGAGCGCCGGCGCATCGTTGATCCCATCCCCCACCATGGCCACCACCGCGCCGCTCTCCTGCAGCCGCTTCACCTCTTCCACCTTCCCCACCGGCAGCACGCCCGCCACGACGCGGTCGATTCCGGCCTCGCGGGCGATTGCCCTCGCGGTATGCTCGTTGTCGCCGGTGAGCAGCACGGTCTCGAGTCCCATCGCGTGAAAGCGCTGGATCGCCTCGCGCGAGGTTGCCTTGATCGGATCGGCGACGGCCACCAGCCCGGCCAGCTCGTATCCGTCCGAGCCGTCAGGCGCCACGGCGGCATACATCGGCGTCCGTCCGAGCGACGCCAGCCCTTCCGCGGTCGCCGAGAGCGGCGCGACATCCACTCCGCGCTCTGCCATGAGCGCGGAATTCCCCACCGCGATTGCGACGCCCTCCACGATCCCTGCCGCCCCTCGCCCCGTGTGGGAGTCGAAGCTCGTGGGCGCCTGAAGCTCGAGCCCGCGCTCACGAGCGTGCCTCACGATCGCCTCCGCGAGCGGATGCTCGCTCACCGTCTCCATCGAGGCCACGAGGCGCAGCAGCCGAGCATCATCCATGGCTGCGCTCTGCGCGTCTTCCGCACTCGCAACCAACGCTGGAGCGAGGATCACGTCGGTCAAGGTGGGCTTTCCCTCTGTGACGGTGCCCGTCTTGTCGAGAACCACCGCGGTGACGTCGCCCGCGCGCTGCAGCGCCTCGCCGCCCTTGATCAGCACTCCCAGCTCCGCGCCGTTGCCCGTGGCCACCATCACGGCCGTAGGCACGGCCAGCCCCATCGCGCACGGGCAGGCGATGATGAGCACCGCCACCGCCGCGGCGAACGCGCGAACGACTGGCGCGGTGTCGGCCGCGACGAACCAGGTCACGAAGGTTGCTATCGCGATCGAGATCACCACCGGCACGAAGACGCCGCTCACGCGATCAGCCAGCCGCTGGATCGGGGCGCGCGAGCCCTGCGCGTCGCGCATGAGCTTTACTATCCTCGCGAGTACCGAGTCCGAGCCGAGTGTCGTAGCCGTGTAGCGGAAGCTTCCAGTGCCGTTGATCGTTCCACCAATCACGTTGTCGCCGATGCCCTTCTCCACGGGGAGCGACTCGCCGGTGAGCATCGACTCATCCACTGCGCTCCGTCCGCCGGTGACCTGTCCGTCTACGGGGATGCTCTCCCCTGGCCGGACGACCACCGTATCGCCGCGCATCACCTGCTCCGCCGGTACGTCCACCTCGGCGCCGTCGCGCAGCACACGCGCCATCTTCGGCTGCAGCTGCACCAGCGCGCGGAGCGCGGACGATGTGCGTCCCTTGGCGCGCGCCTCGAACATGTTACCGGTGAGGACTAGCGTGATGATGATGATCACCGCCTCGTAGTACACGTCCGGGGCGATCCCGCGCGACACGAAGAAGCCGGGCACCAGCGTTACTACGAGCGAGTAGAGGAAGGCCGCTCCCGTGCCTACCGCCACCAGCGTGTTCATGTCCGCGGAGTGGTGACGGAAGGCGGCCCAGGCGCGGGTGTAGAAGTGCCGTCCCGCCCACGCCGTCACACCCAGCGCCAGGAACAGCAGCAGGTACGAGAGCACCGCTGCTGGAATCGCGTACAGCCATGGGAAGGCACCGCGCAACGCGGGCGTCAACAACTCCATGGCCCAGCGCATGAACGGGTCGGCCACCACACCGCTCCCATGGTGGATTGCCGACATGAGCGGCATGGAGACGATCATGGCCACGATGGCCGCGACCCCGCTCGCTATGGCCTTCCCACGCAGCTCGCGCGTCTCCTCCGCCTGCCTGCGGTCGCGCTCCTCCTGCTCCTCGAACGCAGTCCGCTCGGGTGGGGCGAGCTCCGCGCCGTAGCCGGTCTTCCGTATCGCCTGCACCAGGTCGTCGGGCGTGACAACGCCGGGGTCGTACGTCACCGACGCACTATGCATCATGAGATTGACAGACGCGTCCTCCACGCCCGGCTGCTTCGCCAGCGTGCGCTGCACGCGTGCCTGGCACGCCGCGCAGGTCATCCCCGTCACGGGGATCGTGATTGCCTCGTGTGAAGCAGCGCTCCGCGAGCTATCCGCGGCAATACCGGCTCTCGTGGCGCGACCCACATCCTTCACTTCGCGCTCCACCTCAGTTGTCGTGGTCGACCGTATCGTTCGCGTCATTGCGTTCCTTTCTACCTCTTCGCGATTCATCACCCACTCCCGCCGCCGTACTCGCGTGCACCGACCGACGCTCCGCGAGGAAGAAGTACCAGTTCACCCAGGCGATGGCCGCGACACCAGCGGCCAGGACTACCCAGTCGACGGGCGTCATCACCGCTACCTTCCGTCTGGCTTCGGCGCGGCGCGGCCGAGCTGGACTGGCCTGGCGGGTCCCACCTCGTAGCCGGCCTCCGCGATCGCATTCTCGATCGCGGCCGGCGAGCTGCGCGATGGATCGTAGTCCACGGTGGCCGAGCCTATATCGACCTTCTTCACTTCCACGCCGTCGAGCTCCTGCAGAGCGCCCTTCACCGCACTCACGCAGTGGCCGCACGACATTCCCGAGATCTCGAGCTCCAGAGTAGCCATCCGTCCTCTCCTGGAAAGGGTCATTGGAACGCAGGACACATACCCGCCTCGGGTATAAGTCTAGATACCCCCCACCCCTATGTCAACCGGATGAACGACGGGGTCAGGTCTTCAATTTCGAGCAAGCTCAGCCACTGCTGAGCTTGCTCGAAATTGAAGACCTGACCCCTGTCTTCGGGAGCTGACCCCGCTGTTCAGAGCATCTCGACTACGTGGAAGCCATGGCGCTCGAGCAGCTCGATGATGGAGATCACGTGGTCGCGGCCGCGAGTCTCGAGCTGCATCGCGATCTCCACGTCGCGCACCGAGATGTCGGCGAACTCGCGGCGGTGCGCCACCTCGAGCACGTTCGCGCCGCACTTGGCCACGAGCTCGGTAAGACGCGCGAGGTGCCCGGGCCGGTCGCGCACCGTGACGGTGAGACGCGCCAGCCGACCGCCCTGTACCAGTCCACGGTCTATCACGCGCTCCAGCAGATTCACGTCGATGTTACCGCCCGAGAGGATCATCGCAGTCACGTCGCCGGCACCGAGGGGTAGGAGCCCCGCAAGTACCGCCGCCAGCGGTACGGCGGCTGCGCCCTCGGCGAGCGTCTTCTCCTGTTCCAGAAGAAGGTGCACGGCATCGGCGATCCGTCCCTCGTCTACCGCGACGATGTCGTCCACGTATCGCTCGATGATGGGGAAGGTACGGTCGCCCACACGCTTCACCGCGATACCGTCCGCGATCGTCTCGGAGGTCTCGATCTTCACGACCTCGCCCGCTCGGCGCGAAGCGAGCGCCGACGCCGCGGCGGATGCTTCCACGCCGTACACTCTCACGCCGGGACGCTGCTCGCGAATAGCCGTGGCTATTCCCGATATCATTCCACCGCCGCCGATAGGGACTACCACTGCCGTGAGATCGGGGAGCTGCTCCAGGAGCTCGAGCCCCATCGTCCCCTGCCCCGCGATCACCCTGTCGTCATCGAAGGCGTGGATGAGCATCCGCTGCTCCTCCGATTCCAGCCGGCGCGCCTCGACCATGGAGTCCGACAGCGTGGCCCCGTAGAAGCTCACCTCCGCACCCAACCGGCGCGTGTTCATCACCTTGATCAGCGGCGTGTGCTCGGGCATCACCACGCGCGCCGATATTCCCAGCCGGCCGCAGTGGTACGCGACCGCCTGGGCGTGGTTCCCCGCGCTCGCCGTCACCACGCCCCGGGCACGCTCCCCTTCGTCGAGATCGAGCAGGCGGTTAAGTGCGCCGCGATCCTTGAAGGAGCCGGTTCGCTGGACGTTTTCGAGCTTCAGGAAGCAGCGCCCCGGGAGTCGATCGCCCAGGGCCAGCATCGGAATGGTGGGTGAAAAGACGACGGCATCCGCTATGCGCTCGCGCGCGCTCCGTATATCGGCAAGGTCGACCATGCGAGAATGCTACCGGTGTGGTCGTGGATAAAGGAATCCCCTACATGCTGTGGAGCGATCCACCATCGGGCGTGAGGCTTTGCCGACGTGAAATTTCCAGTATACCCCGACTGATCCGGAGGGCGGAAAACCCGAGATTGCTGGCACCAACAAGAAGCAGGCGGCGAAGCCTGCCAGACCGGAGAACGAAATGCCAGCCATCAAAGTGCTCGAGAAAAGAACGATCGTCTCGCTCGCCACCATCGCCGCGATCGGCGTCGGCGCCGCGGGCGCGCTCGGAGCGCGGCGCGGTCCGGCGATCGAGAGCGTCGATTTCGCGAAGACCGTGACGGCCACCGAGCCCGCGTTCGACGCGACCCTGGAACCCGTCTCGGATGCCGATGTCAAGGAGTTCCGCATTCCGATCACCGACGAGAGGATCGAGATTGCCGACGATGTGTCGTACGATGGCTGGACCTTCGGCGGGACCGTCCCTGGCCCCGTCATCCGTGCCCGCGTCGGCGACAAGGTGCGCGTCAACATCGTGAACGAGTCGCCGATGCCTCACTCGATCGACTTCCACGCGGCACAGATCCCGGCCAACGTGGCGTATCGCACGATCATGCCTAATGACTCGATCTCGTTCGAGTTCACTCCACGGATCGCCGGTGCCTTCATGGTGCACTGCGGAACGCCGCCCGTCACCATGCACCTGATGCAGGGGATGTACTTCGCCATGATCGTGGATCCCGCCGGGGGGTGGGGGACGAAAGCCGACAAGGAATTCGTCCTCGTTCAGAGCGAGTTCTACAGCAAGGCGAACGCGGCGAAGGCTGGGGAGCAGAGCGACTCGCATCACGATGTGATGCAGCACGGCGGTCCGAGTGCGGGCGACGAACACGACGCACGAGAATCTGGTATCGTGGCTCCGCTCCCGACCGCGATCGCCGACTACGCCGCTGCGATGAAGAAAGACGCGAGCTACGTGGTCTTCAACGGGCGCGCCTTCCAGTACAAGGCCAACCCACTCCAGGTGGACGAAGGCGACCGCGTGCGGATCTTCGTGGTCAACGCGGGGCCGAATTTCACCAGCGACTTCCACATCGTCGGCGCCATCTTCGATCGCGTCTACCCCGACGGCGACCCCGCTCACGTGCTCCAGGGCGTCCAGACGTACGGTATCCCGGCTGGCGGCGGTGCGGTCTTCGAGGCCGTATTCGACAAGGACGCCAGCGGAACGGGACTTTACCCTTTCGTGACGCACGCCTTTGCAGACGCCGAGAAAGGCGCGGTCGGAATGTTCCGGGTAGGCAACCCAACGCAGTTCGCTACCATGTCGCACTGACCGTCCCCGGCTGAATGACGGAGGGACGGGGCCAGGTCTGAAATCGTGAACCGGTACGAGCGGCGAAGCGCTCGTACCGGTTCACGATTTCAGACCTGGCCTTGGTCGTTAAGGTCGCAGATGGGAACCGCTGGCCGTGCGGCGAGCATATAGATTCAGACGGGTGGGCGCAGCAGTGGCGCCCCGCGGCTTCTACCGCGTCTCGTTGCCCGCCTGGCACACCAATCACCGAGATGACCATGGAACCAAGGATCGACGCCTCCAAGATAGACCCCAAGGCGATGCACGCGATGCTCGGCCTCGAGCACTACAGCCACGAGAGCGGCCTGGAAGCACCGTTGCTCGAGCTGGTGAAGATGCGCGCTTCGCAGATCAATGGATGCGCCTACTGCCTGGACATGCACAGCAAGGATGCACGAGCGGCCGGCGAGACGGAGCAGCGGCTCTACGTCCTCAACGCCTGGCGCGAGGCACCGTTCTACTCGGATCGCGAGCGCGCGGCGCTGGCGTGGACCGAGGCGGTCACGCTGATCAGCAAGGACGGCGTCTCCGACGAGCTGTACGCCGCCGCCCGCGAGCAATTCTCCGAGAACGAGCTCGTGGCACTGACGATTGCGATCGTCACCATCAACGGCTGGAACAGACTGGCCATCAGTCTCAGGGGCTACGAAATCGGGAGTTACCAGCCGAGGAGCCGAGCCGTATTCTCCGGCGAGCATGCCGACGCGCACGCGGACAGCGCGGCCGCGGCTCGCTGAGGGTCCTCGTCTACCGACTTCGGCAATCATGATCTTCGTGGACAACGGCGGCATCACCGACGCACACCACAACCTGGCTCTCGAAGAATACGTCCTCCGCAACAAGCTCGGTGACGAGGATGCGCTCCTCTTCTACGTGAACGAGCCGGCCATCATCATCGGCCGGAACCAGAACACGATCGAGGAGATAGACCCCGACGTCGTAGCCGCGCGCGGGATCAGGGTGGTGCGCCGAGTCTCCGGTGGTGGCGCCGTTTACCACGATCTCGGCAATCTCAATTTCAGCTTCATGACGCGCGATGTGAGCGGGCGCTTCAACCGCTACGACAAATTCAACGGTCCGGTGGTAGAGGTGCTCCGCTCGCTCGGCGTCCCGGCGGAGATCGGGGGGAGGAACGATATCCTGGTGGACGGGAGGAAGATCTCGGGGAACGCACAGTTCGCGAGCCATGACAGGATGTTCAGCCACGGCACGCTTCTCCTCAGCTCCGACCTGGATCACATCACCGCGGCACTCCGCCCTCGCCCCGGGAAGGTCGAATCGAAGGGGATGAAATCCGTCCGCAGTCGCGTTGCCAACATCAGCGAGTTTCTCACCACGCCGATCGACGTCAACGAGCTGCGCGAGCTGATTCTGGAGGGGATCTTCGGCACGCGCGACCGCTCCCGCATCCCGACTATCCCGCTCGACGACGCCGACCATAGCGCTATCCACGAGCTGCTCGATAAGAAATACCGCACCTGGGAGTGGAACTACGGCCAGAACCCGCCCAGCAACATCGAGCGCGCCCATCGCTTCCCTGCCGGCGAGATCGATGTTCGCCTCTACATCGAGCAGGGACGCATCTCCTCGATCCGCATTTTCGGCGACTTCATGGGTCAGCGAGAGGTCCACGACATCGAGGAGCGCCTTCTCGGCCTCCCCTACGACGCCGAGGCGATCACCTCTGCCCTCTCCTCCCTCGATCTCTCCCTCTACTTCGGTGCGATCCCGGTGGAGGAGGCGATGAGGTTGTTGAAACCCTGAGGCGAAAAAAGAAAGCAGAGAGCAGAAAGCAGGAGCTGCCTCGGGGGTGAAGGCTGTAAGTGTTAAAGCCGTCATCCCCGCGAAAGCGGGGACCCATGTTAGCCAGACGGAACATGGGTCCCCGCTTTCGCGGGGATGACGTTGAATTACGAGCCCTTCACTGCTTTCTGCTTTCTGCTTTCTGCTCTCCGCTCTCTGCTTTCTCCCCTACCCTCCCCGCGTCAGCATCACCGCAGCCACCACGACCACGACGCCTAATAGCGCATTGAGGCGTGCCAGGCGGGCGGCGTGGGTGCGGAGGGAGATGGCGAGAGGGGAGCCGGGGGCGGCGCGGCCGGCGCGGGGGCCGAGCACGAAGTCGTGGATGCTGCTCACGAGGATCATCGCGGCGACGCCGAGGAGCTTCGAGGCGAGGGCGTGGCCCACGGGTGTCATCCAGAAATTCGCGGAGCCGAGGACGCTCCAGTGCAGCCAGCCCCTGAAGTACAGGTTGAGCGTACCGGTGATCAACAGGATCGCTATGGCCCACCAGCCGGCCCTTCGGAAGCGAACGCCGAGTTGCTGGAAGATCCGCTGGCGCAAGGCCGCTGAGTCGAGGGCACGGAGTGCGGGTGCGCCGACCACGCCCAGGAAGAACATGCCGCCCAGCCAGAACATGGCGGCCAGGATGTGCACCGCCACGTTGGCGAGGTAGAGCGAGCGCACGATTCGAGTCGCTCAGCCCCACGCGTCGGGGGCGATCATCCCCGAGTGCCAGGCTGGATCCCATACGAGCTTCGTCTCCACGCCGCAGATCCCCTCCACCAGCATCCCGGCACCACGGATGCCGTCGGTGATGATCCGCTCCATGGGGCACCCGGGAGTGGTGAGCGTATGGGTGATCACCGCCACGTCATCGCGGATCTCCACGCCGTACACCAGCCCGAGCGTGACGATGTCCAGGCCAATCTCCGGGTCTATCACGGTCGAAAGCGCGTTCCAGAGCGCGTCCTTCCGGGCGTCGTTTTCCATCACGCATGCACCTCGCTGTGCGATCGTCGCCCGGGCAGCGCGCTGCGCGCCGCTCGCGCGCCCACCCGGCGTGCGAAGTCTCTCCCGTGCGCACAGCCCGCTGCGTGACGATTGTCACAAGCTTGGTGAACCTCCCGTCGGGACGAATGTCGCTGACACCTTCAATCGTTGAGGACGAAGGTCACCTTCAGCCCCACGCGGTACTGCGCCACTTTGCCGCCCTCCACATCCACCTTCATGTACTTCACCCAGGCCCCTTCGACGTTCTCCAGTGTCTTGCTGGCGCGGGCTATACCGCTTTCGATCGCGTCCTCGAAACCCTTGGTGGAGGTCGAGGTTATCTCGGTGATCTTGGCGACTGACATTCTTCATTCCCTCCCGGTTTGGTGATCGTACTCCTGGTAGTCCCGGAGTCCGCGCCGAGCTCACTGGACGGCTGCTCGACCTTGTCACCGCTCACCTGCTACTGCAGGTCGTCGAGAAGCGATGCCATTTCGGTCTCCAGCGCCAGTGTCGGCGACGGAGCCCTGTCGGCCCGGACAGATGAGGGCGTCATCGACAAGCAAAGCGCGCGCCAGTTGCCTGGCGCGCGCTCGACATCGGTCTTTCGAAGGCGGAGTCAGCGCGCCGCCGCGCTCTCGTTGCCGCCTAGATGTTTGTCGTACCACGCCACGTAACGCTCGAGCCGATCGATCTGGAATGTCGGGCGGCGGATCGCGTGGTGTTGACCGGGATAGATCACCAGCTCGGTCTGCACGCCACTGCTCCGCAACGCCTGGTACATCTGCTCGCCCCCAACGAGCGGAACGTTGAAATCCTTGTCGCCACCCATGAAGAGCGTTGGCGTCACGATCCGATCGGCGTGGAAGAAGGGATACGACACCTTGAGCCACGCCTCCTGGTTCTTCCACGGCTGTCCCAGTTCGGCGTCATACTGGGTCACGTACTCGTCCACGCCGTACATGCCGAGCTGCATGGAGCTCCCCGCCCCGCTCACGGCCGCATGGAAGCGCTTGTCGCTGGCGATCGTGTAGTTGGTCAGTATCGCTCCGTAGCTCCAGCCGCCGATCCCCAGGCGATTCGGATCGGCTATCCCCATCGCTACCACCCTGTCCGCCATCGCGAGGAGATCCCGCACCTCCTTGTTTCCCCAGTCGGCGAAGATGCTCTTGCTGTACGCATCGCCGCGTCCGGTGCTCCCACGGTAGTTGGCCGTGAACACGACGTAGCCTCGCGCAGCGAAGAGCTCGCGCTCGATTCGGAACTCGTACTGGTCCTGCGAATTTGGCCCGCCATGGATCCAGAGAATCGCCGGGTAGCGCTGACCGTCGCGATACGACGCCGGCTTCACGAGAAGGCCATTCACCACGGTTCCGTCCTTCCCCCGCGCGGAGATTCCTTCGGTGGTCGCGAGCTGCACTCCGGCGAGCCACCCGTCGTTCTGGTGCGACAGCCGTCTCAAGGTGTCGCCGTCCACGGCGAACACCTCCGGCGGGTGCGCCGAGGTGGCCGAGAGAAGCGCGATCGACCCGTGCGCATCCTGCGACGGCGACGACACCACGCGCTTTCCCTCGATAACGCGCTGCACGCGCCCGCCTTCGGCCGGAATGCGCGCCAGGTACCGGATGCGATCGTCGGCCACGGTGAAGTAGATCGAGGAGCCATCGGCACTCCAGAGCGGCGAGGAGATCGAGCGATCGAGGTCGCCAGCCAGCACGCGCGGCGCGCCGCCGTCGGCCGGTACTACGGCCAGGTGCCGCATGTTGTACGCCGAGTACTTCGGCTCGCTCCCCTGGATGTAGGCGATGGTCTTCCCGTCGGGGCTCCAGCTGATGTCACCGTCATCAGGGCCCGCGAAAGTGGTGAGTCGCTTCGGTGAGGCACCGGGGCGCGCCTCGATCACGAAGATGTCGGTGTTCCCGGTTCGATCGGGGTCGGGCCCGCGAGCACTCACGAAAGCGATGCGGCGCCCATCAGGCGACCACACCGGGCTCTCGTCGTCGTAGGGTCCGGAGGTAATCTGCTCCAACTTCTTCGTCGCGAGATCGAAGAGATACAGGTGGTCGCGATGGTCCGTGAGGTAGCCGCTCCCATCACTCTTGAAGAGGTATCGATCGATGACGATCGGCTTGGGCGGACTCGTCGAATCGCTCCCGGCCGAATCGGGGTCGGTGACCACGAAGACCAGTCGCTTTCCGTCGGGCGACCAGGCGTACTCGGAGATTCCGCCCTTCACGTGCGACACCATCTCCGCCTCGCCACCCAGCCGGTTCATGAGCCAGAGCTGGCTCCCGTCGGCACCGCCGCGCGACGAAAGGAAGGAGAGGTAGCGCCCGTCGGGACTCCAGTGCGGCGAGCTCTCGCTTCCGTTGCTGGTGGTGGCCTGGATGGTGTGCGTGCCATCCCAGCTTGTCATCCATATGTGTGAGACGTTCCTGTCCTTCGCCGAGTCTACCGAGCTCACGGAATACGCCACCCACTTGCCGTCAGGTGAGAGCTGCGGGTCACCGACCGAGCGGATGTTGTAGACGTCGGCCGGTCTGATGGGCCTGCGCGATGGCGCCTGCGCGGCCAGCGGCGCCGCGAGCGTAACCGTACCACCAGCGAGCGGGAGCGCTGCAGTGGCACCCAGCATCGCGGTCAGCGCGATCGCTGGCTTCCTGGGGATTGCGAACACCGGGATACTCCTTGACTGTGGGCTGGCGGAGCCGGCGCGTCAGACCGACGCCCGGCCGAGGTGGGAAATTGCGCGGAGTATCGGCGCCTGTCCATGAGCCGGCTGCTCAGGTGAAGCGCTGCATCTCCCTCGATTCCAGGATGCGACGCCCCGGTACATCCTCGCGCGCCATGCGCACCAGCGCGGCCGCCACGGCGCGAGCCGGGATCGGCTTGTAGCGCGCGGGCACGAGGAAAGCCAGCCGCTGCGCCACCTGCTCGCCGGCACGCGGGCGGGCGCGATCGCCGACCAGGAGCGACGGCCGTACGATGCTCACGCTGCGGTACGGTAGAGCGAGCACTGCGTCCTCGAGCTCGCCCTTTACCCTGTTGTAGAAGATCAGCGAGCGAGCACTCGCGCCGAGCGCACTAACCAGGAGGAAGTGCTGGTCTCCCTGTTCCACCCCGAGCCGCGCGATGGCCAGCGGGTAGCCGAAATCGACTTCACGAAATCGTTGGCGCGAGCCGGCTTCCTCGATCGTGGTACCGAGCGCGCAGATGATAGCGTCGGCCTTCATCGCCGGAGCGTTGTCGGCGAGATGGTCGAAGTCCACGACACGCTGCTCGAGCCGGCGGGCGTGCTCCGCTGGCACCAGCTCCTCAGGCAGCGCTCGCCGCGTGAGAGTGGCGACCGTCTCGAAATGCGGATCGGCGAGCAGCATGCGAAGGCATTCCCTGCCCACCAGTCCGGTAGCGCCGCAGAGTAGAACCGTACGTGTCATTGGGTGGCAATTCGAGATGCAGCGACCGTGCTTCTTCGAGGAGCTCGCTGGTCGCCCACCAGCACGATGGGCGACGTAGGAGTAGCGATCCTCGATACATTATGGGCACGGATGCAGCCGAGTGCCAACCGGCGGCGCGGACCGGTAGCTTCGCGCGGTCAGATGTGCACGCTTCGCATTCCACCTTCGTTGTAGCGTTCACCGGCCGCGATGCCGCGCGGTGCGGCACGCTCCAGCTCTCGGAGATCCTCGGCGCTGAGCTCGACGTCGACCGCCGCGACGTTCTCCTCGAGACGGCTACGGTGCTTGGTTCCAGGGATCGGGACCATGTCGCTCCCCTGCGTCAGAACCCACGCGAGCGCTAGCTGCGCCGGCGTACACCCCTTGCGGCGAGCGATGGTCTCCACCCGGTCCGCGAGATCCAGGTTCCGCTGGAAGTTCTCGCCCATGAACCTCGGATTGCTGCGTCGGAAATCATCGTCCGCCAGATCCTCCACGCGCCTGATCTTCCCCGTCAGAAAGCCGCGCCCCAGCGGACTGTACGCGACGAAGCCGATCCCGAGCTCGCGACACACCTTCAGCACCTCACTCTCAGGGTCGCGGGTCCAGAGCGAATACTCCGTCTGGACGGCGCTTATCGGGTGCACCGCGTGCGCGCGCCGGATCGTTTCGGGCGCTGCCTCAGAGAGCCCCAGGTAGCGAACCTTGCCGGCGCGCACGAGCTCGGCCATTGCGCCCACCGTTTCCTCGATCGGCGTCTTCGGATCGACGCGGTGCTGGTAGTAGAGGTCGATGGTCTCGACGCCCAGCCGGCGCAGCGACCCGTCGCACGCCTTCCGCACGTACGCAGGGCTCCCCTCTATCCTCCGTGCCTTCGGGTCGTCGGGATCACGAACGTTGCCGAACTTGGTCGCGATCACCACGGCGTCTCGCACGTCGCGCAGCGCACGTCCCACCAGCTCCTCGTTGGTGAACGGTCCATACATGTCGGCCGTGTCGAACATGGTCACGCCGAGCTGCACCGCCCGATGGATCGTGGCAATCGATTCCTTCTCGTCTGCCGGGCCGTAGAACTCGGACATCCCCATGCACCCCAGGCCGAGTGCCGACGTCTCGAGTCCCTGCGTACCCAGAAGACGCCTCTTCATGCTGCTTCCAGCCATTCGAGCTCCCGCTGTTGGAGTGTTCATCGAGGGGAACGTATCGTCGTAGCGCTCCCCGCGCGTGTGGCCCAACGCGAGAATCGTTCTATGGGTTCCCATGCGATCGTGGATCGCGTCCAGGCGGGCGAGGGCGGAGATCGCGCCTCGCTCTCACATGTGATCGCGCGCCCAGAGCATGAGCCCGACCAGCATCTTGCGACCGGATGAATCCACGATGCCGTTCCTCACCTTCAGCTCCACGTCAGGCGGAGGGAGATACTCGTCCAGACGCTCCATGTCCATCAACCCTTCGAGTTTTCCGCGATACGGCTCGGCGAGCCGACGGATCGCCCGCCAGCCGGGGCCGTTGAAGTCGAAGATGCGGTAGTAGAAGCGCCGTTCCCGGCCGTGGCGCCGGAACCGCGTCGCGATCCTCGTGAGCGGCGAGAATCGCTCGCCGATGTACTGCCCTACCAGGTAGCGCACGCGCGGCGAGATCGGCTCGGTATCGTAGCTGTTGCGATCGAGCGGCAGCTCGGCGAGGTGCGGGAAGAAGCGCCTGATCACCTCGTCCTGAGCGCGCCGCTCCGCGAGCGTCGCCAGGGGGAACGCTCCGGCGACCTCGAGAACCCGCCGGTCCACAGCGGGCTGTGCCGGCCAGGTAGCGAAGGAGAGGAACCAGGGCGGATTTCCCACGTGGAAGCGCTGCCGGTGGTGGATGTCGAAGCACCATGCCCGCCGCGACTCTACATCCGAGTACCGCTCGTAGATGCGTCGCACCGTCCCCCTGGCGGCGTCCACCAGGTCGTTCGCTCCGTGCCCCCCGAAGAGCGAACGGAGCGTCTCCTCGGGTACCCCGTGCGCGTTGGCCCGAGCGAAGAACGAATCGAACGCCATACGCCGATTCGCCCTGTCGTACGCCCAGGGGATGTGGGTGCCGCCTATGATGGGGTCCATCACATAACCGGTGGCCAGGCGAGGCGGCAGGTCACCCATGCGGGCGGCGGAGCCCCAGTGTGCGAGCGCGCCGAAGCCCGTGGTGCAGTGCAACCAGGTCGCGTGCAGCTCACCGCACTTTCCCTCGCCGTCGACTTCGAGAGGAAGTGTGCGGTGCGCGAATCCCGTGGCGCGCGCGACTCCGCGCGCGCACCGCATCTCCATGTCGTCGCGCTCGCCGAAGGTCACGGCAGTGACGCTGTTCCCCTGCCGCTCGAGCAGCCCGGCGACGAGGCGCGAGTCGCGGCCGCCCGAGAGCGACAGCGCGCACGGCTCATCGCGAGGCACGTGGCGCCGCACGGCATCCGCCAGTACTTCGTGCAGCAGCTCTACCTGAGTCGAGAACGGGACATCGTGCCAGCGATCGGAGAACGGCAGCCGGTAGTTCTCCACCTCACGCGGAGCGCGACCCGCTCCCGCACGGAGAAGGTGGCCGGGAGCGAGGCGGCGAACGCCGGTGAGAAGCGTGCGGCCGTCCACCGAGTACATGGTGAGGAGCATCGCCGCGAGCCCCTCGATGTCCAAGCTCGACCGGAAGCAGGGGTGCAGCCGGAAGAGCTCCGGACTGGAGCCTGCGAGAAGCACCTCCCCGCCAGTCCACCAGTACACGGGGAACATCCCGATGAGATCCGCCCCGAGCGTGAGCCCGTGCCTCGCATCGTGGACCACCGCAGCGTGGTAGCCGTCGAAGGTGGGGAGCTCTGCGTCGGCTCCTACCCAGGCCGCGCGCAACCTGCCGGGGGTGACGCGCGAGCCTTCATCGTCCAGCACGTCGCCCCAGAGCACCGCCGCGCCGCACTCGTCGCTCTCGGCAGCGATCGGTGCTCGCGCCCCGGCCGCCCAGAGCGCGTGAAAGTCCCCGCTGCCACAGCTGCCGGTGGTGAGATTCGGGAGCGGTGCGATGCGCCGCGCGGCGGCAGCGCAGTATGCGGCGCGGCGGTCGGCGTGCGGATCGACCACGGCGATGAAGCTCGCCATCAGCGCGTCGTGGTAGAAAGCTGCGCCAGCACGTGCTTCGCTACCACGATGTCCTGCACCGCCACCCCAGTCATGTCGCAGACGGTGATCTGGTCCTGTCTCGTGCGACCCAGTGACGGATCTCGAATCACATCCCCTAGCTCGTGGACGCGTTCTTCACTGATCACTCCCGCCTCGAGAGCGTGAGCCAGCTCGCCGTGCTGCGAGGTCTGCGAGAGGCTGTCCACGACCACCACGTCCGCGCGGCCCATCAGCCCCGGATCGAGCTCCTGCTTCCCCGGCGAGTCGGCGCCGAAGGCGGAGATGTGCGTCCCCGGTCTCACCGAGTCGGCGCTGAAGAGTGGAGCGCGTGCGGTAGTGGCAGTGACGATGATGTCGCATGCCGACGCGAGCGAGTCGGGATCCGGCGCGATGGTCACCTCGAAGCCGTGAATCGCCATGTCGTGCGCGTACTGCTCGGCGCGGAGCCGATCGCGGCCGAAAACCATCGCGCTCCGGCACTCCACTACGCGGCGCAGCAGCTCGAGCTGGAGGTGGCCCTGCACTCCGGTGCCGATGACTCCGATTCGATCGACGACCCGCGGTGCGAGCACGCGCGCGGCCACGGCGCCCGCTGCGGCGGTGCGGAGATCGGTGAGATAGGCGTGGTCCAGCAGAACGGCACGCGCCATCCCGGTGCGCCTGTCGAATACCAGCAGCATCCCGTCGCCCGGCGGGAGCCCGAGCGCGGGATTCTCGTCGAAGCCGTCCGCGATCTTGATGACGAAAACGTCATCGTCCTCGACGTAGCCGTACTTGATGTGCACGTCGCCGCGCGGCTCGTCGAAGCCCAGGTGTGCAACCGGCGGCACCACCACGTTCCCCGAGGAGTAGGCCACGAACCCTTCCGCGAGCTCGTCGATGAGCAGCGGAATGTCCACCGCACCTCTCATCTCGTCGAGTCGCACCACGCGCGGCTCGAAGCGGCCGGATGGAGGCGACATATCAGGCACCCGCGAGCGCCAACTCTCCGCTCCGCAGCGCCTCGAGACCTACTCCCACCCGTCGCAACCCTTCACGAAGGAACTCCGGCTTCCCGCCCGTCCAGATCCTCAGGTAGCCCTCGAGCCCCAGATGGCTCCCCGGCACGATCAGCGTGCTCTGGTTGGTTCGCACCCAATCCGCGATCGTCTCGCTCGGCCGGTCGCTGGCGTAACGGATGAACGCCATCGCCGCTGCAGCAGGCCGGATGTGGGTGAGGAAGTCGCCGAAGGAAGCGACCCACTCCTCCACCACCGGCTCGTTCTCGTTGAGGATCGTGCGAGTGCGACCGTAGAGGTGCTCGCGGACGGTCGGCTCGACAGCCACGCGCGCCAGCGCATCCGAGAGCTTGTTGGGTCCGATCGTGAGGTAGTCGTGCTGCATCCAGCACTGCGCCACCACATCCGGCTGCGCCACGATCCAGCCGATCCGCACGCCCGGGATCCCGTACGCCTTCGAGAGACCGCTCGTGACGATCACGCGATCGCTCATCCCCCAGAAGCTCGGCGTGATGGGATCGGCGAGCTCCGCTCCCTGATAGACTTCGTCGGCGATGAGATACGCACCCGCCATCTCGCACCGCTCCACGATGCGGCGCATGTCAGCGGCGGAGAGCACAGAGCCGGTAGGATTGTTGGGATTCGTGATGTAGACGAGCTTCGTACCCGGCCGCACCGCGCGCTCGAACTCCTCCCAGTCGAGCTCCCACCGCGCGCCGTCGCGCGGCCGCAGGTGGAAGACGTCCACGTCCGCGCCGACGCTGCGCGGCACGCCCCAGAGCTGCATGTAGTTCGGGACTTCCAGCGCGAAGCGGTCGCCCTGGCGCAGCTGGCTCAGCGCCAGCAGGTAGTTCGCCTCGGATGTGCCGTTGGTGACTTCGATATGGTCCGCGGTCGCACCTGGATAGAGCGCGGCCAGCCGCTCCCGCAGCGCGATGGTGCCGTTCGACTGGCTGTACCCGAGGGGAGTGTCGAGCATCTCCTCGAGATCGAAGCCCAGCTTCGTCATCTCGCGCAGCGTCACCGCGCGGATACCCGACTCGCTCATGTCGTAGTCGACGATGTTCTCCCACGTCGACTGCATACGCTCCATGCGGAAGAGTTCCATGCTCATGACTTCTCTCGGTGAAAGGTCGAGATGGCGGGGTCGCGCGCACTCGGAGGCGAAGCGCACCGCTGCGCGGGTCAGGTCCAGCGGGAAGATAAGGTCGGCCCGCGTGGAGCGCACGCGTCGGACCTCCCGTAGCCTCGAGGGGGAGATCGAACGGACGCGGCCACCCGTGGCCGGTCATCTGCAGTATCGATCGGGTAGAAGCGGCGAATCGGCGGTGGCTCCATGCCACGCGTGGCCAGCTCCTGCTTCCACACGAAAGATGCCGACAGCCGCCGCGAGGAGTGGATGGAGATGGAAAGCTCGAACGGGCATCCGGAAGAAGGCGCGTTGAGGGGCCGCGCCGAAGAGCGCATCGTACGCGTACCCGCGGGTCAGGCGGTACTCGATGGCTCGCTCGCCATACCGCGCGATGCCGAAGGTATCGTCCTCTTCGCGCACGGCAGCGGATCGAGCAGACACAGCCCGCGCAACAAGTACGTGGCGGGCGTACTGCAGCAGAGCGGACTCGCGACGCTGCTCCTCGATCTGCTCACGCCGGATGAGGAGGCGGTGGATCTGCGAACTCGCCACGTTCGCTTCGACATCGGCCTGTTGGCACAGAGGCTGGTGAGCACCACCGATTGGCTGGCGCGCGAGCGACAGACCAGCAACCTCCCGATCGGCTACTTCGGCGCGAGCACCGGCGGCGGTGCCGCGCTGGTGGCGGCGGCCATGCGTCGCGACGCGGTGCACGCGGTGGTCTCGCGCGGAGGACGACCCGATCTGGCCGGTGACGCGCTCCCGGAGGTGCGCGCCCCGACTCTTCTGATCGTGGGCGGCGCCGATGTGCCAGTGATCGGTATGAACGAGGATGCGATGGCCCGCATGCGCTCCGAGGTACGGCTGGAGATCGTTGCGGGGGCCACGCACCTCTTCGAGGAGCCCGGCACGCTCGAGGAGGTAGCCCGTCTCGCTCGCGACTGGTTCGTGCACTTCCTGGCGTCAGCCCACGTGCGGCGGTGAGCTGACGCCGTTCGCGTCATTGCAACCCTGGCTCCCTCCCTGGCGTGGCATGGACATCCAGTTGATTGTCCACCTGCTCCACGCCTCGAACCTTGCGCGCCGCGGAGAGCACGTCATCCAGCTCGTTGCTGAGCACCGGACCACGTAATGTGACCCTGCCCTGCTCCGCCACGACGTCTATCGCGCGTGCATGCTCTACATGGTGCCCGAGCTCGGCGCGCACTCTGGCCACGAGCTGGGCGTCGGACGGATGGTCGTCGCCGGCGTTCCTCAGCTCTGCTGCGGCCCCCCGCGCACGGTTACGCAGGTCCGCGCTCCGTCCTCTCACCTCACGCTCCGCGCTGTTCAGGGCGCCCGCTGCCTGGTCGCGCACGAGCGCGCGCCGACGGCCGCCTCTAACAGGGTCGAGAAAATACATGAGCGCGGCGCCGATTCCGACCCCGGCCAGCAGCGTCATCGCTTTCGTCGGTCGGTTGCCTTCCATTCTTCCATCCATTTGCATTCCCCTCTCTTCAACCTTCGGTAACGTCGCTCACCCCGCTGTCGCATCGAAATCGCATGCTACGCGGGTCGTAGCACATCAGCCAACCGGAGGCCGCAAGTGTCGGACCTCGATCCGCCCTGCGTGGTGACTGCGGCAAGCGTGGGCCGCTCTCGCTCAGCGAGTCGCTTGACACCGATTCCGGGCCAGCCGTAGCTTCGCGCGACATGCCCATCAGGAGGAAACGAGAGGTGCCGTGCCACATACCCGGCCTCGACCGCAAGCGCGCAGCGCGCATCGCCACCACCACGCTCCTGATGGCTGCGCTTGCGGCCTGCCACCCCGCCGGCGTCACCCCGTCGACTGCGCCACAGGCTACGGAGGCGGGGCCGAGGCTCCCCACCGGCGCACTTCTCGACCCCGCGGCGCCCTCCGTCGACCTCGGTTCCATGCCGCTCGCGATGGTACTCTCGCCCGACGGACAGCAGGTCGTGGTCCTTCTCAATGGCTGGCGCGAGCAGGGGATTCAGGTTGTCGATCGCCGCGAGGGGCGCGTGACGCAGCGAATGGAGCAGCCAGCCGCGTTCCTCGGCATCGCCTTCGCACCCGACGGGCGCGCGCTCTACGCCTCGGGAGGGAATCAGGACGCGGTGTACCGTTACGGCTGGCAAAACGGACACGCGACGCGCACGGACAGCATCCTGCTCGCGCCTCGCAGCGGGCGGCCGACGGGCAAACGCTATCCAAGCGGACTCGCGCTCTCCCCCGATGGCCGAACATTGTATGTGGCGGAAAATCTCGCCGACTCGCTCGCGGTGGTGAGCCTCGCGAGCGGGAACGTCGTGCAGCGACTCCCGACGGGGCGCTACCCGTACGGCGTCGCGGTGGCCCCCGATGGTAGCGTTTACGTCTCCGCGTGGGGAGGCAACAGCGTGGCCGTCTTTCGGCGCGGCGCCGACGGCACGCTCATCGCCGCCGATTCGCTGATGGTGGGGCGTCACCCATCGGCACTGCTTCTCAATGCCGATGGATCGCGTCTCTTCGTGGCGTCTGGGAGCACCGACCGCGTGGCGGTCGTCGACACGCGTAAGAGCGCAGTGATCGCGCGACTCCTCGACGCGCCTCCGGCCGGCCCCGGTGAAGGGAGCACTCCGAACGCGCTCGCGCTCTCGGGCGATGGCACGCGACTGTTCGTCGCGGAGGCAGACAACAACGCCGTGGCGGTGTTTCGACTCGACGCCGCCACGTCCGGCGTTCCGAGCGCGTCCGGAAGAGATTCGCTGCTAGGGCGAATTCCCACCGACTGGTATCCGACCGCGGTGCTCGTACGTCGCGACACGCTTCTGGTTCTGAGCGGGAAGGGTCACGGGACTGCGCCCAACCCCGATGGCCCCACCCCCTTGCAGCCCCAGAGCACCAACTCGCGCGGCTACACGCTCGGCCAGACCGCCGGCACACTGATGTCGGTGCCTCTGGCAGGCGTCACTTCCGAAGCGCTGGCGGCATACTCGCGCCGCGTCGCACACGCCAACGGATGGGATGGCGGTGCGCGCAGCGCGTCGAGCTACCCGCCGTTCGAGCACGTCATCTACGTGATCAAGGAGAATCGCACCTACGACCAGGTACTCGGCGATCTGCCGGAGGCGGATGGCGACACGTCGCTCCTCTTCTTTCCCCGCCCCGTCTCGCCCAACCACCACGCGCTGGCCGAGCGCTTCGGAATCTTCGATCGATTCTTCGTCAACGCGGAGGTGAGCCCCGACGGCCATAACTGGTCGACCGCGGCGTACACCACCGACTATCTGCAGAAGACCGTTCCGAGCAACTACTCCCGCCGCGGCCGGAGCTACGACTACGAGGGCACCAACGGAGGTGGGTCCACGGTCGCAGACATCCCGGAAGACGACGTGAACGAACCGGCCAACGGCTATCTGTGGGATCTGGCGGCGCGCGCGGGCATCACTTTCCGCAACTACGGAGAGTTCGTGGTCGACGATACCACCGAGGATGACGATGACGATCGCCGCTACATCGGCGACAAGCCGTTCCTCCGCTCGCACACCAACGAGCGCTACCCGGGCTGGGACCTCGATCAGACCGACCAGTCGCGCATCGACGTATGGCTCGACGAGTTCGCCACGTTCGTGCAGCAGGGGACGATGCCGGCGCTCGAAATCGTGCGGCTACCCAACGACCACACGGCCGGTGCGCGCGCTGGCGCGCCGACCCCACGCGCCTACATGGCCGACAACGACCTCGCGCTCGGTCGGATGATCGATGCGCTGTCGCACTCGCCGTTCTGGAGGAACACGGTGGTATTCGTTCTCGAGGACGACGCGCAGAACGGCCCTGATCACGTCGACTCCCATCGCTCCCTGCTCCTCGCCATTTCGCCCTACAACCGGAAGGGCGTGGTGCACCGATTCGCGAATACCACCGACGTGATCGCCACCATCGGCGAGATCCTCCATCTCGGCTCGCTCTCGCAGTTCGACTACTATGGGAGACCGCTCCGGGGAATCTTCGGCGACAGCCCCGACCTCGCGCCGTACGATGCCATACGGCCGTCAGTACCGCTCGACGAGCGAAATCCGACCAGCGGCGTCGGTGCGCGCGAGACCGAGCTCCTCGACCTCTCCGCCGAAGATCGGGCGAACGAGGATCTCTTCAATCGTGTGCTCTGGCGCGCGATCAAGGGGGCCGACACACCGTATCCCGGTCCCACAGTGAGGCCGGCGATCGCGTGGCAGCATCCTGCACTCCTCGAGCCGGATTCGCCAGGGGAGCGAAGCAGAGAGCCGTGATTCGCGCGGATGCAGCCGGGCCGGTACCGCTATTGCGAGACTGTGATGCTCCAACAGCAGAGGCCAATGGAGCACACCATGACACTACGGCTGCAAGAGGTACACCCGTCGCTCGTGCACTTCCCGATCGCGCTCTTCCCGGTATCGATCGGCACTGACGTGGTAGGGCGCGCGACCGGCAATCGCGGCCTCCTCGAAACCGCCCGTCACACGATAGAGCTCGCCGCGGTCGGCGCGGCGCTGGCGGGCGTGAGTGGGCTCGTCGCTCAGGAAGAGGTGAAGGTCGAGGGTGAGACCCTGGACATGCTCATCACCCACCGCAACCTGAACATCGCCGCCACCCTGGTCATGGGCGCGCTGGCGCTCTGGCGCAGCAGACGTTACCGGCCGTCGCTGGGATACCTGGGCCTCGGGCTCGCCGGCGTGGGAGCGCTGACCTACTCGGCGTATCTCGGGGGATCACTCGTGTACAAGCACGGCGTGGGAGTGGAGGCCGCGGGCGGTCAGTACCGCGAGAACCCACCCGAGCTCGGTGAAGCCGGAGAGAATGCCGCGTTCGCGCGAGACGCCGCGGTGGACCTCGTCCACGGCGTGAAGCACCTCGGCAAGGAGACTGCGGAGGGGAAGATCGTCCCCTCTCTCACCGATGGCGCGCGCCGGCGCAGTCGAGTAGCCGCGAAGAGCGAGAGCACCGAGACTGCGTGATCGCCAGCTCGCGTCGTACGGGAAACGATACTCGAGAGGAGGAACAAAGTGGCAACCATCGCCAACAAGCTCGTCGAGCGGCTCATTGCGTGGGACGTCGATACGATCTTCGGTCTCCCCGGCGACGGCATTAACGGGATATTCGAGGCGCTTCGTACCCACCAGAAGAAGCTGAAGTTCATACAGGTGAGACACGAGGAAGCAGCGGCCTTCGCCGCGTGTGGCTACGCGAAGTACACCGGCCGGCTGGGCGTATGCCTCGCCACGTCAGGCCCGGGCGGAATTCACCTGTTGAACGGGCTCTACGATGCCAAGTGCGATGGCCAGCCGGTGCTCGCCATCACGGGCCACACCTTTCACGATCTGATAGGTACGCACTACCAGCAGGACGTGGATCTGGACAAGCTCTACATGGACGTTGCGGCGTTCAACCAGCGCGTCATGGGGGCGGCACACGTGAACAACGTGGTGGACGAGGCGATCAAGACCGCGCTGAGTCAGCGCACAGTCGCGCACATCACGATTCCGAAGGACATCCAGGAGTGGCCCAGCTCGAACGGGCGGCGCTCCGATGCCAACGTTCCGAAGCACAGCTCCGACATGTTCTCCGCACCGCGCCCCCTGCCGCCGCAGAAGCTGCTCGAAGACGCCGCGAAGATCCTGAACGGCGGCTCACGCGTGGCGATCCTCGCTGGGCGCGGCTGCCTCGACGCGCGTGCCGAGGTTCTGGCCGTGGCAAAGAAGCTCGGTGCGCCGATCATCAAGCCGCTCCTCGGGAAGGCAGTGGTGCCCGACGACAGTCCCTACACCACCGGCGGAATAGGATTGCTCGGCACGGCCCCATCGCAGGATGCGCTCGAGGAGTGCGATACGCTGCTGATAGCCGGAAGCAGTTTCCCCTACCTCGAGTTCTATCCCGAGGCCGGCCAGGCAAAGGGCGTGCAGATCGACATCGACCCGACGCGCATCGGCCTTCGCTTTCCGGCGGACGTCGGTCTGGTGGGCGACTGCAGGACCGTGCTGCACGCGCTCCTCCCGCTGCTGAAGGAGAACAGGAAGAAGCGGGGCTTCCTCGAGAAGTCACAGGAGCGGATGAAGGACTGGCGCAAGCTCATGAAAGAGCGCGGGACCCGCTCCGACATGCCTATGAAGCCGCAAGTGGTGACGTACACGCTGAGCGAGCTGCTCGACGACGATGCCATAGTCTCGGCGGACAGCGGGACCATCGCGACGTGGGCCGCGCGGTACATCGATATTCACGACGATATGCAGTTCTCGCTCTCGGGCACGCTGGCCACCATGGCCAACGGTCTCCCCTACAGCATCGGTGCGGCGGTAGCGTATCCGGGGCGCCAGGTAGTGTGCATCGTAGGCGACGGCGGCCTGTCGATGCTGATGGCGGAGATCGCGACGCTCGTGAAGTACAGGCTGCCCGTGAAAGTGATCGTGATCAAGAACAACGTGCTCGGAATGATCAAATGGGAGCAGATGGTGCTCGACGCCAATCCGGAATTCGGCGTGGAGCTTCAGCCCATCGACTTCGCGGCCTTCGCGCGCGCATGCGGCGCCGAGGGCTACACCATCGAGAGACCGGAGGACGCTGGCCCGATACTGAAGGAAGCCTTGCGCCACCGCGGTCCGGCGGTGATCGAGGCAGTGGTGGACCCCAACGAACCGCCCATGCCGGGGAAGATCACCACGAAGCAGGCGATCCACTTCGCCGAAGCGCTCGCGCGCGGCCAGAAGGATCGCTGGGATATCATCAAGACCGTCGCCGAGGACAAGGTGCGCGAAGTGGTGTAGCGTCGACGTCGGCCACGGCGCGCAGTGCGCGCCGTGGCC
>DASSNL010000100.1:0-9094 GCA_035688075.1 Gemmatimonadaceae bacterium
CATCGCGCGCTTCAAGCGCGAAGCCGCGGTCACCGCGCGGATCCAGCATCCGAACATCCTGCCTGTGCTCGCCTTCGGCGCGCGCGATGGGCTGCTCTACTACGTGACGCCCTTTCTCGCCGGCGAGTCGCTCCGCCACCGACTCGAGCGCACGGGACCGCTCCCCGTGGACGAAGCGGTGCATCTCACTCGCGAGGTGGCCGATGCGCTCGCGGCCGCTCACGCGCACGGCGTGATCCACCGCGACATCAAGCCGGAGAACATCTTCCTCTCCAACGGCCACGCGGTGCTCGGCGACTTCGGCATCGCGTACGCGCTCGACACGAACGATACGAACGAAGCCGTTCCGGGCATTTCGGGCACGCGCCTCACGGCCGTCGGCCAGTCCATGGGAACGCCGGGCTACATGTCGCCGGAGCAGGCGGCGGGCGATGCCGCTATCGACGCGCGCTCGGACATCTACTCGCTGGCCGTCGTGGCGTACGAGCTACTCGCTGGCGTCCCCCCATTCACCGGCCGCTCGGCGCGCGCCGTAATCACGGCGCACCTCAGCGAAACGCCGAAGCCGGTGACGACTTACCGACGCGACGTGCGCCCATCCATCTCGGCGACGCTCGACCGGGCGCTGGCCAAGGATCCGGTGGGACGCTTCTCGAGCGCGGCGGAATTTCGCGACGCGCTGGATGATCGGGGCACCGCCAGAGGCACGCACCCACGCCCGCTCACGATCGTCGCGACGATTCTCCTGCTACTGGGCTTCGGCGGCGCCGCATGGTTCTTCACGCGCCGCGGCGCGGGCGATGAGCTCGACGACAACCTCGTTGCGGTCGCACCCTTCGACGTGCTCGATCCCTCGTTCGCGATGTGGAAGGAAGGGATCGTGGACATCCTCTCAGCCAACCTGGATGGCGCCGGACCACTGCGCACCGTTCCACCCACGGTGGTGGTACGCCGCTGGGACGGGAGATCGGACGCGCCGAGCGCGGTGGAGCTGGGCGAGAGAGTTCGGGCGCGCTATGCGGTGTACGGGCGCTTCGTGCGCTCGGGCGCCGATTCGGTGCGCGCCACGGCCACACTCTACGATGTGGCGCTCGATCGCTCGCTCGGCACTGTCCAGGTGCAGGATCTCAGCACACGCCTCGACCGCGTGGCCGACTCGCTCACGATCGGGATACTGCAGCACCTCAACCAGTCGCGCCCGATCACCGCGGTTCGAACCGCGACCATCGGTACGTCGTCGCTCGCCGCGATCAAGGCGTTCCTGCAGGCCGAGCAGTTCTACCGGCGCTCCGAGTGGGACTCGGCCGCTTCTTACTACCAGGTCGCCATAACGGCAGACAGCATGTTCGCGCCTGCGCTGCGACACCTGAGCAACGCACTCAGCTGGACGCGCGCGGCGGATAGGGCGGAGCTCGAGCGGCGTTACGAGTATGCCTTCCTCGCCGGCCAGCGCAACGAGGGGCTGACGCCGAGGGAGAGCCTGCTCGTAGCGGCCGATTCCAACTTCGCGGCGCTGCAGGTGCTGCTCTCGAGCAGCATGGCGCTGGAGAAGTCGCCCCTCCCGTACGCGCGGGAGCTCTTCGCGACGCTGGAGGAGGGGGCGCGCCGTTTCCCCGACGACCCGGAGATCTGGCACAAGCTCGCCGATGCGCACTACCACTACCTGATGTTCGCGCCGGCCGTTGGATATGCCGATGCCCGCAGGGAATTCGACAGATCCATCGCGCTCGATTCCGCTTTCGCGCCGTCGTACCTGCACATGCCCGACCTCGCGTTGCGCGCCCAGGAGCCGGAGGCGGCGCGGCACTATGTGGATCAGTACCTCCACATCGAGCCGGAGGGCTCCGCGGCCGGGTACATGCGCATGCTCCGGCTCTTCCTCGATCCGGCAATGTCGGGTCGCGTGCCGGCCGATTCGCTCATGCGCGCTGCGTCGGTCGAGGATGCGGCCGAGCTGTTCAACATCCTCCTCTCGTGGATGGACTCGTCCGAGAGTCAGATCCGCGTGGCACGCGCGCTCCGGGAGCTCCGTACGAGCCCAGCCGATTCGGTGATGGTAGCCAAGCAGTGGCCCCAGGCGCTCGCGCTGGCGCTGGCCGAGCGCGGCCATCTCGAGGAGGCGACACGGCACGCCGAGTCGCTGCCGTCGGGGATAATCGCGCAGCTCGCACTGCTCGGCGCTTTCGCGCCCGACCGCGCCGACCGGCTGCTGGCGAAGCCGGCTTCGGGTGCATACGTGCCCACGGTGATGCCGACGCTGCGCTGGTGGGCGGATCGCGGAGACACTGTGAGGTTGCGTGAGATCGCCGCTCGGATGGATACCACGAGCGTGCGTCCCGGCTTCGAGGGGTACGTGAGTGCCGTGCGCGCAGCGATCCGCGCACACCTGGAGCTCGCGCGCCGCGACACAGCGGCGGCCGTGCTCGACTTCGACGCTGTACCCGATTCGATCTGCGCGTTCGAAGGGTGCTACTCGGTGTGGTACACCAAGGCGCAGCTGCTCGGGGCGATGCACCGCGACGCGGATGCAATGCGCATCCTGGACCAGGAGTATCCTGGCGTGGATCCCGTTCGCACGCTCTGGCGCTACGAGCGTGCGCGAGTGGCAGAGCGGATGGGCGATCGCGACAAGGCTGTGCGCGACTACTCATATGTTGCGGCCGCGTTCCAGCACGCGGACTCCTCGCTGCAGCCGATGGTGGCCGAGTCGCGCGCGGCGCTGGAGCGTCTGGAGGGCGAGGCGCGCTGACCTGCTAGGACTCCGCCCGCGAAACGTCTCATCTACCGAGGTCGGGGCACATCGCTCCGAGTCGACAGGTGAGATCGATGAAGAGGAATTCCACACTCGGGAGATTGCGACTTTGCGCGCTGGCCGGAACCGCACTGGCAGCGGTAGCCTGCTCCGTGCCCGCCACCGCGCCGGCTGCGGCGAGTGCGCGGGAGCTCGGCGTCCTGCAACTCGAGTCCGCGGTCCCGCTGAGCACCGCGCAGCCACCGAGCGACGCCGAGGAGTGGACCCCGACGGTGACCGACCCGCGCTACCTCATCGTTCCGCACGAGGTCGTGGACGTACCCGACACCGTGCGGTCGGGACGCGCGGTATCCGTGGTGGTGCGCACCATCGGGACGGACGGCTGCTGGAGCGCGGACGGTGGAGTGCTTGCGCGGAGCGGCGATACGGTTTCGATCCGGCCGTACGACCGGCACTCGGGCGCCACGGCGTGCACTGCGGTGGCGCTCGTGGGAGGACTGGAACATCGCTTCGTCACGTCGTTCGACGCGCCGGGCGTTGGAGTGATCAGGGTGCGTGGGCAACGCGTGCGCCAGGGCGCTCGTGACTACGGAACGCCGGTGACGGTGGAGCGGAAGGTGGTGGTGGTTCCGTAGCGCGAGCGTCAGCGCGGCGTCCTTGCGAGCTCCCAGCGCACGCCGATGGAGAGCACGGCGGGAAGCGCCGCGAGCGAGCGCGGGTCGTCGAAGTCGCCATCCTGATAGTAGAAGAGCGCGTCGCGACGATCGAGCGCGTTGATCACGCGCAGATAGGGCGAGAGATTCACGGGACATTCGCGCCCGCCGATGCACCAACTCGCGCTCAGCGTGGCATCGAGACGCAAGTAGGAGCGCGCGAGCGCGGCATCCTGATCTTCAGCGGGCGTGTAACCTCCGTTCAGCGAGGAGGGCGAGGCGACGGGTCCGTCGCCCGGGCGATCGAGCACGATCGAGGTATAGGGGATGCCGCGAGCGTAGGAGCCGGAGAGCGCGAGCGCGAACCGCCCCGCGCGCATGGTTCCGTCGAGCGAGAAGAGCTGCTCCACACCGAAGCGCGGGAGTGCTTCGTACTCGAGCGGCAGCACTCCGCTCGAGCCGGCGACGATGTCGTAGCTCCGCGCGATGCGCGTATAGCTCGCGGCTGCCGAGAGCCACGAGCCCGCGTACGAGAACGATGCGTCCAACCCCACCGCGCGATCGAGGTGCGTGCGCGCGGGATTCCCCTCGCGTTTGTGCAGGTAGGTGGAGACGCCGAGCGCGGTCGGGCCCCACCGCTGGGTAGCGGAGAGCTCGAGCTGTACGGCGTGGTCGCGCACGAGCTGCACGCCGAGCATCGCGGGGAGAGTGACGCTGCCTCCCGGTGCCTGCGTGACAGGGCCGCCTTCGGCGGAGAAGACGGCGCCCAGTCGCGAGTAGCGCCCCGCGGCGAGCCGCAGGGCTGTGCGTGGAGCCGGATACGCCTCGAGCGCCAGACGCGGCAGAGCATCCACCAGCGGAGTGGTGTGATCGCGCGGCGTGGTCGCGATGCGCAGGCCGGCGTCGAGCCAGAGTAGATCGGAGAGCCGGTGGCGCATGTCGCCGTAGAACGCCGCTGTGGTGCTGCTGGCGTGCGCGCACGCCGCGGCCCCGTCGCACGGCCCGTCGTTCACATCGATGACATTGGAGCTATCGCCTGGGGGAACACCGGCTGGTGCGATGCGCGCCTCGCGCCCGAAGCGGGCGTACTCCATCTCGCCGCCGACGCCCCAGCTGTACGTTCCCGCTTCCCAGCGATGGCTCGCGGCCGCAGTTGCGCGATTCACATCGCCGCGCAGGTGTCCACCGTACGCCGATAGAAGCGGAAGATCGGTGACCGCGCGCGCCATGGAAAACCGGGCGGCGCTGCGCTCCGATTCGCTCCCCGACCGCCACGCGAGCGAGCCAGCGCGATTCCACCACGACGCCTCGTCGCTTCCCTGGTCGCGCGGGATGCGCAGCGCCTCGTCGGTACCGAAGAACGTGGCGTGCATCTCGCCGCTCTCACCGGTGCGCAGGCTCGCGCGCGCGAGGACGTCGTCGTACCAGTAACCGCGCATCACACCTGACAGCCGCGGGAGCATCTCGGTGCGCACGCGGCGCGCCCCCGCGAGGATGCTCCCCGACTCGCCGATCGGCGCCTCGCCGCCGACGCGATCGCTGAGGAGATTGGACTCGCCCCACATGCGCAGCGACCCGGGCGACGGATCGCGCGTGGACAGCTCGAGGACGTAGCCGGTTCCACCATCGAAGCGCGCGGGTGCGCCTCCGGTGCGCAGGCGAGCGTGGTCCACCAGCTCCGGATCCACACTCGGCAGGAGTCCACCGAGATGCAGCGGCGCGCCGATCACCGCGCCGTCGAGGAGCACCTGGCCGCTCTCATCCTCCGCCCCCCACACGAAGAGCGTGTGTCCGTTCCCGCCACCGGGATCGGGAGGGCGCTGAGGTCCCGAACCGCCGAGCGTGCCGGCGAGCATGCTCCCCGCACTCGAGCGCATGTCGAATGCGTCGAGCGCGCGCACCGTGGCGTCGTCGGCTCTGCCCGATGTCGCGTCGGCATCGCTCGCCGCACGCGGATCGGGTGGAGCGTGCACCACCACCGGCGTGAGCAGCTCCGGTGACCTGGTGAGCTGCACGTCCACTACCACCTCGCGCCCCGCAGGCACGGTGACGGAGACGCTCGCCGAGTCGTACGCCTCTCGCTGGACGCTGAGGAGATAGCTCCCGGCCGGGAGCTCGGGGAAGGTGAAGGCGCCGTCGGCGCCGGTGGTGGTGGTGCGTCGTACGGACGCTCCCGACAGCCAGACTATGGCGCGAGCGAGCGGCCGGTCGAGCACATTGTCGGTCACGCGTCCCTGGATGCGCGCCTCCGCTCCAGCCGAATCCGCACCCGCGCGCACGACCGGCGCGGCACGCGCGGGACCGGTAGCGAGGAGTGCAGCCGCCAGGAGCGCGGTCAGCATCGCAGGGTCACGAGAGTGGGAGCCTCACTGTCCGTCTCATGCGCGACACGCCGCCATCACCGCTGCGGCCCGAGGACGATACCACCCTCCGCGGCTGCCGCGGGCGCGACGCGGCCATCCTTTACCGTGGCGACCACGCTGTCTGCCACGAGCACGCGTGCCGCGCGGGCCGCGGCCGGGATCTCCAGCTCCACCAGCGAGAGTGTATTCGGAAGCCGCACCGCGACCCGCGCATCGCCGGTACGGAAGCGAGCGGGTTCCAGACTCGCGGAATCCGAGCGCACGCTCACCACGAGCTCGGTGCCGTTCGTGATCGTGATGTGGAGACGCGAGCCAGCCGTCGCGCCGGTGAGCGCGACCTCCGCCGCGCCGCGACGCGGAGCGATGGCGATGGCGCCCGCGGGTTGCAGCGTAGCGGGCGGCGCGGCGAGTGGCGCGGCGCCGACGTTCGTGGTAGGTGGATTCGAGGTGTGGAAGAGCGGTCCCCGAACCACCGCCGCCGCTGCCGCACCGGTCACCATGAGGAGCGCGGCCGCGGCCCAACGCCACGTCGCGAGGGCGCGCGGGCGGCGCGGACGCTCGAGTACGAGACGCGGCCGGGCCGAGAGCTGGAGGCTTCCACCCTGATTCGTTGCCAGTGCGGGAGAAACCGGGAACGCTGTGGCCACGCGCCACTCGGCGGGCTCGGCGTCGTCGAGCTGGCCGAGCATCTCGCTGAACCGGTAGCTCATGCTCGCCAGTTGCGTGGATGCTCGCCGGCATGCGTCGCACGCGGAGAGGTGTCGTGTGACCTCGCGCATCTCCGGCGGCGCGAGCTCTCCATCGAGGTGCGCCTGGAGGAGCGCGTCATGCGGATGCGACATCTCGTCCCTCCATTCGATAGGATTTCTGCAGCCGGCGCATCGCACGTGCGATGAGCGTCGGCACTATCTCCGTTCTCACTCCTATGACCTCCGCGATCTCCGCGTAGCGAAATCCGGATTCCCTGAGCAGGAGCGCCTCGCGATCCCTCGGCGAGAGTCGCTCCAGCGCCGAGCGCAGTATGCTCACCGCCTCGGCGCGCTCGTAGGCGACGTCGGGCTGCTCCGGTGCGGGGCGGTCTGGAGAGATCGGGTTGCGCTCTTCGGTCGCGAGCCGTCGCGCGTGATCGCGCACGATGTTGGTGCAGACGCGGAAGAGCCACGCGCGCGGGTCGCGCACTTCCCGCTGCTCGCGAAGGAGTCTGAGAAACGCCTCATGCGTCACGTCCTCGGCGAGATGCGGATCTCGCGTGAGCCGATGAACGTAGCGCAGGAGTGGCATGCGCCACTCGTCGTAGATCTCTTCCCAGGCAGGCATACTACGCGGCTCGGCTCGGCAGTGGGTGCTCCGGTGGCAGGGTGTGCGCATCGACGCCGGCGTCGATGCGCCCCTCTATTGAGACGCGCTAGCGGGAGAATCCTAGCGGGGCGCGAATGGATCAGGCGACATCCGTAGCGAGCGCCCTCCGCTATGGTAACGTAAGGAGTGATTCCGTGCTAGGATTCGCGCCTGCCTCCGTCCTAACGATCGTTACACGCGACGCGGTTCCGCGTCGCAGCCAACGATTCATCAGGAGGCCTGGTATGAAGCTGTTTCTTTCCGCCCGCGCATCACTCGCCGCTCTCGCCATCATTGCCGTCGGTACGACGGCTTGCAGTGATGATTCCACGTCGCCCCCGCAAATCGCGCAGATCCGTTTCGCTCACGCCGCGGCGGGAATCGAGGCGGTGGACTTCCGCGTGGATGACGCCGACATCCGCACCGATGCGGCGTTCGGAGACGAGGTGTCGGCCTACGGCAACATTGCGTCCGGCGAACGGGATGTAGCGGCGCGGCTCGCGGATGGGGATGAGGATCTCGCGATCGCGACTGAAGATCTCGAGTCAGGTGGTCAGTACACTGTCGTGCTCGTGAACGGAATCGACAGTCAGGGACTCGAGGTTTTCGCCGACACCAACACCGCGGCGCCGGAGGGGAAGACTCGGCTGCGCATCATCAACGCGGCCCAGCAGGGTGGGGAGGTCGACGTCTACGTGACCGCTACCGACGCCGATTTGCAGAATGCCGAGCCCGTTCTCACCGGAATAGCGATGCCGGAGGCGTCCAAGTACGTGGAGGTTTCGAGCGGGGAGCAGCGGATCCGCTTCACCGAGGCGGGTACGCAGGACGTGCTGCTGGACATCGAGAGCATCGATCTCCCGGACACCGGAGTGCGCACCGTTCTGCTGATCGAAGCGGACGAAGGTGGGACTCCGTTGCAGTCGATCGTGGCGGAGGATCGCGGGTGAGCGACGGGGCCGGCTCTGAGAGCCGGCCCCGTTATTCCTGACTAGTCTGACCGGGACGATGTGACTGTATTAGTCACTATGAAGACCGCCTCTATTTCGTATGCCAAGGCACACCTCAGCGCCGTCCTCGACCGGGTTCGGTCCGGCCAGTCGGTGGTCATCACCGACCGAGGCACACCTGTCGCCCGGATCGAGCCGATCACGACTGCAGAATGGAGCGCTCGTTTTCGATCGCTTGTCGAGCGTGGCTTGGCTACTCCTCCGAAGATCACTCCGACCGCGAAGTTGCTCGCCGAGCTGCCACCGCCTGCTGCGCTTGCACGCTGTGCGAGCCTGGTCGAGAGTGTACTCGACGAGCGCGAGCAAGGCTGGTGAGATTCTGGGACACTTCGGCCGTGGTTCCGCTACTGGCGAAGGAGCCGGGAAGCTCGGTGGCGACGAGCCTCCTCGAGGAGGACTACGAGATCCTCGTGTGGTGGGGAACCCGGATCGAGTGCGTTTCGGCGCTGGCGCGCTACGCACGCGAGCACGGGATGAGTTCGGCGGAGCTCACGCGCGCGCACGACCGTCTCGCGGGTCTGGCGAAGCGCTGGTGGGAGGTCCCACCGAGCGAGGTGCTCAGGAGCACCGCCGAGCGTGTCGTGAGGACCCACCCGCTTCGGGCAGCCGATGCACTGCAGGTTGCGGCGGCTCTGGTCGCGAGCGATGGTCAGCCGAGCGCGCTGCCATTCGCATCGCTCGATCCGCGCCAGCGTGACGCGGCGAGGCGCGAGGGATTTCCGGTTCTCCCCGATCAGATACCCGCCCCCCGGCTCGTGAAGGAGCCACCCCGGCGGCGGAAGAGGAAAGGATATCGAGTCGAGACCTGACCTCTTCTTTAACGGGTCAAGCGCCGCGATTTCCGCTGCGCGTCGGTGTGGAGTGAGCCGAGCGGCTCGCTCGACGATTGGGCTGAGCGACTGCGTGCAGCGGAGGGCGAGGGCTATGGAAGCGGGTCAGCTTTGTAGCTCTGAGCGGGCCGAACCGTGGGGAGGCCAC
>DASSNL010000122.1:0-3924 GCA_035688075.1 Gemmatimonadaceae bacterium
CAACATCCTTCGTGCCATCCCCCACTCACCTCAGCCCGGCGCTGTCCATCCGCGCCGGAACCGCTCTAAGGCCTCTGGGATCCCGATCCTCCTCGGAGATCCAGGTAGAGAAGGTGCCTGGGTTATTGGGGAACTGCTCCCGCACCTCTGGTCCTGCCCACCCTTCGCAGGGTGGGTAGAACCGGAAGCGAGGGAGCAGTTACCCACATACTCACCTGACTCTCTCTCGCAGCTATCCAGCCAGGGAGCGAGGAGGCAAGGAGCATAAGGCAGTTCCCCTTCTCTCCTTGCCGTCCTCTTGCAGTTCTCCCTTTTTCGCAGTTAAGGGAGCCGGGACTCTAAGAGCTGGCCGGTACCGCGCGCAGGATGGCTGCTAGCGCAGGACGTTCTCCGCGCCCTCTTTATCCCTCCGCGACCTCCGCGTGCGCAGGTCCGCGCGATGAACCATGCCGCCGAGATGCGGCAAGACCAGCCGCCCTCAGACCCTCCCCACCCTCCGGACGTACGACTCGTAGCTCTGCCGGATATCGCTCATGGCGTCTCCTCCGAACTTTTCGAGGAAGGCCTGGGCCAGTACGAAGGCGGCCATGGCCTCGGCGATGACGGCCATCGCGGGGACGGCGGTGACGTCGCTCCGCTCGGCGGTGGCGGAGGCCGGCTCCAGAGAGGGGACGTCCACGGTGGCGAGAGGGCGCATGAGGGTGGAGATCGGCTTCATTCCTACCCGGACAACCAGTGGCTCGCCGGTGGTGATGCCGCCCTCGAGGCCGCCCGCGCGGTTGGTTCGCCGGCTGACGTTGCCAGTGGTCGGGCGGCCGGGGGAGGGCTCGATCTCGTCGTGCACCTCGGCGCCGGTGAGCCGCGAGCTCTCGAAGCCGATGCCGATCTCCACCGCCTTGACCGCGTGGATGGAGAGCATGGCGGCGCCGAGGCGGCCGTCGAGCTTGCGGTCCCACGACACGTGCGATCCGAGGCCAACGGGGAGACCGTCGCACACCACCTCGGCGATCCCGCCGAGCGTGTTCCCCTCTCGCTTGATCGTGTCAATGCGCTCGATCATGCGCTCGTCGGCTTCCGGATCGAGGGTGCGGAGCGGCGAGGCGTCCGCGACGGCGTTGATGTCAGCGGGCATCACGTCGGGACGGCGCGCATCGATCCCGCCCAGATGCACGACGTGGCTTCCGATCGAGATGCCGAATTCGCGGAGGAAGCGCCGGCAGATGGCGCCCGCCGCGACGCGCGATGTGGTCTCGCGCGCGGAGGCGCGCTCCAGAATGTCGCGTGCGTCGGTGCGGTCGTACTTGAGCATCCCCGAGAGGTCCGCGTGCCCTGGCCTGACCCGCGTGACGCTTCGCTTGCGCGGCGCCGGGTCGCCCTCGCGCGGCGCCGCGTCCATGATCTCCTCCCAGTTCTTCCAATCGCGGTTGGTGATCAGCATCGCGATCGGCGACCCGAGCGTCTCCCCCGCTCGCACCCCCGAGAGGAACTGGATAGCATCCTTCTCGATCTTCATCCGCCGCCCGCGCCCGTACCCCTGCTGCCGCCTCGCGAGCTCGGTATTCACATCTTCCGCGAGGAGAGGCAATCCTGCCGGCATTCCCTCGAGTATGGACACCAATGCCGGCCCGTGAGACTCACCGGCTGTAGTGAAGCGGAGCATGGGGAGGAGAGGAGACAGGGATAAGGGGACAGGAAACAGGAACTGCCAGAAAGCAGAAAACAGACAGCAGAAAGCAGGAGCGGCCTTCAGCGTCGAGGCAGGTTAGCCGGAAACAATGGCATCGCGCAACGGCGGACGGCTGAACGGTCTGGCTAGTGGCGTTGCCGTGGGGCTGGATCCGTCTCGCGGATGCGAAACGGCCCTCGGAGATCTCTCCCCGAGGGCCGTTCCTGTTTCCTGCTTCCTGCTTTCTGCTGGCTGCTTTCTGCTCTCTCCTCCCTCCCCTCACTCGCCGCCCGGAGGGCCCATCTGCTCGCCCTCGTCGATGATGTGCGGGGTGACGAGGATCAGCAGATCGTTCTTCGTTTCCTCGGTGCGGGTTTCGCCGAAGAGCTTGCCGACCAGCGGAAGATCCACGAGGAGCGGGATGCCGACCTTCGACTGCTGCACCTGAGTCACGGTGAGACCGCCGATCACCGCGGTTTCGCCGTCGGCCACCAGGAGCTCGTTGTCGGCGCGCTGCTTGAGGAAGGTGTAGCCCAGGTCCGAAGCAGCCGGCTGGAGCTGCGAGCGCTCGGCGTGCAGCGTCATCAGGATCTGACGGTTGTTCGTGATGTGCGGCGTCACCGAGAGGATGATACCGCTCTCCTTGAACTGCACCGTGGCGCGCGGTCCCTGTCCACCCGAGCCGCCCTGGCTAAGCGAGCCGAGGTCCACGATTCGGATTGGCGTTTCTTCACCGGACAGGAGTTCGGCCTTCCGATTGTCGAGCGTCACAATGCTCGGCTCTGCCTGCACGTCGGCCAGACGAACTTCCTGCAGCGCGTCGATGAACGAGGTAAGGTCGAAGCGTCCGAGCGCGGTCGAGAAGATCAGCGACAGAGCGGGGTTGGTCACGCGCTGCGTCGCGTTGGATACCGCCGCGAGGGAGTTGCCGCCCAGCTGGATCACCGAGGTGTTCTTGTCGAACGGCTTGCCGGTAGCCGGGTCGGTCCGCTGCACGAGCTTGTTGAAGAAGGTGCCGTTGTCGCCGAGGTCGTAGCTGACGCCGATGTCCTCGATGTTCGTGCGGTTGACCAGAATGATCTTGGCCTTGATCGCGACCTGCGGTGTGCGGACGTCGAGGTCCTTCACGTACTGAGCGATGTCGTCGAGCCGCGACGCCACGTCGGTGATCAGGAGGCGGTTGGTGGCCGAGTCGGCGGTGACCGAGCCGCGCACCTTGCATGCCCCGCTTCCGCCCTGGCCGCCAGGCGCGGCGATCGAGCACTCCTTCGATAGAAGGCCTTCGATGGTCGGCGCGAGCGAGCTGGCGCGAGCGTAGTTGATCGAGACTATCCGCGTGGACAGCGGCTCGGCCGCCTGCTGAGCGGCGATGTTCTGATAGCTGTCTACCGAGATGATGCCGTCCTGGTCTTCCTTCGCAGCGAGCCCTTGCGACGTGAGGATCGCGCGAAGCGCAACGTCCCAGGGCTGGTCGCGCACCTCGGCCGACACGTTTCCCGTCACACCCTTCCCCACCACGATCGTGCGGCCGGAGTAGACCGCGAAGGCGGAGATCACATCGCGGATGTCGGCTTGCTGGAAGGTGACAGTGATTTTCGGCTGCGTCGACTCTGGCTTGAACGGCTCGAGCTCCGCGGAGAGGTCGGCATCGCGACGCGACGTCGGCGTCACCCGTGCAGCGGGGACTACCGTGCCGGCGGACGACGCGAGCGCACCGCTGATCTCGGGGTTCGTGCGCCAGGCGGCGAAGGATCCGACGTCCGCTCCGCCATCCACGGCCACGCGAATCTCGCCATCACCGCGCGTGAGGCGGTACTCGTGATCCGAGTCGAGATCGATGACCACGCGAACCACGTCATCGCGATACTGGGCTACCCTGACATTGACGACTCCGCCTCGCTCCACCTTATCGTACATCCTCACCGGAGCACTCAGCGTAGCTCCCTTCAGATCGAGTACGATGCGCGGAGGCGAGCCGAGGGCGAAGTCCTGGACATCCACCGACCCCGCCACCGCGACCACCACCTCGGCGCGGCCGGCGGCCGGTATGACGCTGAGCGACCGTACTTCGCCGCCCTTGCGCCCTTCGATTGTCATTGCGTGAGCGATGTCCGCATGCGCGCCCAGCGCAAGGAGCATCACTCCGACCAGCGCAGAGACCCGCTTCATTGCGACCTCGCTCTCGTGGTATCGTTGAGTGCCAGCACTTCCTGCCTGCTGAAACCGTATTCCTCGATCGTGAACGTCACCGACTTCGG
>DASSNL010000134.1:0-17240 GCA_035688075.1 Gemmatimonadaceae bacterium
TACGCCCCGGGGAAGTGGGGACTCAAGACCGTGCTTGGTCACCTGATCGACGATGAGCGCATCTTCGTCTACCGGCTGCTCTGCGTGGCCCGTGGCGAGGAGGCCGAGCTGCCCGGGTTCGATGAGAAGCGCTACGCCACGTATGGCGAGTTCGAGGAGCGTTCGCTGGAAGGACTGCTCGCCGAGTACTCGGTGGTTCGATCGGCTACCCTGGCGCTACTGCGCGGATTGCCGCCTTCGGCGTGGCGGCGGCGCGGGCGCGTGAACGGCTACGAGTGCACGGTACGGGGGCTGGCCTTCCACATCGCCGGCCACGAGCTCCACCACCATCGCATCGTGCGCGAGCGCTACGTCCCTCCGCTCGGGGAGCCAACGACGGGGTCAGGTCATTAATTTCGAGCGGGCCCACCCATGGGTGGGCCCGCTCGAAATTAAAGACCTGACCCCGTCGTTGTAAGTCGCGCGCCTCGGTGATAAATCAGTGACTGCGGCGGCATGGCCGGAGTGGACCGGCCTGGCGGCTTCACTCTTCCGGGAGAGAGATGGACCAGCTTCTGACGCGCCGGCAGGCCGAGCTCGTTGCGGTGGAGCGCACGTTGATACTCCGCGTGCGCGACCAGCTCTCGCGCGCGGAGGGCGCGCGCGAGGACATCGAGCGGCTCGCGCGGCTCGTCAACGAGATGGACGAGCTCTTCCTTCTCGTGGTAGCCGGCGAGTACAACGCCGGGAAGAGCACCTTCATCAACGCGCTCCTCGGCGACGAGGTCTTCGCGATGGGCGATCTTCCCACCACGCGCGAGATCTCCATCCTGCGCTACGGTGAGCCCGGGCCGCCGAAGCCATCAGGGAAGCACACGCTGATCTACCACTATCCGCTCGACGTCCTGCGCGACCTGGAGATAGTGGACACGCCGGGCACCAACTCGCTCGAGCGGATGGAGGAGATGGTCACCCGCGACTTCGTCCCTCGCGCGGATCTCGTCCTCTTCGTCACCAGTTTGCTACAACCGCTCACGGCGAGCGAGCTCGATTTCCTGGGGCTCATCCGCCAGTGGGGGAAGAAGGTGATCTTCGTGGTGAACGGCGTGGACCGCCGGAACTCGGACGAGCAGATCGACCGGGTGCGCGAGTACATCGTGCGTGAAGTGACCAAGCGGCTCGGCGGACCGGAGCCGGCCACCTGGTTCGTGAGCTCGCGCGAGGCGCTGCACGCGCGGCTCGCGGCGCGCGACGGTGGTGGGGGTGGTAGCGAGGGCGATGGTGGTGGGCGTGGCGACGGTGGCGGCGGTGGTGAAAGTGGTAACGGCGGCTCTGCCGGGGATTCAGCGGCGGTGTCCTCGTCGGACGATGTCTCGCTCGCACTCGACCCGCGCAACGAGTTCCCCGCCCTCGAGCGCTACCTCCTGGAGACGCTGCGCGACAACGAGCGCGTGCGGCTCAAGCTCCTCTCTCCGGTGGGAGTGCTGCGCAAGGTCCTCGACGGCAATCTCACCATGCTCGGCACGCGGCTCGGCGTGATGCGTGACGACACACGAGTACTCGGCAGCGTCCGCGAGCAGCTCGATGCCTACACCGCCGAGATGCGGACCGACGCCGAGCGTTATCAGATCGAGCTGCGCGCGGTGCTCAACGAGGTGGAGCGGCGCGGCCGCACCTGGCTCGAGAACAACATCCGCATCGGGAACATCAAGCTGCTGCGGAACAAGGACGCGGTGGAAAACCGCTTCCGCAACGAGGTGGTGGCCGAGGCGCCGCGCGAGATCGAGGAAGTCGTTCATCGCATGGTCGACTGGACAGTGAAGCGAAACCTCAAGCTCTGGAGCGTGATCTTCGCCGAGCTCCAGGCGCACATGGCTCGGCTCCGCGAGTCGGGCGCGCTCGCGGGCCATGCCGACACGGAGTTCCAGTACAACCGCGAGGAGCTCTTCGCGCGGATGCGCCAGCCGGTGGAGCAACGGCTCGGCGCCTTCGACGCGGAGAGCGAGGCGCGCGGGATCGTCCAGTCGATGCGCGACGCGCTCACGCAGGCGTTCGGGGTGAACGTGCTGGCGGTGGGGCTGGGAGCGGTGATCGTGACCGTGTTCACCACGATGGCGGTGGACGTCACGGGCATTCTGACGGCCACGCTCTTCGCGATCGCCGGCTGGCTGATAATTCCCGCACGACGCCGGCGGCTCGTCCGGGAACTGGAGGAGCGGATCGCGAAGCTGAGCGAGGATCTCTCATCGATACTCTCCGCGAAGTTCGACGAGCAGCTCGGGCGCTACCGTCAGCAGCTGCTCGACGTGGTGCAGCCGTACGAGCGCTTTCTCGAGGTGGAGCGCACGAAGCTGGAGCAGGCGCTGGCCGAGCTTACGGGCGCGCGCGCGGAGGTCGATTCGCTGGAGGGAAAGATCGAGACGATGACGGGGTCAGGTCTGAAATCGTGAATCGATACGGCCGGAGCAGGCGGCCGTATCTATTCACGATTTCAGACCTGACCCCATCGGCCCCATTGACGTCCTTCCACCCTCGCGCGATGCTTGTGACAGTGCGCTCTGGGGCGCCTCCTGTCCGCGGCAAGGGAGCTCTGATCCCACCCATAGGGTTCGTGCAAGTTGCAGCGAACCTTCTTCCTGCCTGTACTAAGCGGACTTCAGGCGAATATGGAGGAAGGTTTCCATGAGCAGGGAACTCACGCCCCGGAGCTCGCTCGAGACGCTCCGGAAGGAAGCGAAGCGCTGGTTGCGGGCGCTGCGCGAGAACGACGCGGAGGCGCTCGCCCGCCTTCGTCGTGCCTGCCCGACCGCTCCCGACACACCCGGCATCCGCGACGTGCAGCATGCACTCGCGCGAGAGTATGGACTTTCCGGCTGGAGCGCGCTGAAGGCGGAGCTCGAGCGACGCGCGGCGGCGCGAGCGCTCCCGACGGAGCGCTCCGCCGCGATCGGGGCGCTCCTGGCGGGCGCGGAGCGCGGCGACGTCCTGCTCGTCGCTGCACTCCTGGACGCGCACCCCGATATAGTCAACGAGCGCGCGCTGCTCGAGGGACACACCGGCCTGCGCACCGCCCTCCACTTCGCCGTGAATCGCGACAGCACGGCGGTCATCGCTCTCCTCCTCGAGCGCGGCGCCGACCCGAACATCCGCGACGAGGGCGACAACGCGATGCCGCTGCACTTCGCGGCGGAGCGTGGGGTGATGGAAATCGTCCGCCTGCTCGTCGAGCACGGCGCCGATCCGATCGGGAGCGGCGACCATCACGAGCTCGATGTCATCGGCTGGGCCACGGTGTTCGCTCGTGTACCGAACGCCGCGCTGGTGAACTACCTGCTCGCCCACGGCGCACAGCACAACATCTCGTCCGCCGTCGTGATGGGTGCCACCGATGCGATACGCGAGATCGCCGCTCGTGCGCCGGCGGATCTCGACAGGCCGATGGATGCCACCAACCATCGGCGCCGCCCGCTGCACCTCGCGGCCGTCCGTGGACAGGCGAGCTCTCTTACCACTTTGCTCGAGCTAGGCGCGAACGTGGAGCAGGAGGATGCCGCCGGGCTCACCCCGCTCGATCAGGCCGCGCTGAGCGGCGAGCGCGCGATGGCCGAGTTGCTCATCGAGCACGGCGCGCGCATCCGGCTCCCCGCTGCCGTGGCGCTCGAGCGACTCGCCGACGTCGAACGATTGCTCTCCGAGGAGCCTCACTCGCTGCGACCTGGCGGACGTTGGGACAGGCTGCTGATCCGCGCCGCCGAGCGTGCGCCGGCGAAGGTGATCCACGCGCTTATCGATCGCGGTGCGTCGGTGCACGCGCGCGACGACCACCGCACCGCGGTGGACGGTACGCACGGTTACACCGCGCTCCACGCCGCGGCCTTCAACGGAAACATCGAGGCGGTACGCGCGCTCCTCTCGCGCGGAGCCAACCCCGCCGATCGGGAAGACCGCTACTGGGGAACGCCGGCCGGATGGGCGAACCATGCCGGTCATGCCGAAGCTCGAAACGTCATCCTCGAGGGCGCGATCGACATCTTCGAGGCGATCACCTTCGACAGGCACGAGCGCATCCCTGGCATCCTCGCGCGCGATCCTCTCGCGCTCGAGCGTCGCTTCGGAGAGTACGTCAACGGCGACGCGAAGTCACATCCATGGATCGACCCCGCCTGGACGCCGGTCGCATTCGCCATGGCGCACGGGAAGCTGGCTGCCGCGCACATCCTCGCGGAGCGCGGCGCGGATCTCACCACGCGCGACTCCTCGGGGCGTACGCTCGCCGAGCTGGCCGCGGCTAGCGGCCACCCGGAGGTCGCCGAATTCCTGAGCCGGAGTGCCGCCGTCGTATCTCCGCGCACCGGTGCATCCCGGAGCTTCGACGAGCTAGTGGCGGACTTCCTTCGGAAGGCATGTCTCGACTGGCGCGTGGGCGGCTCACAGCGCTCTACGTGGACGCTGGATGCCGGGCGCCTCCTCGAGCGTCGCCCCGAGCTGGCGCGCGCCAACATCTACACCGCGGTAGCGTGCGGAGAGCTAGATGAAGTGCGTCGGATCCTCGACGAGCGCCCCGAAGCCGTGAACGAGATCGGCGGGCCGCGCTCCTGGCCGCCACTCCTTTACCTCTGCTCGGCGCGCCTTCCACAGCCAGCGGCGAGCGAGAACTCCGTAGCGATCGCGCGACTGCTCTTCGACCGCGGCGCCGACCCCAACGCCTTCTACCTCGGCGGCAACGCCGACATCCACTACACGGCGTTCACCTGCGTCATGGGTCGCGGCGAGGAGCTCGCGGCCGTGCATCCGCGCGCGCGTGAGCTCGTGGCGATCCTCCTCGAGCGCGGCGCCGACCCGCACGACAACCAGGTGCTCTACAACGTCTTCGCCGACAACACTTCGCGGCATCTCCTCGATGACGGTATGGTCTGGCTCCTGGAGCTGATGCACGAGCACTCGCTGCGCCGCGGGCACGGGGCCGACTGGGCCGATCCGCTCTGGCCGATGTTCGACATGCGCGGCGCGCCATCGCTCGGCGACGAGGATCGCGTGCACCATGGCGCGCGCTTCATGCTCGACGCCGCGGTCGACCGCAACCTGCTCGGCATGGCGGTGTGGATGCTTCTGCACGGGGCCGACCCCAACGCGCCCGCGGGCCGGCTCTGGAAGGGGCGCACGCGCACGCTCTACCAGGAGGCCGTGGCGCGCGGCCACGACGAGATGGCGGCGCTCCTCGCGCGGCACGGCGCCAGCACACTCCTGTCGGAGGTCGAGGGGTACGAGATGTTCGCCGACGCATGCGCCCGCGGCGATCGCGAGCAGATCGTGGCGCTGCTGGAGCGGCATCCCGAGTACCTCGCCGACCCGCGAGCCATGCACGAGGCGCTGAAGCGCGATCGCGTGGAGGTGGTCCAGCTCCTCATCGACCGCGGAGTCTCACCCGCGATCACCGATCCGGCGAGCGGGACGAGCGCGCTTCACGTTGCGGCGAGCGCGAACGCGCTCCGTTCCGCGGCCCTGCTCCTCGAGCGCGGAGCCGATGTCGATGTCCGCGACCGGATGTACGACTCGCCGCCGCTAGGTTGGGCGGCGTACTTCCAGCACGCACGCATGATCGAGCTGCTCGGCTCACACAGCAGGGATGTCTGGTATCTCACCTACACGGGTCGCGTGGAGCGGCTGCGTGACGTGCTCGCCGAGCGGCCGGAGCTCGCGCGCGTGGTCGGTAAGGATGGCGACACGCTGCTTATGTGGCTCCCCGGCGATGCGGCGAGCGCGCTCGCCATCGCGGCGCTCCTGCTGGAGTACGGCGCCGACGCGGCTCGGCTGAGCGCGAAGGGCGACTCGGCAGCAACGATCGCCGAGCGACGCGGCCTTGATGAAGTAGCCGCGCTGATGGGGTCAGGTCTTTAATTTCGAGCGGGCCCAACCGCGGCAAAGCCGCGGTTGGGCCCGCTCGAAATTAAAGACCTGACCCCGTCGTCAGGCCAGCATCCGGCAAGCGACCTCCTTCACCAGCTTCGCGGCCACGTAGGCGGTGACGCCGCTCGTGTCGCGCCGCGGGTTGTACTCCACGATATCTGCGCCGATCAGAGGACCACCGATCCCCTGTACCAACGTGATCACGTCGCGCACGGTCAGGCCACCCGGCTCCCAGTGCGATACGCCGGGCGCGAACGCGGGGTCGAGCGCATCGATGTCGAGCGAGAGGTAGACTGGGCCGCTCACCTCGGGGCGAGCCCCCGAGCACCAGGCGCGCATGTCGATGATCTCGACCCCGAAGCGATCGGCCTGGGAGCGCTGGTGTGCGTTGAGCGTGCGGATCCCGACCTGCACCAGCCGGTCGGCGAGCCTCTCCTCCATCACGCGCGCGAACTGGCACGCGTGCGAGAAGCGGCTCCCCTCGAACTCATCGTACAGATCGCAGTGCGCGTCGAGCTGCAGGACCGTGAACCGCTGATGTGCCGGGCGGATGGCGCGAAGCAGCGGGTACGATATGGAATGATCGCCGCCGAGCGACAGCGGGATACCGTGGTCGGCGATCACGTCCCGCGCCGCCCGTTCGATGGCGGCGCGCGGATCGTTACCGGAGAGGTCGACGTCTCCGGCGTCGAGGAGCACACCCGGTGCGCCGATGTCCCTCAGCGACTCTGTCCAGCTGTTCGATGAAGGCGACGCCAGCGCGCGTCGGATGAGCGGCGGTGCCTCCGCGGCGCCGCGGAGATACGACGAGGCTGCATCGTAGGGAATTCCGATGAGCGTTGGCTGCGACTGGGTCATCTACTTCAGCGCGTCCGCGCCGCCGACAATCGGGATGCTGAACGAGCTGGCGTCGAGATCGACGGTGAGCTCGGTGCCGGCGGCGGGCCAGAGCGTGAACTCGCGATCGCTCGACATGATCATCACCCCGATCCTCTTCCCCGGCGGGATGATCTCATCGCTCGGCTCGATGTCGAAGGTCAGATCGTAGAACTTCCCTGGCACGAGCTTCTCGCCGGGGAGCTTCGAGTCGTAGTTGCCACCGTCGGTGAGCGACCGGTAGTTCTGCGGGTCGGCCCAGCCGCGCGTGATGAGACTCTCCTGGATGTCGGTGCCGATCGTGGTGGAGTCGAAGGGAAGCTGTACCAGCCAGATGGTGAGGTTGGCGGCTGGCTTGCTCGATGCGAGACGCAGCTTGATGCGCGGGGTCCCGGAGATGTGCACCGAGTCGGTGAGCACCGCGGTGGCGTAGAGCAGCCGGTGCGGCGAGCTCTCCGACGCGGCCAGCGCGCTTCCGCTGAACGCCACATCGTCTACCAGCTTCTCCTTCCCCTCGTGTCCCGACGCCGAGAGCGCGAGCGCTCCCACCGCGCGCCCGCCCGCCACGGGGTGAAGGACGACCGGTACCGACCCCGGTACGGGGAAGTCGGCGTACGGTGTGGGACGGGTACGCTCGGGGCGATTGCGACGCCCGCGCGCGCGTCTCCGCCGCGTCCCATCGGGGGCGTTCCCGACCGTCGAGTCGCCCGCGGCACGCGCCGCCGCGATCCGTGCCTCGCGCTCGGCCATCGTCTTCGCCTGCGCAGCCTGCGCCGCTTCCTCGTGAACTATCCAGGCGTGAGGGTCGTTCTCCACGCCATTGTCTACGCCGTACAGGTAGTGGCTGAACCACCGGTTGACCATGTCGGCCGGCGGGTTGCCACCGTGTCCGCCCTGGTGCAGGTAGATCGAGACCGGGAGATGGTGTGCCTTCATCTCTTCGTAAACGCGGATACTGTGCTCGGGAACCACGTTCCAGTCGTTGAAGCCGTGCGCGACGAGCACCGCCGCCTTGATGTTCTGCACGTGCGGGAGAAGATCGCGCGACGCCCAGAAGTCGTTGTAATCGCCGGTGGTCCGATCGCGGTGTCCCGCCGCGGCGAAGAGACCATCGCGGTAGGTGCTGTTGCAGTACGCGCGCGTCGCCGTATCGCCGCTGTGGATGAAATCGTAGAGGAAGTCGATGTCCTCACCCAGCCATCCACCGGGGTGACGCACCAGACCGTTCGTGCGGTAGTAGTGGTAGTACGAGGTGTTCGGCGAAACGGGAATCACCACTTCCAGCCCTTCGACTCCGGTGGTCGCGGCCGCGAGCGGAAGAGTGCCGTTGTACGACGTGCCGATCATCCCGACCTTTCCAGTCGACCAGCTTGCCTTCACCTCTTCGTTGCCGGCCCTCGAGGTGAAGCCGCGGGCGCGCCCGTTCAACCAGTCGATCACCGCCTTCGGCGCGAGCCGCTCGGGCGAATCGCCCACGGTGGGGCATCCCTGCGAGAGACCCGTCCCTGGCGCCTCCGAGTGTACCACCGCGAAGCCTCGCGGTACCCACTCCTCGATGAGATCGTTCGAGATCCTCGGCCGCACCGGCTCGAAGGGGATCTCCGGCTGATGGACGCGGGGCGTGGGCTTCGCACCCACCTCCTGCTTCACGTTCCAGAGATTCGAGCGCGGGCCGGAGGTACCGGCGAAGTAGGGGCTCGATTCGTAGATCACCGAGACCTCGAGTCCATCGGTGTCCGTCTGGCGAGGGCGGGTCACGTCGACGTGCATCCGGTCCTTCTTCCCGTCGCCGTCGGTGTCGAACTCCGTTTCGACCCAGAGCTCCTCTCTGATCCACGCGGTGCTGTCCTGGAAGCCCGGGACGACCTGTGCCTGCCCGTCGGCGAACACGGGTACTGTCTTCTGCTGGGCCGCCGCGGCGGTGGTGAGTGAGGCGCCGAATGCACCGACGCACGTCAGTACCGCCGCAGCGCGGAGTGCGAGAGGACCAATTCGATCATGCATTGGGCTTACCTGGCTGACAGCTGAGGGAAGGAACCGGTCACGGCCGATTGTACACTATATCCCGTCTTCCCCGCGCAAGCGGGGACCCAAGTTCACGCTCGGCAACTTGGGTCCCCGCTTGCGCGGGGATGACGGCTGAGCCTACTTGGTGACCCGCGCGCCAGTCAGCTCGGCGATGGCGCCGAGCGTGGTCTGCGCGGCGTTGAGGCCGAGCCGGAAGTCGTCGTCGCTGTAGGTGGAGTAGAGATCGGTGGGCTGGTGCCAGTTGGGGTCCCACCCCGCGCCGATCTGCATCCCGCGCTCGTTCTCGCGCAGGCTGATCGCGGGAACGAGATCCATGAAAGGCGACGAGTCGGTGTTCGTCATGTGCGGGCCGACCGCGGCCGGGTAGTCGGTTGCGTACCGCTCGTTCGCGCCGCGGAAGTGCCAGGCGAGCTTCGCCGCCTGGTCGGCGAACTTCGACTGCGACTGGAACTCGATGTTGACGTCCGCTTCCGGGCGCTGCTTCGCGGGGAGCGTGCTATCGGCGTTCGGCATCCCGTGGTCGAACATCATCATGTCGTGCTGGATCATCCCCAGCCACTTCGGCTCCGGATACTTCCCGGAGCCGGCGGGTGATTCCTTCCCCTGCAACGGAGCGCGCTGCTCCACGTAGGCGCGCGCGCCGTTGAGGCCCGTCTCTTCGTTGTTCCAGAGGATGAAGCGGATCGAAACGTCGGTCTTCACGTCCGGCATGCTGAAGACGCGCGCAAGCTCCATCACCAGAGCCGTCCCCGAGCCATCGTCGTTGGCGGCCTCGCCCCAACCGAGTCCGTCCATGTGGCCGCCGATGATGTACATCTGGTCCGGGTGCTTGGTACCGACCTTCGTGCAGTAGACCTCCTGGCGCTCGCCGTCCGAGGGCTGCTCCTTGTTGAGCGCGCGCAGCCGCGCGTCGGGCTGCCTCAGCGAGTCGCGGTTGACGCCCGTTGGGGCGCGATTGCCGCGCTCGCGTGAGCCGCCCACGCCCCACCCCTGCTCTCGCTGGCGCCGGTACGCCGCCATCTCCTCGGCGCTGGGCCGCTGGCGCCGCGTGCGCGGCCGCTGCTCGTATTGGTAGGTGATCCGCTGCGTAGGCGTGCAGCCGTAGCTCTGGAGCTGCTTCTCGATCCAGTCCACGGCCTTGCGATTGCGCTCGGTGCCCTGCTGGCGGTCGCCGAACTGAGTGAGCCCCTTGATGGTGGCCTTGTAGCGGTCGAGCGAGAGGCGGGAGACCAGCTCGGTGATCTGGGGGAGCGCGGTGTCCGGTCGTACGACCGTCGACTGCGCGGCGACGGAGGAGAGTGGAGCTGCGGGAGCGGCGAGCGCCAGGAGCGCGGCGCCGGCTACGAGTCGGTTGGGCATTCTGGACATGCGAAGGTTCGCGATGGTGGGGTTGCGGGGAGGACAGGGCGCAGGAGGGTACACGACATGATACGAACGGCCCGCTCGTTACGCTGAGGGCGGCGCCTACTTTCTCTTCTTCGGATTCTTCGAATTCTTCGCCTTCTTCGTCTTCGGCTCCGGAACTTCCCGCTCCGTGGCTCGAAAGAGCTCGGCGAGGAGATCGCGATCGTCGAGCGCTGAGTCGATCAGGAAATAGGGCTTGGCGCCGGGATAGGGCGGCGCTTCCGTTGGATGCTCGAGAAGCGCGCGTGCCGCCGCGGTGGGCTTCAGGAAGAGCTGGTTGTCACACACCAGGGCTACGACCTTGCGTCCCATGTAGAGCGCGTACTCGCCGAACATCTTGCGGTGGGAGAGCCCGTACACGCCGGAGAGCTGCTCGGTGATGTACTGAAGGAAGTCGGGGTCGGATGCCATAGATAAGCTCCGTGTTGGTCGGATCGTGCGCTGTGTATGAAGGTACGGTCCTGGTCGTGGTGGGCGGGAGGAGACAGGCCGAGAATTCGGTGGGTAGTCGCGCGGACGGGCGGGCCGAGAGCTCTCGCGGCGCTGCTCGGCGCCGGGAGGGATTATTCGCCGTTATGCCGCTGCCTAACCTAATGGGACCCCAATGACCGCCAAGCGGGCAAGAGCTTTCCCGAGAAAGCGTTACCGTCGTTCAAGCGAGCGGCCGCGGAACAGCGTTAGGTTGCGAGAGGGCGCGGCCTAACATAGTGTCTGTAGGGATAACGGATTACGGAGCTCTATCCGCCGAGTCGTATTGGAGCGCACATCACAGCGCGTGCGGCATCAGCGCGTTCCGACGGACCCTGCGTCTTGAACAACGGAATCGAAATGGTGCGACTTCCTCGTTCGTTGAGGGTCGCGGTACTCCTGTCCTTCAGTGTCGCGGTGGCGTGCCAGCAACGTCGCGTGGTGGACGTCATGACAGTGCCCGCCCAGTGCGACACCGTGCCTCCTCCCCTTACCCGCAACGAACAGCTGGGTGGGACGATCCCGCATGACGTGGTCGCGGCAGCGGATTCGGGGATCGTGATCGGGGTTGTCACGGAAGCGCGGTCGGGTCGCGTGCTCCCATATTCCGGCATCAGCCTCTTCCGCGGCGAGGGCGATGAGCGAGTGATGGTCGGCTCCGAGAAAGCCACGGACAGTCTCGGAGGATTCGTGCTCGGACCTGGATCGCCTGGGCAGTACACGCTTCGCGTGCGGTCGATGCAACACTACCTCGAGGAGCGAAGGCTCGAGCTCCAGGCGGGCACGGTGGACACGGTGCGTGTCGCGATGCGGTACTTCCGATGCGTCGGCTACTAGGCGAGACGCACACCTTCGATCACGTGCAGCATGGCCTACGTAACCGATGTGGCGACGGTACTGCGTGTCATCGGGGAGCAGGCCCGCGAAGTGACTCGACTCCGCAACCATGATCATCGTCCTCAACGGACCACTCGGCATAGGAAAGTCGACGCTCGCCGAGGCGCTTGCAGAGAGCATCGACCAGTGCGTGATGCTGGACGGCGACCATCTCGTAGCGGCGAACCCGCCGCCAGTCGACGAGATCGACTACCTGCACTCGACGATCGCGATGCTCGTCGCACATCATCGGAGCTTAGGCTACCGCAACTTCGTCATCGACCACTTCTGGCGCACGCCGGAAGAGCTGGACGATCTGCGCCGCAGACTTCTCGATATCGACGCTGACGCTGACATCCACTGTTTTCTCCTCACCCTCCCCCTCCGCGAGAATCTCCGCCGGATCGAACGTCGTCAGACAGCACGCGCACTCGACGAACGGGAGTTCGAGCGGCAGACTCTCGCGGCCGAGCGTAAGGTCCTGCTCGAGGGTGCCGACGGCAGTCTGGGTGAACCCTTCGATGTCTCGGCGCCACCGGAGGATCTCGTGGCGAAGCTTCTACTCCGCCTTGGCATGCGGTGAAGGCGCGACTCGACGCACTCGTTCTCGCAACGTGGTTTTGGACTGCGAGAGAAGGCTGTCCAACGCAGCTCTTGCAGTGGACGATCGGCTCATGTAGAACTGCCGAAGTGCCAGTTCGGCTGCCTGAGGAGACTCGAGGCCCCGATACCGGGATGAGGAGAGATGCGTCCGACCTCTCTGCAGCAAGCGAGACGGCGACCGTGAGGGGGATCATCGGAGCTGCTGCCGGCCGAAGCATCGAAGTGGACGAGAGCGCGTGCTAGGAACCGCGCTCGCTCCGCGTCTGCTATTGTAGCGCCCACCAGGGCCCGCCGCGGATCAGCTCCACGCCGGGAGTCCCTGGTACCACGTATGGAGGAGAACTATGCGACACTTCCTCGTCGGCGTTTCGGTGTTGAGCACGGCAGTATCACTCACCGCGTGTAGCGACTTTTCGGCGACGGGGAGCTGTCCCCCGGTGGCACTCGTCCCGGCCGTCCAGGTCGAGGTGCGTAGTGCGACTTCCGGGGCAGCTCTTGCAACCGGCAGTACTGGCATCGTGCGGGATGGGGCGTACGTCGACTCTTTGCGCCCGTCCGGATGGCACGGCGATACCCTGGTGTCGATCGGTGCAGCTCCCAACCGGCCGGGTACGTACGACGTGACGGTCGAGCATGCTGGCTACGCTTCGTGGCACGAGTCCGCCGTGGAGGTGATAGCGAACGCCTGCGGCGTCGGGCAAGCGGTCCATCTCGAGGCACGCCTCGAGCCGGAGCCGTAGCGAGGCGCCCGGCGGCGCCATGCGCTGAGAACATGCAACGCACGAACTTCCTTTGGAACCTCGTCGTTCTCCTCCTGGCAACACTCTCGAGTGCGGGCGCGCGGGCGCAGGCGCGACCGCTGCCACGCGGAGGCGTGATCAGCGGCACGGTGCGTGACTCGACGTCAGGACTCGCGGCGCGCAGAATCAGCGTCTGCGCATACATCCGGCATTCACCGTCCGGACTCGAGTACCGCTGCGCCGTCGTCGATACGCTCGGCCACTACCGGCTCGACAACCTCCCCGTCACGGGTGTGCGCGTAGACGTCCAGTGCGCGACGATCGTCGGTCTGGGCAAGGGGCTCGCGGACGACAGTATCTCGCTCGCCGAGACCGCCCACCTGCGACGCGACTGGACCGTGTCGACGGCGGGGTGCGACCACCGCCCGGTTCGACGTGTGACCGGAGTATTCCGCGGCCACTACAGGTCCGGCTTCGAGTCCAGCGAGTTCGTCCCATGCGCGGCCGATGCGTGGTTCATTTCGGGCGACTCGCTCGACAGTTATCGGACGGATGCCCGGCGCGCATGGGCGACGTGGCGCCCTGACGCCGGAAAAGAGCTGAAGTGGCCGGACGTCCCGCTCGATGACAACGGCAACCCACGGTACTATGTCCGCTGGCGCGGTACGGTCGTCGGCCCTGGCCACTACGGCCACATGGGAGTCTCGCCATTCGAGTTCCTCGTCGACACCGTCCTCGAGCTGCGGAGGCCAGGACCGCAGGATTGCGTTAGTCCTTGAGCTACCGCCGTCGCTGGAACGACGCTCTCGCTCTTCCGACTCGCCGAGCGGACGCCCATTATTACAAGCTCGTTGGTGGAGTAGCCCGCATCGCGCTACGCGCGTAGCGCTCGAGCCTGATCGAGTCCGAGCCGCCCTCGTAGCGGCCGGGAACCGCGCTCGTTCGTGGGCATCGACTCCGGAGCTTGGCTATGGAACAGCGCATCCGCCTCTGCCTCGCACCCGACGGCGTCCGGCTCGCCTACGCCGTCTCGGGGCACGGCCCGCCGCTAGTGAAGGCCGCGCAATGGCTCAGCCACCTCGACCACGACTGGCGCAGTCCGGTGTGGCGGCACTGGATGCGCGAGCTGTCCATCGGTCACACGCTGATCCGCTACGACGAGCGCGGCTGCGGTCTCTCCGACTGGGACGTATCGGACTTCTCCTTCGAGGCGTGGGTGCGCGACCTGGAGACGATTGTCGACGCGCGCGGGCTGGGGCGCTTCCCGCTACTCGGCGTCTCGCAGGGGGCGGCGGTCGCGGTGGCATTCGCGGCGCGACACCCGGAGCGTGTGAGCGCGCTCGTGCTGTACGGCGGCTACGCGCGCGGCCGGCTCCGGCGCGACCCGACACCCGAGCAGATCGAGGAAGCGGATGTGCTTCTGCGCCTCGTACACCTGGGATGGGGGCAGCAGAGGTCGGCGTTCTGCCAGGTCTTCTCGCGTCTCTTCATGCCGGACGCCCCATCCGAACGGATACAGTGGCTCGACGAGCTGCAGGCGCGGACGACTTCCGCCGAGAATGCGGTGCGCTTCGAGTCGGCGTTCTTTCAGATCGACGTCAGCGATGCCGCGCGGCTCGTCCGAGCGCCCACGCTCGTGCTGCACGCGCGTGACGATGCGATGGTCCCCTTCGAGGAAGGACGTATTCTCTCGTCGCTGATCCCCGACGCGCGCTTCGTCCCTCTCGACGGACAGAACCACGTCATCCAGGAAGATGAGCCATCCTGGCCGGTCTTTCTCGAAGCAGTGCGCGACTTCCTCCGTACGTCCGGTAGCGAAGCGGAGCCGATAGCGACCAACGATCCATTTCCCGAGCTCACCGATCGCGAGCGCGCAGTGCTCGAGCTCATCGCGCAAGGAACCGACAACGCGCGGATCGCCGGCCATCTCAGCATATCGCCGAAGACGGTGCGCAACCATATCACCAGCATCTTCCGGAAGCTCGGCGTCGAGACGCGCCCACAGGCCATCGTCGCCGCGCGCACAGTGGGCTTCGGCCGCATCCCCGCCGAGCACGGCCGCCGCCAGCTGGGAGCGTAGTCCCACCCTCGTTCGCGGCTCGGTCGCACTCCCCCCGAAAATTGGGACCGCTGCCTCATGCTCGCGAGAGCGGTTCGGCGCAACATCCCGGCGTACAGCGCTATGTCTGCGCGCCACTCTCCCGGCGCACAGATGCGTAGCGCGCATTCGGGCAAATCACGAACCCGCACGCCGAGGTAAGTATGAGCGCCACGCTTACGCCACCCCGCAAGACCATGCTCCCCGATCCGACGTTCTACCCGTCGCCTCGCGCCGCGTCAGCGGCGCCGCCCGAGACGCTCGCGTACGTCATGCTGCTGAATCCGACTCCAGGGGACGGCCGCCCCGACTCGATAGGTGTGGTGGACTGCGATCCCAAATCGAAGACTCACGGCGAAGTCGTCACACGCGTGGATCTTCCCTACGCCGGCGACGAGCTGCACCACTTCGGCTGGAATGCGTGCAGCGCGGCGCTCTGTCCCTACGCGCCGCATCCGCACGTGCGCAGGCGCTATCTGGTGGTGCCCGGACTGCGCTCGTCGCGCATCTACATCGTGGACACACAGCCCAATCCGCTCGAGCCGTCCATCGTACGGATCATCGAGCCCGACGAGCTGATCTCGAAGACCGGCTACTCGCGTCCGCACACCGTGCACTGTGGTCCCGACGGCATCTACATGAGCGCGCTCGGCAACGCCAACGGCGACGCTCCCGGCGGGGTCTTCGTTCTCGACCATGACACCTTCGAGCCACTCGGCGCGTGGGAGATCGACCGCGGCCCGCAGCGTCTCGCCTACGATTTCTGGTGGCACCTCGGCTACGACACGATGGTCACCAGCGAGTGGGGCACGCCGAAGATGGTCGAGAACGGCCTCGACCCCGAGTTACTCATGGCCAAGAAGTACGGCCAGCACCTCAATTTCTGGGATCTGCGCAAGCGCCGTCACCTGAAATCGATGGTGCTCGGCGAGGAGAACCAGATGGTGCTCGAGCTGCGTCCCGCGCACGATCCCACTCGCGCGTATGGCTTCGCGGGCGTGGTCGTTTCCCTGGAGAATCTCTCAAGCTCCATCTGGCTCTGGTTCAATCGCGACGGCGACTGGCAGGTTCAGAAGGTGATCGAGATCCCCGCCGAGCCCGCCGATCCGGACCAGCTGCCGCCCGCGCTGAAGGACTTCAAGGCCGTGCCGCCGCTGGTGACCGACATCGCTCTCTCGCTCGACGACCGCTCGTTGTACGCGTCGTGCTGGGGGACGGGCGAGCTGCGCCGCTACGACGTCTCGGACCCGTTCCAGCCGAAGCACACGGGTTCCGTACAACTGGGCGGGATCGTGCGGCGCACCGAGTTCAACGGTTCCGGCCCGCTCAACGGCGGACCGCAGATGCTCGAAGTGAGCCGCGATGGGAAGCGCGTATATCTCACGAACTCGCTCTACAGTACGTGGGATGCGCAATTCTATCCCGAAGGAGTTCGTGGGTGGATTACGAGGCTGAACGTAGGCCCCGACGGGCAGATGGCCGTGGATCCAGACTTCTTCGTCACCACCGACGGCTACCGCCCCCACCAGGTGCATCTGCAGGGCGGTGACGCCTCATCCGACTCCTACTGCTTCGCGTGAGGCTGCCGTGAGCTGGACGATACCGGCGCTGCTCGGCGCGTACCACGGCCTCAACCCGGCGATGGGTTGGCTCTTCGCCGTCGCTCTAGGCGTGCAGCATCATCGCGCCACCAGCGTGCTGAGCGCGCTCCCGCCGATCGCGCTCGGACATGCCGTGAGCGTAGCGCTGGCGATCGGCGTGTTCGTCGCGGGCGGGATGTTCGTACCCGTGGATATCCTGCGGGTAGCTGCGGCGGCGATGCTCTTCGCCTTCGGTATCTGGCTCGTCGTGCGGCGCAGGACGCATCCTCGTTGGGTCGGGATGCGGCTTGGCTTCCGCGACCTCACGATATGGTCTTTCGTGATGTCGACCGCGCACGGGGCGGGGCTCATGCTCCTCCCCGTGCTAGTGGGCGGAGCGGCAGCGCACGCGGACATGATGCATCACGCGCATCACACGCTCGAGGGCGGCTCGATGGCGCTCGTCGCGCACACCGGAGCGATGTTCATCGTGATGGGAGTGATCGCGCTCGTGGTGTATCGTGTGCTCGGCGTGGGTTTCCTGCGTAAGGCGTGGTTCAACTTCGACATCGTATGGACCGCGGCCATCTTCATCGCGGCGGTGAGTACGCTGATAGTGTGAGCCCGTATGAGGCCGGCCCAGGCCCGGAATCGTGAAATCGTGAATCGGTTGAACCGATT
>DASSNL010000137.1:0-3852 GCA_035688075.1 Gemmatimonadaceae bacterium
CGTACGTCTGGTCGTAGTAGTTGCAGCGCGTGTCGAGGAGCAGGTTCCCACCGATGGTTCCCATGTTGCGCAGGAGCGGAGTGGACACGAGATGCGCCGCGCGCGCCACTGCAGGGTAGTGCTGCACGATGAGCGGATGCCGCGCGAGTTCGGTGAGCGTGACTCCCGCTCCGATACGCACTCCGCGCTCCGGCGTTCCCTCGATGCTCGTGAGCTCCGGGATCCTTGCGAGAGAGATCACCGTGCGCGGTGTCTGCTGTCTGCGCTTCATGTTCGGGTAGAGGTCGGTCCCTCCGGCCACGAACATCGCGTCGTCGCCAGCCTGCGCGCGCACGCCGACGGCGTCGGCCACGCTCCCCGGCTCGATGTAGTCGAAGCGCGGCAGCCTGAGCATCAGCGCTCCCCTCCCACTTCGCTGTGCGCGCGCTCGTCGGCCTCGCGCCCGGTACCGCCCTGCGCAGGCGTGAGGATCCGCGCCGGTTCGGGGAACGCGTAGTCGGGAATCTTCGACGGCCCGTGGCGGCCTTCCTTCCCGCGCATCTTGTCCTTCAGAGCACGGAGCACCGCGTGCGGCGAGATCGGGACTTCATCCACGCGCACGCCGACCGCATCGTACACGGCATTCGCGACCGCTGGCGGGATCGGGAGGAGCGGACCCTGGCCCACCTCCTTCGCGCCGAACGGGCCGTTGGGGTCGGGATCCTCTATGAGGAACGTCTCCACGTCGCACATCTCGTGCGTGGTGATGCTCTTGTATTCGAGCATGCTCGGATGGTGATGCACCACGTTCCGCTGCTTGTCGCGGTAGGTCATCTCCTCCATCAGCGCCTCGCCGAGCCCCATGTAGACCGAGCCCTCCACCTGGCCAATCGCTAGGAGAGGATTGATGGCCTGACCGAGATCGTGGCCGATCCACACCTTCGGCACGCGCACGATGCCCGTACTCGGATCCACTTCAACCTCCGCTATCGCGCACGAGTACGAATACGCCGGCGAGGGTCCGACGCCGGCCCCCTTGTAGCGCCCTGGTGAGCGGGGCGGCTTGTACGAGCCGGTGGCGCCTATCGCTCCGTGCTTCGTCTCCGCGATCTGCACCGCCTCGGCGAATGAGACTCCCTTCTCCGGATCCTCGGCATCGAAGACGCGGCGGCCGGCGAACACGAGGCGGTCGGGCGGGATACCGAGCTTCGCGCTCACCGCGCCCGCGATCGTGTCGCGTGCACGCTCGGCCGCCTGGATGGCGGCGTTGCCGGTCATGAGCGTGACGCGCGACGAGTAGGAGCCGAGGTCGATGGGAGTGAGATCCGTATCGCCGGTGACCACGCGGATGTCGAGCGGATCGATGCCGAGCACCTCGGCCACGATGTAGGCGAGCACCGAGTCGGAGCCCTGACCGATGTCTATGCTTCCGCAGAACGCCGCGACTCCGCCGGAGCGATCGAGCTTGAGCTGCACGCTCGAATGCGGCATCGAGTTCCAGTAGATCGGGAGTCCGGCGCCGGTGATGTACGACGAGCAGGCGATCCCCAGCCCACGGCCGAAGGGAAGCTTGCGATAGCGCTCCTTCCACCCGCTCGCATCCACGACTGCATCGATGCAGCGTCCCAGCCCCATGGAGCCGATACGGAGCCAGTTGGCGGTGAGGCTGTCCGCCGGCTGCAGAATGCGCTTGCGCATCTCCGCAGGATCGAGCTCCAACTGCTCGGCGATCTTGTCGAGCTGGCATTCGACCGCGAAGCGCGGCTGCGGCGTGCCGTGTCCACGCTTGGGGCCACAGGGCGGCTTGTTGGTGAAGACTCGCGCGCCGCGGAAGCGGTACGTCGGCACCTCGTAGGTGACCGTCTGCAGCGCGCCCGTGTAGTACGCGCTCGCCACGCCGTACGAGCCGTATGCGCCGCCGTCGAGGAACGACTTGAAGTCCATGGCGACGATGCTTCCGTCGCGCTTCACACCGGTGCGGATCCACATGAGCACCGGATGGCGGCCGCGGTGGCAGTAGAACACCTCTTCGCGGGTGAGCGCGATCTTCACCGGGCGGCCCGTCTTCCGTGCCAGTGCCGCGACTACTATTTCGTGCCCGAAGGGATCGGACTTCCCGCCGAAGCCGCCTCCGTTGGGCGTGGCGATCACTCGAATGTGCGCGGGATCCATCTCGAGCACCTTCGCGAGCGCGCGATGCAGGTAGTGCGGCGTCTGCGTGCTGGACCACACGGTGAGCTTTCCATCCGTGGACCACTGCGCGAGCGACGCGTGCTGCTCCATCGGCAGGTGCGTGTTCCCCTCGTAGAAGAACGTGTCCTCACGCACCAGATCCGCCGCAGCGAACGCTTCGTCCACGCCACCGAAGTCGAGCGAGATCACCTTGTGGACGTTGCCATCGTCGGCGTAGCCGTGCAGCTGTGCTTCCGGCGCGGCAAAGGCGTCGTCGAGCGATGCTACGGCGGGGAGCTCTTCGTATTCCACATCGATCAGCTTGCACGCTTCGGCGGCCGTGTCCTCATCGGTAGCCGCGACGGCGGCCACCGGGTCGCCCACGAAGCGAACGCGATCCGGGCAGAGTGCGTGCTCGTCCTGCGAGATGGGGAGGATCCCGAACGGAATCGGCAGCTCCTTCCCGGTCATGACGGCGATCACGCCAGGGAGCGCCGCGGCGCGGTTCGTGTCGATCCTAGTGATCGTCGCGTGCGGATAACGCGAGCGCAGAAGCTTGCAGTGCAGCATGCGCGGCAGCGACAGATCGTCGGCGAAACGGAGCTCGCCAGTAACCTTGGCGGCGGCATCCACCTTTCGCCGCGGCGTACCGACTACTCGCATCGTTCGTGCATCTCCTTCGCGGCGAGCTCCACCGCCTCGAAAATCTTGAGGTAGCCGGTACAGCGGCAGAGGTTTCCGCCGAGCGCTTCCTTGATGTCCTCGCGCGACGGAGTCGGGTTCTCCGCGAGGAGCGCCCGAGCGGTGAGCAGGAAGCCTGGCGTGCAGTAGCCGCACTGTGCGGCACCGAGCCGCGCGAAGGCATCCTGCAGTGGATGCAGGCCGCTAGCGCCAGCCATCCCTTCCACAGTTTCTATCGTCTGCTCCATGTGCGCCTGCGCCAGCGCGAGGCAGGAGAGGATTGGCGTGCCATCGACCAGAACCGTGCAGGTGCCGCACTCGCCAAGCTCGCAGCCGTGCTTGGTACCGGTGAGCGAGAGGTCCTCACGCAGGAGCTCCAGCAGCGTCTTGTGAGGTGCGAACGCCACCTCGTGCCGCTCGCCGTTGACCACGAAGACACCGTGGAGCGTTCGGCGAACGGGTGGCTCGATGCTGATTGGTTGCGTCACGGTTCCTCGCTACGGTGATCGACGGCATGCGACCATGCAACGGCATGCATCTGCTTTCCTTCGGGTCACTACCTGAGGATGCGCCCACGCGCGGACGGTGCGCAAGGAGGGCAGCATGGTCGCGCGGCATGTGCCTTGCCAATCTCTTACGTACATGGACGCCCACTGCGGGCGCGACCACGTGCGGCTCGTCGCACGTGCCTATCGTATGAGAAGCAGGAGGTAACAATGGACGACCGTACACGCAAAGACCCCGATCGCGACGATCTGGATCTCGACCGCGACCGCGACTTGACCGAGCGCGGGATCTCGAACCAGGTGAAGGGTTCGGCCAAGGAGCTCGAAGGAAAGGTTCGCGGCGCTGCGGCCGACGCTGTAGATGATGAGAGCGAACAGATCAAGGGGAAGGCGCAGGAGCTGAAAGGCAAGGTCCAGAAGAACTTCGGCAAGGCCGAAGAGCGCCTGGGCGACAACGACTGATCGCGCACAGTACGACGGGGTCAGGTCTTGAATTTCGAGCCGCAGGGGCGAC